>JAEXHR010000176.1 GCA_023449855.1 Pseudomonadota bacterium | reverse complement strand
GCAGCCCATCAGTCAAGACCAAGACGACCCAAGTCGAAGCAGACAACCAGACAACCTACAGAAGCCCACCCGCCCCGTTCATCCCGTCGAAATTTCAACAGCTGCGAATGACAAAACGTAAATCAAGCACCGCAACAGTGTCGGACACTTACGAATTCCCACAATCCTCACGTGAGGAGTTCAAGAAGCGTCGGATTGCAAAACTCCCAGCTAGCAGCCGCGACACGGTCGAGCGGCTAAAACTCGTCAAAGCGCACTACGTTACGAGCGGCAGAGACGCTGCACTTAGGGAGAAGTTCGACTTATTTCTAGAGAACATGTTCTCCATGGACGGGCCTCAGTGTGACGAAGGTCGTATCTTTTTCATCACCGGCCGAAGCGGTGCAGGAAAGAGTCGCGCGATCCGTCATATGATCGAGAATACCCCGGCTTTGGAACCTGAAGAGACCCCCTACGGCCTAGTGAAGCCATTTATTAGCGTATCACTCAGAGGTCTCTGCACGATGGGTGTATTGGGCGAACGAATCCTGCGCGCCGCCGGATACCCGATACTCCAGACGCTTGCTCCCAGCCAACTCTGGGGATCGATGTCCGAGAGGCTCGGCCATCGTCACGTTCTGCTCGTTCATATCGATGAAACCCAGCACCTGATTAGGAGTACCCCCAAGGCATCGGAGCGCAGGCTCCTCGCTGAGGCGCTTAAAGGTGTCATGAATGACAAGGACTGGCCGGTTAGCTTCATCGTTAGTGGATTGCCGGAGGTCAATACTCTCGCGACGGAGGACGTTCAATTCGAGCGCCGAGGGTTCTTTGAACGAATCCCGCGTGTTCAAACATCAGACCCAGAGCAGCGCAAGCTCGTACTTAAGATCATTCGTGAGATGAGCAAGAAGGCGGACCTAGCGTCCGACGCGATCGTCCGCTCGGACATGCCAGACCGGATTGCACATGCAGCGGGCTACGGATATGGCAGGATCACTCAGATCGTTCTTGCAGGAATTCATCAAGCGTTCCGGAGCAGCGCGCACGAGTTCACGCCTGACCATCTTGAGGACGCCTTCGTTGCGCACTCTCACGCACGAGGGCGCATTGAAGACAATCCGTTCACCACCGACAACTGGATGCACCTGCCAGAGGGCTCGTTCATCATTGATGATGAGGATGAAGCCGAGTTGGAAGACGAGGCCTAGCGATGGCGGCGCGCAAATCCGTAAGCTGGCGGCATCAACTCGAATCGAGAGAGCCGGCAATAGGTTTTGCATCCAGGCTGGCTGCCTTGAACGGCATCCCCTTGATCCATTTCTTACAAGAGATGCTTATCCCAGCGGCTGATCTCGAATATGGAAGGGACAGCGGCATCGAAGCGTTGGCGGTCGTAGGCGGCGTCGACAAGGCCGCGCTACGGTCCGCCTCGCCCACGATCAACCGAGAGTCCCCGATCGTTTCCATTGGCAACGAGTACCTTCACCGCTCTTCCTTCAAGCAGAAGCGGTTCTTCTTCTGCCCGCACTGCATCGCGGAGGATATGGACAGATTCTCCGGCCCCGATCACGCCAGGCCTTGGTTGCGATTAGAGTGGACCATTAGCCACTTCCGATCGTGCAAAGCGCACCGCGTGTATCTCATACCGACGCCTGTGACCGCGCGATATTATCGATCGTTCGATTTTGCCGAAGAGATTCGAGATATCATTCCTCGATTGCCATATCATTGCGAGAATTCGGAGCCAGCTCCAATTTCACACTTTCAAGAGTGGCTGACTCGTCGCCTCGATGGTAGTCGCGACGCTAGCAATTGGCTCGATGACATCGAGCTTTATGCTGCTATCGACATGTGCGAGGCGCTAGGGCTCTCGATGCTGTCGGAATCTCTACCAAAAGCGAAGAATGCAGTAGGTCTCCATACGCTTAGGTCTCGCGTTCTACCTGCAACGACCTTGGCAGTAGCTGCAGACCTCGGTTTTACCGTTGCGAGCGGAGGTGAGGAAACGATCGCCTCGCAGCTTTTACAAATGAAGCAAGCGCAAATGGACGCACATGGTGTGTGGGGGTTGCGGGAGATTATTCGGGAATTCTACGATCTCGTTGAGAAGACGAAGGGTCAAACGGAATACGCAAAAGCAAGAATTCTACTGCGCCGCTTTATCGTTGAGACTTTCCCCCTTCCAGCCGGAACGGACGTACTGGGTGAAACACTGGACAAGCAGCAGGTTCACACGATTCGAAGTCTCGCGTTGGAATCTGGTCTCCACCAATACACGATAAGGAACCTACTTGAGAACAAAGGAATGGTTAGCACCGATCCCAGCGAGGTGCTTCCGGATCATCGAACGACGTTCAAGATCGAGGAGGTCGCAGAATTTCTCGACGACCTGAGAGGCGCGATGACTTCCGCGCAAGTCAGAATCCTCGCAGGCATATCAATCGTTGTTATGCGATGCCTAATGGAGTCAGGTCTTTTGCCAAAACTCGTTGAGTCTAGCCCCGATAGTCGAGTCAAAACGTTGTTCGCAAGATCAACCGTCGAGAAGTTTGTAGATAAACTATTTTCCGGCGCGGTCAGTCTATCGGACGTTTCAAGCGCTCAGGTTTCCGTCAATGACCTACGAAAAGCAACTGGCATTAGGATA
Source organism: Pseudomonadota bacterium (assembly GCA_023449855.1). GTDB lineage: Bacteria > Pseudomonadota > Alphaproteobacteria > Rhizobiales > Xanthobacteraceae > Tardiphaga. The sequence goes on along the minus strand of JAEXHR010000176.1, from coordinate 47,248 downwards.
GATCAAGCCATAGACCTGCTTGTTTCAGGCAAGATATGGAAGGGCCTTCTCCGCGGCGAACGACGGTTTGACGCTCTAGTCGTGGACGTCAATGAGGTCATGATGATCGTCAATCCTACTCGTGCGTCCGGTGTCAATAAAACCGAGTTTGCGGCGATGATCGTTGGGATGGAAAAGGGCGCAGTTGGAACGTTTATCGCGGAAGGACATCTTCAGGTGCGTGATGAGTTCTGCTCTGCAGCCCGTCGGACCATACCAATCATTCCTCGAGAGGTCGCAGACCACTTCCAAAAGACTTACGTTTCCGCGCGCGAGGTGGCCGAATGTATCGGCAGTCACTCCCGGACCGTTCGCCTGATGCTCGATCATGCGAGCATCAGGCCGGTTTTTGATCCTCAGAAGTTTCTAGGGAGCTTTTACTTGCGTTCGCAGGTTGACACATACCTGTCGAGTAAATCGAATCTCGATGGGCGTACGAGCAGCAATGAAGCGATTTGCGTGCCGCAAACCACGTGAGCCCACCCGAGCACGCGGTCATACGATCGATCTTGACGACCTCGATCCCGATGCATTCCTGAATGCCATGATAGCCAGTTTCGAGGGCGATGAGATGCCGCTCAAGACCACCATTCTCAGCCTACTCCAAACTCGACAGTAGACATGGGCATCTCTCGCAAGTTGGCCGTGCATTGCATTGGCCGGCACGAGTCAGAGCCGGTCAGGACGCTGATAGATCACGAGACTTTCGGCCATACTCTTCAAATCCTTCGACCGAATGTCCCGGAAATTTTTGTGAACGCTCATCGTGAAAAGAATTCCGATCTCTGCAGTAATGCCTGCTAGGTACGTGGTGTCATAGCGAGGCACTTCCGAACCATGGAAGACGCCCTCAACCCAATCGGCCCCTCCGATGACGACGCGTCGGATCGAGATGACCTCTGCCCTGCCATTCCCGTCTGCCATAGGCATACCAGCGCGCAGATGCTGTTCGTACTTCGACAACGTATCTTCCGGAGACCGGTGCTTCATCGTCATAATGAGAATTGAATCGGAAGGCGGCTTACCGTTGCGACAGACGAACTCCGTACCTTCTTGCGTGCAAGCCCAACCTCGGGCCAATTCGAACGAAAACCCCCTGGTAGCAAAACGCTCGCGAGGTGCAGGTACGAGAATCCAAGCCACTCCGATACTCAAAGCAACGATTGTGATGGCAGAGAGCATCGCTGCAATAACAAACGCTTTGACGAAAGGCGCTTTCATGGCTTTGCTTTTGTCGTCGATGATTTAGATGACGGAGTTGTCGCAGTAGGTGCCTTTGTGACAGGCGGCTTAACTAAGTCCACGATCTCGCGGTATCGCGCGCTTAAGCCGGCGGACGCGGCCTCTTGCGCGGAGATCGACGCGAATAATTCAACAGCTTTTTCTTTGGCCTGAGCAGATGCAGAGGCTTCCCCACGCCAATTATGAATCACAGACTTGAGGGTTACGACTGCAACATGCTCAAGCTTGGTGGAGAGAGGCGCGCCACGTTCTAGCGCAAGTTTTCCAAACTCGATCGATTGATCGACTGCTTGCAAAGCCTCGCTCCCTAGGTTTTTCTCTACAAAACGCACAGCGGCAACTTGCAGCGTATCCGCAGCGTATCGCGGTAGATCTGCATCGGTCGAAAGAGCATTCGATCGAGAACGAGAAGCGACGATAAAATCTGCCAGAGCCTGCTTCGCCGGGACTTTTCCGTCAATCGCGCGCTCCAACATCGCCCTCCGCACGATCAATTCCGACGATGCATTGTCGGGTGATTCGACTTGTGCGAACTTTTGCTTTGCGAGGTTTATTACCGCATCGAGCGTCGCAGATGCTTCCTGTGTTTCACCCACCTTGTCGCGACTTTCGGCGCGACCAACAGCACACAACGCAATCGCGGTCGTCCGTGGGGGAGCTGGCGCGCGATCTCTCAGAGAATCTAGAAGATCGCAACTCGAGGCCAGCAGATTGCTCCGTCCTTCTCCAGCAGGCAGCGACGTAGACACGGATTCAATCATCCTATCAGTCGCGAATATACTGCGTGAAAGGGCGTCTACCGCACGATTCCGGCTCTCCAAAGCGAAGACTGCCAGACCGGCAATGGCTACGATGATCGATGTCGCACTTCCTGAGGCGAGACCTAGTCTCGCTTGCTGTCTGCGCTCTTCTTCGCGATGCAGAACAGGCATATCGTTGTTGCCGAACCCCATTAACGGGGCGATCAGTTTTACCATTTCTGCCGACAGCCTTGCTCCTTTCATGGGGCTTAGGAATGCGAATGCACCTAATCCTAAAAGATCAATGATCTCGAGATTTGGATAGCGGCGCGCCAGATCACCGGGTAGTGCGTTGCCGGGCACGTCTGCAGCCCGGACAGCAATCACGTTGCCTGCGTTCGGTCCCGCCTCAAAAGCTTCAATCTCTCGCCGGATCCAGTCATTAACGCCCGGCCCGCGATCAACTGCATCCTTGGTCAGTACGACGACCAGATGTTTCGAGGCGAGCAGCGCCGGGAGCGTCACTTTTTCAAAGAAATCGTTCGTACCCTGCTCATAAATCGTATCAAGGTAGACCTTAAGCTTCTCCCGCCTTCGATCCCGGAGCGGCCGTGGGGGTTTGTACTCCTGAAGCAGTCGTCTCAGACGACGCGCGAATGCGAGGGCGTCTGATCTCCTATAGGATATGAACACATCGAACGTATCCGACATGATTTCGGCCCTTGCTCAGCGTCCATACTGACCACACAACGATCAGAACTTTCCCATACAAATAGTCGATCAACTCATACAACGATGCAACATAGATCGCCGTACTAGGCTTGAGACTCTCAATTACACACCACGTGCGAGCCAGATAAGCTATTGTTGAACATTTGCGGCTGACTCGCCGCAGCGCCCCGAGTCATATGGCGCCGAACGGGCTTTGCCGAGAGGCGATAGACAACATCCCGCTTATGATGACATCACCGTTTGCCGGTTAAGACCGGCGCTGGATCGTTTCACCTCCTGCCCGATCTCGCCTGTCAGGCGGCTTCGTCAACGGGAGAAAAACTATGGCTGTCAACTCAAAGAAGCCCACTCACGAAGCTTTCGTCGTCACTGGCGAAGGTGAAAACACCTTTTGGACAAAAGTGGGTGCGGTCTGGGCCCACGATGACAAGAAGGGCTACAACATCGACCTCATCGCTTTGCCTCTCACCGGTCGATTGGTCATCCGTGAGCGAAAAGAAACATCAGATAACTGATACGGATGCCCCCCTTCGGGTGCATCTTTAAATTCTTTCGGTCCTGGTCAAAAAATCTGTTCATTGAAAATTGCTCGGCAAACGCCAGACGCCACTTGATAATAATCAGTCTGGCAGCGGTCACCTTGGAAGGTCAGAACCGCATAACCGTGATTGTAAACCCCTCCCGTCGTGCCAAGCCGAGTCGGATCAAGCAGCGCTGGTGTGTCGTTCAGGTTGGCGAGTGGTTCGTAAATTTTGTCGATGATCGAAACAGGAACGGCGCCATTCCCTAAACATCGGCCGCGCTTCAGACCAGAAAACTTCTGATAGATACTGAGCGTGTGCTCATGTCCCCAAAACCACGCTGCAATCTCTTTTGTAGCGGTCATTCGCGTAAACGCCGCGAGCAGTTTGGGATTTACCGGTGAAAGCTTTCCATCAGGCCCAGGCGAACCGATCGGCGAAAACGCCGAAAACAGCTGATGATGGGAAAGCAAGATTGTCCGACCGGGAAACTCCTGAATGCGATCGCAATGCCAAGCCAGTTCATCTTCCTCAAGATACGTGACCGCGCCCATCACTGTAGCAGGGTTATCATCGTGCAGGCCCGTATCCATAGCAAGCAGCTGCCATTTTTCATCCGCGGATCGGAGGCAGAAGAAGCTGGCTGGCTGGGTGAGCGGCGCAGTATTCAATTGCGGGAGAAGCTCATAGAACCCCACTCCTCCACAGTACATGTCGTGATTGCCCGCAAGGGTGTAGACGGGAACGCACGTTTTGGAACGAAGAATAGTATTGATTGGCCCAAGAAAATTCTTTGTGCATTCATCAGGCGTGCCCGAATAGTAGATGTCTCCCAGATGAATCAGAGCATCCGGGTCGTGCTCAGCTATACACTTGAGGACGTCCATGGCGGGCGCAGCTCCGGTGCCCCAATCACCCATCAAGGCCACGCGGGCGTCAGCTTTTATCTCAATCGTCCTCGGACCAATGCTGCTTGGTCGGACATATGGTATGGGCTTGCGTTTTCCGTCTGCTCCGAAGTAACTGCGATACGCTTCAAGTGTCGTGATCCACGCCGGATCGCATGTGCCAGCACTGAACTCGGCCTTAATTTGCTCGACGGCTTGCTGGTTCCCAGCGGCTAGCGCCTTGAAGTACCGCCAGCCCAGTTCTGCGCAGACTTGTGCGATACCCCCCTTTGTCAGCTCACGGGCTATCGGGTCTTGTGTTTTCGCGTCAGGCTCACTTCCAACTGCTATGTTATACTCCCGCTCTGCAATTTTGGATGCTTGCCCCGTCAAGGAACTAGTTGCAGATCGGCCTAGCCCGGCGCGCATCTGCACCGTTTTTACAGGCGTTCTATCGATTTGTTTCGCGACATCCCCGACTGCCGATTGGTAAAGCGAGAGAAGAGGATCCCGGAACGACTTGAATTCACTCACCTCTTTCGCCTTTCATAGCATCTTGAAGCCAGCGTTCGAGCAGCGGAAGATATTTCCTGACCTGCTCGCGGTCGCTGTCCTTCTCTCCCTCAGTTAGTTCGTTGTAGGGCGTCTCAATCTGTGTCTGCCAACGACCAACAAGTTCTGCAGGCAGCTTCAGTGAACCATCAGGCAGCAACTCGCCCTTTTCGTGCATATATTTCTGCCAATGTGCCCAGCGCTCGTGTTCAATCGAGGCAAGCTTTTCTAGCAACTGGGCCAAAGCTTTCTGATGCTGCAAACTATCCACTAACAGCTCTCGTGAAATGTCATATGAGCTCTTTCGCCACCAGACGGCGATAGTGCTCGCCCAACACCGTGAGTTCGCATGATTTACTCTCCATCGCCGCATGCCACATGTGGGGGGCATCGACGGGCCGCACCAAGTTTACGCGCACGTAGTTCTGGAGAATCTTGAAAGTCGCTGTATTCGCTGGATTTGGCGGCGGAATTGCTGGATTGTCTTTCTGTTCTTGCGAACGCTCCGGCTCGAAAGATGGATCGAGCTGGAATTTGAAGCCTGACTGCGGAAAATGCGTGGCAAGCTGTAACAACTCGCCATGCGCAATTGGCGGCGCGGCCTTCCGGAGAGAAACGAACTTTTTCACGTTGGTCTTAAACACAGGCCTTTGGCCACCCCACGGGCCGAGCGACTGATCGATGTGCGCATAGACACTACCGGGTGTCACATCGCCAACGAGGTTCGCGGCGGCGCCGTTAAGAGCGTCCACTAAAAGGTTCGTAAACACACCGGGCGCTCCATTTGGCCCCTCATACGCGTATTGATCCTCAGTCGACGCGGTTAGCAAAGTCATGCCGTTACTGATTTCGGCGACTCCACCACCGCCTGGTCGGTTTCCTACTATTCCACCATGACAGCTATCGAGGATGACTATCTTATTCGTCGCCTTTGAGGACCGGGCAAATGTCATTATTTCGTGAAGCGCTAGACCGTCATCGCCTGTCCGACAGTCGCTTGCACACAGAAAACCGCCGGTCTCATCGACGTAACCGTGCCCCGCAAAATACAGCAGCGCGATTTCGGATTCATCCGCAAAAAGCGCCTCAATCGAGTCGCGGAGCATTTTGCGAGAAACCAGGTTGTGTACGCCAGTAGCTGTAAGCACCTTTGGCGTGGCGAAGTTGATGGCGCCGTCGGCATGACGACCTAGTACAGCAGCAACAGAATTAGCGTCATTCACGCACCCTCTCAGCGGCGTGATGTCCTGATAGTGATCTATACCGACAATTAGGGCCTTGCGCATGACCGCTCCTAAAGAGAGTCGATGAAGTTGCTGATGTTGGCGTCGCTCCAGGTGTGGGTCGTTACGCCCTGTATTTCAGTACGATCGCTCGCATAGGCCCAAATCCCCCTAATCTTTTTACGTTCTTCTCTTGCGCACTCGATCTCCCATTTCTGTCCCGTGGACGCCTTGGAGTTCTTGCTGACGAGAACAATTACTCCGTCCGAACGACGAATCCTCGTTCTGACCTTATCTTTCCAACCGCTGTCATACGCCTGCTTCACCGACATATCGACGAACTCGTACGGCGCGCGAGGGTGAAGCGATTGTCCTTTCAGAAAATCGCGCTGCGTTTCGTCTTCAATCGCGAAGGCAATGAAAATAACTTTTTTATCAGCCATCTACCGTTCTCCGTGATCAAAACCTACGGCTGCCGCAACGCCGCTTTCATTGAAGTATGGAACGACCGAAATGCCGTTCCTCGTGCCGTGCTGCGATAACCTTTTTGGATTTGGCTTTCGACGAGCAACTCGGCCCGTTTTGACTCCTGGATATACTTGTCCAGATCCGGCTGCGTCCGCATGTACGGCCACTTCGCCAGATACTCTGGAACGGAAGCGTTGTCGGATATGAACGATGCGAGAAAGCGCTCTTTCTCGGTAGCGACACCGATTTCCCAAGGCACCCACCAGGATGCCTGCGTTCGAGCGCTTATGACTGCAAGCGACTGTGTGCACTTGTCGAGCTGTGCCCGGATATATTCCGCAAGATCGGGCCCGCTTCTACCGAGCTGGGCATCGATAACGTCTAGATAAACTTCAAGCCCGTTCACCATGAGATAGTTGGCAATTCTTGAAGCCTGCACGGCGTCTTCGTTCTTATGCGAAATGAATACCTTGACTGGCATTTATTCTCCCCCACATCACAGAGAGAACATATAAAGAACAGAAACAATACGCAACCCCAACGAGCACTTTAATTGTTCTTTTCCACAGTGGTTGATGGGATAGCCAACATTAGATCGCGTCAGCTGGCTGACCGGACTCTACGCGCAGGCGCGCCGGGCCATAGTCCCGGCCTTCGGTGACGATCCCTCGCGTAAGTGAACAGCTCATCGAAGACTAAGCGCAGTCAGTGCATCAGTCGAATGTCTACTGCTGCTCGGCACAGAGTTACGTATTAAATTTGATAGCGGTTTCGAGGTTCTCAACATGAGAATAGCAGCAGCTTCCTACGCGACGTCTCGTCAACGAGCTCTTTCTTTTGGGTCTTATCTACGGATCAAAACCGAGCCGCGGAGTTTTGCCCATGAAGAGATTTTCAAGTCCCCCAGCAGAGGACGGACGCGCATCCCTGCACACGACGTTATCACAAACTGGCGGGTCACCCCCCCTGAGTATCTCACGCGAGAAAGAGGCTAGCCCCGCATCCAATCGTGTCGGCTGGGCAGATCCGCGCCACGGGGTGGAGCTGAAAGAGGGCCAGCAGATCTTCCGGACCTACAAAGGGAAAGAATATCGGGCTACGGCCAACGACGGCTTTCTAGTCCGCACCGACAACGGCGCGAAGTGTAATTCGCTCAATCAGCTTAGCCGAACTATCCATAGCAACGTCGAGAATGCCTGGAATAACTGGTACGTCGCCTTGAAAGACGGCCAGCGGCAGCTCATCTCAAGGCTAAGGAAGTAATACATCCCTCGCGCTGCTCGCGATTGCGAAATCACACTTACTACTGCCCAACAGTTATTCACCGATCACGGGGAAACGTGGATAACCCGCTTTTGTTAGCTTCCGCCCCCTCAGATCCATTGTATTTCGGATTGAGTAGTTATCCTCACTGATTCGCTAGATCCTACTAATTTTCGATTTGAGGGTTTGAACGTGTCACACGATAAGAGCGCGGAGGCCACCTGGCTTCCAGTGATTGGCAACGCGTTGGCATATCTCTGCCTAGAGAAGTTCGCCGAGAAAAATCCCGACAAAGCCGACAGCGTGCTGAAGAAGGTCAAATTCCTAGAGGGTTTGGGCGTGCCGTCGAAGGACGCAGCGAGCGCCGCTGGGAGTAGTCCCGAGTCGGTTCGCGTCATGAAAGCACAGGGAGCGAAGCGTGGCGCAAGAAAGCGATAGCAAGTGGCTTGAGGTCATCGGCAAGGCCCTCTCCTATCTTTGTGTGCAGGAATTCACACGCAGTGAGGGAGAGGAGAAGCCAGATCTCATCGCGAAGGTGCAATTCTTAGAGCGCCTCGGCTTCAGCACTGACGAAGCTGCGGTGATGATGGGCTCTACCGGTAACTCCGTAAAAACGAACATGCGTCAGCGCGAAAACAAGAAGGGGGCTAAGGGTGGCACCGCGAAAAAGAAGCGCTAGCGATGATACGCCGAAGGTAGACGTGATGGACAAGATCGCCGGTCTACTGGCGGCCTACGTCGCCAGGGAAATGAAGCAAGAAGACGCTGCCCTCATGTTGGACGGCATCGGCTTCACGTCCAAGGAGATCACCAGCATTTTGGGCGTCTACGATTCCTATGTCCGGCAAGTACGCTTCCAGCGAAAAAAGCAGGGCTCAAAGAAGAAAAAGGCGAAGTCAAAATAATGGCGAGCAAGATCAACCCTGCGCTCCTGCAAAAGCTGATGGCGAAGCTGGGCGTGAGCAATAAGCGCATTTACGCGCTTATCCAGGAGAAGGCCGACGACGCTCATGTCAGCAGTCACGTAGCGTCGCTGCTCGTGGCGCGAGAGCACGGCGTTGGGTTTCAACGCTATATCAAAGATGGGGACCGCGAAGAAATGCGAGGCGCGGCTCCAGCTCGCGCTCCGGCGGCACCCATCGTCTCCGCGCAGCCCGCAAGAGCTACGCCTCGTGCACATGCTCCTGCGAAACCGGTGAAGACGACCCGCAACAATACCATCTTTGTCGTGCACGGCCGCGACACTAAGCTCAACGAGGATATATTCGCCTTCCTCAGAGCGATCGGCATCAATGCGAGGGAGTTCAGCCAAGCTGTTGCCGATGCCCGCGGAGCAAATCCGAATATCACACAGATTGTGAAAAACGTGATGAAGCAGGCCCAGGGCGTGCTGGTCATGTTTTCTCCCGACGAAGGCGCCAAGATCAAAGCTAAGTTTGCGACGAAGCAAGAGAAGAAGAATGGCATCAAGGTTGAGCCGCAGTCGCGACCCAACGTGATGTTCGAAGCGGGCCTAGCTTTGGGCGCCCATCCGGAAAAGACGCTCATCGTCCAGGTCGGAGAAGTCCGCAAGCTGAGCGACATCGATGGCATGCACATCCTGCACCTCTCGGGAAGCTCCACATCCCGGAAGGAACTTGCTCAGCGCCTGAAGACAAAGCTGAAATTCAAGGTGGAGACCACGGGCACCTCGTGGTTAACAGAGGGCAACTTCGACCGATAAGTCACGGCGCACAGGGCAACTTATGTATCACGGCGAGCCAGAGCTTCTTTTCTACAAGCACGATTCTTTCCAGGTGATCGAGGCTCACCGCCAACAGGCCGGTAGCGCCGTGACCGCCATACATGACGACCGTATGCTCAAGACGCCCACCGAAGACCTCGTGGCGGAAATCTTGCGGGGGGTACAACTGGATGTCCCGCGCCTCGCCGTCGCCGAAGCATTCGTCGATCAGCGGGAGGGCCAGGTGCCCGTACGCGACCAGTTCAGAGACTATGGCGGTCGCGGCGTCAGCTCTGTCACCGGCACGATTGTCGAGCTGTCGATCCCGTTTGAGGGCGACAAGGACTTCTTCTTCATCAGACCGTCCACGTTCGACACGGCGCCACCCCGCGCGATCGTTACCAAGGAATACGTCATCGTCCGCGTGATTGGCCGGGATCTGAACCCCGATCAGGTGAAAGCGTCACTCGATGGCGCTATTGCGGACATCGAGAAATACCTTGGCTGGCACCGCTCGACTGCCGATCCTTTCAACGCGTCACTCCCCCAGGTCATCCGCAACGCCGTGGAGGCCAGGAAAGCCAAGTTGCTGAAGGACCGCGACATGGTCGCCAGCCTTGGTTTCAATCTGAAGCCACGACCTGGTGCCGCGCAGACTTTTGCCGCCCCCATCAAGCCGAAGCGGATCGATCCACGCCCTGCTCCGCAGAGCACCGCGCCGTTCAAACCAGAACCGACACTGGATCTGGAGACGTACAAACAGATCCTCGACATCATGGAGAATATGGCGGTCGTGATGGAGCGCGCGCCGTCGTCCTTTGAGGCGCTTGGCGAAGAAGGTATTCGCCAGCACTTTCTGATGCAGCTCAATGGGAGCTTCCAAGGCGCCGCGTCCGGCGAGACGTTCAACTACACCGGCAAGACCGACATCCTGATCCGCATCGACGGGAAAAACATCTTCATCGCGGAATGCAAGTTCTGGGGCGGTGAAAAGGCTTTCCTAGAGACGATCGACCAGCTGCTTGGCTATCTCAGCTGGCGAGACACCAAGACCGCAGTGGTCATCTTCAACCGCAACAAGGACTTCTCGGCGGTACTGAAGACGATGATGGAAGCGACCGACAAGCACCCGCACAAAAAGCGTGGGCCAGAGAAGGAAAGCGAGACGCGCTTCCGGTATGTATTTGGTAGCCCCAGCGACCACTCACGCGAGGTGGTTCTGACCGTGATGGCATTCGACGTTCCGAAATAGCACGCCGTCAATGCCACGCTAGCCGTATCCAGCGTGACTCATGCCCGCTTCCGCTGGCGTCGGTCGAGCCCTGTCACCCCATCACCTTGCCTCTTCCCGCTTCATGTGCTCGTCCGCGTAGTGGTAGCTCCGGGCGTGCTAGCCCTCGCGGTGGCAGATCGAACAGATGTAAAATCCACTCGCGTCGTACACCCTGAAAACTTGGTCGCTGCCTTCTTCCACCACCCACGGCGCCGGGAAACGCTGAAGGTTATCCATCACATCCTGCGGTACGAAGGAGTGCCCTTGATGGTCTTGCCGCCGATGTAGCTGCGTTGGTCGCGGCCCCTCGCCTCACCGGTCAATCGATTCCGCTCACCGATCAGCCCATCCACCTTGTCCTGCATGCGCTCCAGCAGGGCGATGGCGGACGTGGTGCCAATGCCCGCCCGCTGAAGATCTAAAATATCACGCTGTTGCCGTTTGATCTGCACGCGCATGCGGGCGATCTCGGCCTTGATTTGGTCGAGTGTCATGAGCCATACCCCTGAAGATGGCCCCATAGAACAAAAAGAGAACTTGAGAGTCAAATAAAAAGGCCGCCTACCGGGCGGCCTTGCGACGTTTGGAAACTGCGAGATCAGGCGTGCTCAAGCTTCTTTTGAAGCTCAGCCTGCCTTTGACGCTCAGCCTGCTTTGCACGGATTTTGTTGAGCGAGTCCTGCGCCTGCTTCAGGTGACGCGCAGCGTCCTCGCCCGTCCTAACGGTTACACCGAGGGCGCGCGCGCGGTTTCCTGGCTTCTGCTCACCCTTGTCCAGGGCAATATCGAAATGGTCACGAAGGCTCATGGTCAGCTCCTAGCTCATCATTACCCTCAACTCGCTCCAAATGCGAGTGATCTTCGTCGCTCTTCCCTAGCAACCAAAACTTGCGGCTGTATTGATCAGTTCCCTCTTTTATCACCTCGTATCCGGATTTGCAGAGGGTTTTGGTGGCCAGAACGTGTTTTTTTAGGGCGCTTTCGCTTGGGTTTTCCAGCCACGTTCTCCTAAATATGTAATCTGGGCTGCAATCCGCTATAAGCTTCAAGTAGCACGCGCAAGTTATTTCTACTATGAGTTGTCGAATTTCTGGCGGAATCGCACATCGAGCCAAAAGTGGGTCAAACGTTTGGTAGGTCACGCCATCTTGTCGATCGAACAAGTGGATTTCATACCCAAAATGGAAGAAATCGATTGGATTGGTGCCGCTACATGGACTTTTCCTATCAATTTGATTGTAGCCGACGTCAACTGAGGTCAGCCAGCGCTCATCCTCGCTCTCCGCCACGGGAACCCGAATATACCAGCACTCGTCCTCGTAATTGACCTCAAGGTCTGACGGGACGTCCTCCAAGTCGGTAAAGACCGGTGACATCTTGCAGGTAAGTTTTGGAAATTCAGGTGTAGTGTCCATGCTTTAATTGCTTCGCCCCCTCGGGCGCGGGCATACGCGAAGTTGTGGGGTACAGCAACCTGGGCGTGGTTACGACGTTAGCAGCCCCCTCAAGAGCTTATCGCGCTGCAGCACGCTGCTGCCAATCGCAAGTCTCACGTCCGCGATGAACGCCGGCCAGCGTTGGCAGTTTCTGAGAGCCACGAACGGCCCATTTCGCCGCCTTGCGGATGGCATACAGCGGAAACTCCTCTAGCTCCTCGCACCACACAGCAACTTGAGATTTCAGCTTGCCCTCATCCCCGGTGTAGATCGAACCCAGCAAACAGCTTGGCGATGGGGGCTTCCAGCTCCGCGCCCCGTTCACGCGCAGGTCGCAGGATCTCAGAAAGGGATTTCACCGACTGGGAGACGGCTGCTTTCTCCTCCGCCGTCAGGTCCGGCACTGTTGGCGCCCTGCCTCCCACTGACTGAGCCACCAGACAGAACTGCTCCGCTTCGGCTAAGAAAGCTTGCACGCGGGGCGTCGGCGAGGTGTCCGCAAGTGTCAGAGCTTGCGCTTCCGCCTCTGCGGCTGTCCGAGGCGAAGCGACGACAGTGAGAGCGCTAGGTTGCTGCCCAGTCGGATTTAACGCTACCGCCCTTCGCGTTTCCGCTGGTCAGTAGGCTTTGCGTTTCGCCGTTCAATCTGCGGGTCGGGGTATTAGAGGGAAGTCACTCTTCGTCGTCATCGACATCAAGCCAAGACTCATCGAGGTCTTTGTCATCATCCCTGCTCCTGAAGAAACCGGGCCTAAACGGGACAGTGGCATATTCTCGCTTTTTCAGGTCAGGCATGCCTTCGGCAATGGCAATGACGGTCCCCTCAATCAGCAATGTACCGTCCTCCTCGTGCGACATTTTAACAACGCGCACGATGCAGGACACGTCCTGACGGCCAGTCAACCATCGGTACTTTGCTGAATTTGACGTCGTCTCCCATTTGTCAAAGGTGAAAGCGATCTTGACGCCGTTCGCTTTCCTGTAGCCGGTCGATGTCTGCCCCGGTCCTCTTGTGATTTCCCTGTTGCTCGAAAAATAGTGAGCGCCGCTGACGATGATGAACATGTCAGGCTGCAGAACGGCGTTCATATAAACGCGGTCGAGATTGTCGGATATGTTCATGGCCGATATATTCTGAATAACCGCCTCCAGGACACGCTTCACATAGTACGCAAGGGTGTTGCCATCACCGCCCTCGTACATCCAGCTCGTGCCCGTGGCGCGTGCGACCAGATTTCCATCCGCGTCATGGATTCCAGGAATATTGCGACCGCCGCTCAGCTCTTTTAAGTCGATGCCTAGTGACCGGGCGAGATTGAACAAGCGATGGTGATTAAAGTACAGATATTCAACTCCCACGCTTCTTCCCATGCGAAGAATGGCGTTCGCGTCGAACTGCTTGGCCTCCTCCTCCCACATTGCTTTGAGCTTGCGAATCCTGCCACGGGTAAGGTTTCGCGATAACTCTCGCTTGGTATGCGCCTCGTTGTGGTGAATGTCGCAAAGAACGGCAAGATTATCGAGATCGTGATCGCGCGAGCTTGCCCACTCCCTGATGTGATGGACGATTACCGGTCGCTTCGGCTCATGGCAGATGCAGCATGTGAAGCGGCTGTTGAACAAAGCCTGGATAAGGTTTTTCTCTGGGATTTTCGGCCGCCCGTCGCCGTGCAGATTTTCGATGATGTCTTTCTGCAAGCCGAGCTTGAGCAATGCAGCCTTGTCAAGCTGCTGCAACGACCCCACCGTGTGGCCCGCTTCTTTGAGTTCGTAAGCCTTGTGCGAGTTGATGCCGCGCGCCATTAACGCCAGCTCGGTGCGGTTTGCACCGTGGTCAGGACGCTCCATCATGCCAGGCTCAGGCTTTGGCGTTCCTTGGTCCATCATTTACCGCCTCGGATAAGAAAATCCGCGAGCTTCAACCTAGAGACCTTCATCTCGGTAACAAGCCAGTGCGGCAACGACCCCCGCCCTGCCCGCGTCAAACTCTTGTCCACCTTCGACCGATACTTCGGCTGTGGCTTTGTCCTCGTTTGCTTGGTTTGACGATTGCAGAGGGCCAATAGCATGAGCAACGACAAGGTTGCTATCGTTGGCGGCGCCCTTCCCGTAGTGCCACGTAAAGGGCATTCCCCTGCTGGGGTTGGGCTGCGGGAGGCTCTGGAAAGGATTGCCAATCAGGCGTGTACAGACTCCGAAGATTTAGTTGACCACCTTGACGCAGCAGAAGCGGTTGCCTGCGACGCCCTCGCAGAGAACCTGCCTTCCGGGTGGCAGGATATTGCTTTGGCGCCAAAGGATGGGACTGCCGTTCTGGTTGGGCTTTTTTGAACCACACGCAACGCAAAACCTTTGCAGCCGCTTATCAGCACCGTGCTCATGCTTTGGAGTTCACCGAGCAGCAGGCACTTAAAGGAATAACGACCTATCGCTCTCAGTTTAGTACAGAACTTTGGCTGCCACTTGGATAGAACTTTGGGTAGCGCCAAAATAGCTCATTAAAAAGGCGAGCCTAATCAGTGCGGTGAAAGATTAACCTCACAGAACTTTGAGTTTCCCAGCACGTGGGAACGCCCAGAGTTCTCCACCGTTCGGCCGTCTGGCTGACCATCCCTGATCACCCAGATGCGCGAATCTATGTCGCCTAGAAAGCCGCAGAGTCATTCGCTGCGCAAGACCGCCGTGGTCATGGGGGCACGCATAGAGCAATGCGTGGCCGCCGCGTTCCATCCACGGGAAACATGATCTCGCTTCAGGATCGCGGCGGCCGCCGCTGAGGCTCAGTTGCTCTCGAAGGCGCGGCGTTCTTCCGCGGTGAGCGCCTGCTGCTGTCGCTCCGTCAGGGCCCCGTTGCCGACCAGTTGCAGCGGGCTGTTCTGGTCGTAGCTTTGACGCTGGGTCTCACGACGCTTCCGCTCGCTGGCTTCACCCGGCTCCTCGCTCTGGCCTCCGCCATAGCCCAGCACTTCGACAATGATCACCGAAGGCTGCGCGTTGCCGCTGCCCTGGGTCGGCGTCGCCGTCTGCTGGCTTGCGGCTGTGGCGTTCGAGGTCGAGAGCGCGGCCGAGATGTTTGGCCCCTGCACCGTCGGAATGCCCGACGATGTCCCCTGCACCTGGATGTTTGCGGCATTGACGATCTGCAGCGCCGCGAGATTGATATTGCCCGACACGCGGATGCCGGCCTCGCCCGCATCGATCGTGCCGAGCGGTGCGATCAGATCGATATTGCCGGGGGGCAATCCCGGGATCGGGTTGAGCGTCGCGATGCCGGCGCCCGACGACGGCGCTTGCGGCGCCAGCGTCACGTTACCGTACATATCGTAGGTGCGCTTCGGCGGCGTATAGAGCACCGTGGTCTTGGAGCCTCGGCCCGCATTGATGTCGCCGGTGGCCGACCAGCCGATAATGCTGCCGCCATAGGTCGTCATGATGCGCGACAGGCCGAGCAGCACGCTGCTCTGGGCATAGATCTGGACGTTACCCTCGCCCTGCGTGACGATGCCTGCCGTTGCCGCAGGCCGCGTGCCCTCGACGCCGATCAGCACCTTGCCGGACGGCGCCAGCATCTGGATGTCACCGCCGAAATCCGTATGCACACCGGCATCTCCGAACATCGTGATATCACCGCTGCGCGCAATCGGATTGCCGTTGGCGTCGCGATCCGGGAACAGCGTCGCGATCATCTGACGGCCGCGCAAGTACGATCCGTAGCGCGGGCTGGCCGTATCGTTGTATTCCCGGCCTCCTGCGGTGAGTTCGGCGAAATAAACCTGGCGCAGGAACACACGCTGCTGGAGGTCAGGCAAAGCCCGGAACGACGACAACGCACCGCCCTCGCTGCCACTATAATTGTAGTTCTCCTGCATCCAGGCGAACAGCATGCCGCTATAGGTGAACGTCAAACCGTCCTTTGCGTTTTTCTCCAGATAATAGACGAGCGCCCCGCCTTTATCGCCGTTATATCCTTGACTCTTCAACCAGGTGAAAAGAAGCGTGTTGGACGGATAGCTAGATCGTTGTTCGGGTGTAAGTGATTTGTTGAAGTACTCGACTGCGCCCGCGTCGTCGCCGGTATAGCCGAACTTGGTTTTGAGCCAGCTCGAAAGATCGCGGCGCGATGTGAGCACGTCTACCGTCTGCACGACCTTGCCAGACTGATCCGCCAGCGGACCTGAGCCAGCGCGATTGGCGGGATCGAGATAGAGCTCGGCGAGCTTATCGTAGTCCGGCCCACTCGCGCCGACGCCCGCCAGCATCGCGATCGATGCGCCCCGTCGCTCGTCGCCGGAGATCTTCGGACCAATCGAATTGATCGAAGCCTTGTCGGCCTGATCGAGATTGCGGCCGGCGATCACGTCCAGCGCACCCGGCCCGATGATCTGCACATTGGCGTAAGTGATATCGCGGCCAGCTTGCACCAGCGAGATATCGCTTTCGTTGTTGTTCACGATCACGAGGTTTGGATTGACGATATCCCCGTTGGCGCGCACCCGCACCGCAATGCCGCTGCGATACCAGCTTAGCTGCGTGCGTCCCACCGCCGTGCGTGGATCGAAGGTCCTGATCACGCCGCTCGCGAGCCCGACGATATCGCCATTCGCCGCATAGAACAGCGCCGTTGACGGATCGCCGGCATGCAATGCCGTGGTGCCCATCGTGTCGGGGCCGAAAGCGAACAGCGGATAGTTGTCGGGCATGCCGATCACTGGCTTGCCTTCGAAATCGACCAGCGAACCTTGCGGGCTGGTGTTGGAGAATGCAGCACGGCCTGCAGATGTGTAGCCGGCAAAGGCCGCACGGAATGGCGTCGGCAGCGACGCATCGGATCCCGACATGCCGATGGCGTAGCCGCCACCGTAGATGGAGTTGCCCGCAAGCAATTCCAGCGCGCCGCTGGCGCTCGGCGCCAGCAAGGTCGAACTCGTCGATGATTTTCCACCACCAACCGAGTTGCCGTAATAGATACTGCCGGCTCCGGCCACCGCGCGGAGGATCGACGGATAGATCGTCGCGGTATCGCCGAGATTGGCATTGCTGAAACTATAGTTGCGGTTGGCCGCCTCGGTGCCGGGCGTCAAGTTGCCGCCTGCGGACAGCAGGTTGATAGCGGTGTGGTCGGTCCAGAGCGAGAACCAGCTCTGGCCGATGGTCGCCGTTCCGCTCGCCGTGAGCTTCGACAGATTGCTGGTGAAGACGCGGCCGGGGTCGGACGCGGTGCCGAGCACCAGATCGCCCGACGTGTTGAGATAGATCGCGGAATCGCCCGGCAACAATTCGATGCCGCCCTGGCTGGTGGCCACGGTGGAGGTGAACGGATCGACCGGACGGACATCCATGCGGTCGCCGTCGAAGCCGCGCAGCGTTGTCGCATTGGCGCGATATAGCGGGTTGATGCCGCCGATGGCGCTGGCCGACAGCGTCGTCATGCCGCGCAGATTGGTCACCGTACCATTGAGACCGATGTTCTGCGTGTTATCCACGCGGCTGGATCCGAATTGCATTGCATCGAGATTGGGATTGAGGACACCGCCGATCCTGATCTGCAGATCGCCGCCGCCGGTCAATGTCAGATTGCCTGCAGCATCGACGCGTCCGGTGCTGCCGACCGCGACAACCAGCGCCTGGCTGCGCGGCGCAGCCGCAACCACGTTGTCGCCGCGCGGTGTGATGATGCCCGCGTTGCCTGCAGCATTGATCGATATATTGCCGCCGCCGAGCGTGCCGAAACCGGTAAAACCGACCAGATAGGGCGACGCTGTCTGCGTGTTGATCGGCAGTGACGAATAGGCGCCGAAATTGATCCACCACGAGGTGGCGATGCCCGACGCATCGGGCAGCGCAGTGCCACTGCCCTGTCGCCACAACCAGTTGCCAACGCCCGAACTCTGCAAATTGATATTGGCCGGCATCTGCCCCCAGACGTCGCCAACGAGATCGCGACCGACGCGGATATCGAGATTGCCGCCGTGCTCGGGGTACCAGGCCTGATAGGTGTTTGCCGCGGCGTCATAGCCGGAAGGCAACGCACCGTTGACACTCTGGCCGCGCGGCAGATTGAACCGGTTGTTGCCGACCCCATCCAGGATCGCTGCAGACTGCGTGCCCGCAGTATAGACGCCGAAGGCCGAATTCATCCGCAGATCAGCGGCCGCGGCCATGCCGAGATCGCCGCTTCCGGTCCGGAGCACGCTGAACGCGGGCGATAGATAATTCACCGTTGTTACATCGCGGAGCGGCTCACTGACGAAGACACAAAGGGACGGAAGGATATCGCAGTAGATGAGAAAATCGTCGCCAACGGCGTCGCCGGCAGCACCAGCACCGACCATGTCAGCGCCTTCTTGCGTCCACGCAAAGTAGTCGCCACCAGCCTGCACGATTGCCGTGGTCAGGTTGGAATGTGTGTCGGCGAGAATAATCGATCCACGCACCGACGGATTGGTGGCGCGGCGATCAGCGGAAGCGAGATCGGCGCCGGCGGTGAGCTGAATGCTCCAGCTCGTCGTGCCTTCGGGCAGCATCGGCGCAACTGCCCAGTTGTCGCTGCGCGCGTTACCCGGTCGCAGATCGATCGCAGAATCGCCCGGCAACTGCACATCCGTCCCCGACGGGATCACGGAGCCCCGCGCCAGCGTCGTCTGCGCCACCGTCTTCATGGCGGTCGGCAGCACGACGTTCTTCGGCCAGACCATTGCCGCGACCTCTGCGGTGTTGCGCAGCGGCGTGCCAGCGCCGAGCTTCATGCCCGGACCGGCGACGAGATCGGTCGTCAGGACGGTGCCGGCGGCAGCCCGGATGCTACCATCGGCGTTGTAGACATTCGCCGACAATACGGTGCCGGCTCCGAATGTGTAGCTTCCGGTCAGAACGGCATCTACCGGCAGCGTCGTGCCGATCGGCAGTGTCATCGCGGCAACGGAAATGTCGAAGTTCAGCGCGGCATCCTTCGGAAACACGGTGCCGACTTCCAGGACGACGCCGTCGATCGGAATGGTGATGTCAGCGCCGTAGGCGACGTGCTTGTCGAACTGGGTCAGGCTCTTTTCGGAAAGATACCAGCCCTTGTCTCCTGGGGTTGCAGCCGGCGGCGCAAAGCCGTCGCTGATACTGCCATAGATGTTGAGATTGCCCGCCGCACGCAGCACCAGCGCGCCCGGTTCGCCAAAGCCGCGTCGCGCTGCATTGAGCGGAGCGGAATCCGGCCCATATCGCCAGTTCGACAAATCGATATCGCCGAGCACGGTCAGATTGCCGTCCGGATTGAGGACGCTATTGCTGACGATCTCGACGCCCGGACGCAGATGATAGTTGCCGAGGCCGGAAAGCCGCGCCGCCAGCGCGCCATTGGCGAGCGCCGCATCGATATAGGCTCTGCTGTGACCGTCGATGGTGTCGAGATAGCCCTGCGTGATCAATTGCGTCGTCTGCCCGGCCGCATCCGTCGTCGGGGCAACCGGCGCGTCGTCATAGGTCCTGAACGCATGCACGGCGATGGTCTTCGCGCCAAGGATCGCGGGCGTGCCGGCGACATCGACCGCAACATCGTTGCCGCCGATACGTGGCGCGTTCAGCGTCAGTGTGCCGCGTGCCACACCGTCATGATGCGTAGCATCGGCGGTGCCGAAACGCAGATCGATGCGTGCCGCGCCGCCGAGGGTCAGCGTGCCGTCACGCGTGGTGAGGTCGACGATGGCCCGGTTTGGGCTGTCGATGATCTTGCCATAGCTGTCGCGGCGGATGCCGGTGCCATGCGCATCGAGGGTACCGTTGATGGTCAGGTTGTCGCGCGCCGCAAGCCGGATCGTGCCGACCTCGAAGCCACTGGCATCGATGCTGCCATTGACGGTGAGACTGCCGCCGTCGGCCGTGATCTCGACAGTGCGGGCGCGCACCTCGTCGCCAACGACGATGTCGCCCTGCTTGATCTGGAAACGCCGTGCACCGAACACGCCGCCCGTCGTGAGCCGCGTATTGAGCCCGGCGAAATCGTTCACCAGCTGTGCGCGGATGGTGATCTCGGATCCTGCCGCTGGCACAAACGTGCCGCCAGCGTCATACCATCCGCTGCTGCTTCCGAGGATCGTGCCGCCGAGCGCCACCTGCCCTGCGCCCGTGCCGAGCGCGACCGCCTCGATGCTGCCGCCATTGTTCAGCACCGCAGAGACATCGATCACCGACCCCGCCGCCTGCGTGATGTTGCCACCCGTGCTGGCCATGATCAGCTGGCCGCCCGCGCTGTAACGATTGACCTCGAAGAAGGAAAGCTTGCGACCGGCCAGATCGATGCGCGAGCGATTATCCAGCATGATGTTGCCGGACGCGTTCAGCGTCAGCTTGCCGGAGGCGAGCGCAACCGCGCCGTCGATGCGGATATCCTGTGCGGTCAGGCTGAGCTGCGCGCCGAGGCTCGTCGATGAGCCGAGCACGTCGCCGGCCGGGGCCTGTACCACGATGGCGCCGCCCGCGGTCAGTGCGTTGACCGATCCGGACGTGCCGGTGAGCACCGGCGCGGTGATGACCAGGTTGCCGCCCGAATACTGGTAACCCGTCACAGCATCGTAACTGCCCTGCTGCTGATAGACCTTGAGCGTTCCCTTGGCATTGGACGTCACGCTTTCCGATGCGATCAGGTTGACCGTGCCGAAACCGAGCGCCAGCCGTTCCGCGGGCATGGTCGCGATCGGTTGGGTGCCGCTTGCGTAACCGAGGACGATGTTCTTCGCGTTGATATCGAGAGTGCTGCTGCCGAGCAGGCTGCCTATGACCGCGCCGGGCTTGTTCGGGGCATAGCCTTCGCTGACATACCGCGCCGGCTTCTGCGCGAGACCAGTCCAGACGAATTGTTCGGTCGTGATGATCGCGCGATCACCAGCGCTGCCATAGCCGTAGATCGCAGGCGTGCCGAGGACCAATTGCGCGATCGAGGAACTTCCTGTCGCGGAATCGAGGGTGTCGAGCACCACCGATCCATAGATGTTGACGGAATCCCGCGCCGTCAGCGTCAGCGTTTCGATCTTGGGAACGCCGGTACCGGTATTGCCCGCCAGCAGGTTATTGAGAATACCCTGATTGAGCGACAGGCCCGCCGGCAATTGCCCGTTGGCTGCCGCCTGCTGCAAGGCAGCGTCGCTGCCCAGGTTGATCGACGACACTGACAGTGCGAGATTCTTCGCGCCATAAACAGTCTGCGGCGACAGCGTAAAGGCCTTGTCGGTCGCGATCGCCAGCGTCCCCTCGGTAAGAAGCGAGGTCACTCCACCGCAGGTTTCGCTGGTGCACTCGCCGATGCGAATGAGACCAGGCGCCGCAAACCCATCCGCCAGCGGAGGCAGCAGATTGATCAATCCGTTGGAGACAGCAACGATGCCGGCACTGCTGGCGTTGAACACGATGCCATTGGTGGAATCGTAGACCGGACGGCCCTGCCCGATCGTATTGATCGACGCTCCCTGGTCGATCGTAATGCCGCCCCATGTTGTGTTGGCCATCAGGAATATCTCGGCGCCCTTCAATGACGCACCGCTGCGCACGTCGATGACGCCGGCCTGAGCCTTGAAGGTCGCGAAGTTTTCCGCATATTCGAGCTGAAGCGTGCCGCCGATCAGAAGCCGCGGCGTCCCCAGCGCATTGAGATCATCAGCATGAATCGACAGGCCGGTGTAGCCGGCCGTCGGTGCTGCGCCGGAGCCCAGTATCTCGATATATTGTGCGATCACCGCAGTGGTTCCGCCGAACCCGGCGCTCCCGGCTTCCGGATTGAACAGCGCCGTCCCGTTGAAGCTGAACATCGGCACGCCGGGCTTCGGCCGCGAATAGTACATATCCAGCTTCAGGGTGCCGGCATCCGCCGCGATCTGCCCGCGCATGCCGCCGAGCGTCGCCGCATTGGCGACGTTGTAGGCATCGTAACCGGTCTCGTTATAGGTCGAGTGGGTCCGCACCTTGTCGGCGGCGGTGATGATCACCTGGCTTGGCAGCGTGTTGCGAATGGCGGTGTTGGCGATGCCAAG
Organism: Pseudomonadota bacterium; assembly: GCA_023449855.1. Taxonomy (GTDB): domain Bacteria; phylum Pseudomonadota; class Alphaproteobacteria; order Rhizobiales; family Xanthobacteraceae; genus Tardiphaga. The sequence goes on along the minus strand of JAEXHR010000176.1, from coordinate 25,136 downwards.
ATAGCCGGCGCTGGCTGTGCTGCCATTGCCCAGCGCCACGGTGTTGCCAACGATCGCGCCTGTCTTGCCGATCTCGACGCGGAACGCGCCTGGCAGCAAGGCATAGGTCGAGGGCAGCAGCGTATAGGTGCCAGCCTTCAGGCCCCCGGCATCCTGCGCCAGCGTGATCTGCTGGCCGACCAGCGGATCCCCCGCGCCGGCGTCCGCCGCGACCGGGGCATAAGCGCTGCTATAGGATGGCACGATCGCATAGACGCTATTGCCGCTGGCACTGAAAGCATATGCGGGATTGGCATTGACCAATGGCGTGCGCAGCACGTCCACCGAACCGCCGCGGCCGCTGATGAAGCCGGCGCCGGTGAGCATGCCGCCGCCGGACAGGTCGAGCAGTGCGCCGGCATCGCCGATCACGCTGTCGCCGTTCAGGCTGATGCCGCTGGTGCCGAGGGCACGCGGTTTGATCGCCGTGCCGTTATAGCTGTAGGACACGCCATCGGTGGTTCCGCCATAGGGAAGCATCACCCCGGCGCCGCTCACCGAGGTGACGCTGCCGGGCAACAGTGTGAGCACGCTCGCACGTCCGATGTTGTTGCCGCGGTTATCCGAGCCGAGGATCAGGTTGCCCATTGGTGCGCGAACGACGCCGCCTTGCAACACCGTATCGCCGCCGAGTGCCAGCGTTCCGAAGACCGATTGCGGCGCCGCCACCGGGAGACCGTAGCCCTTGATCGTCAGCACTTTGCCAATCGCATAGGCGCCACTGGTGGCACCGGCCAGGATCTGCGCATTGACGTCGCTGGCGGGATAGATCTGCGCCGCTGTGATTGTGAGATTGCCGGGCGACGCCAGTTCGGTGCTCGTTGCGCCGCTCAGGCCCATGCCGGTCTTGCCGCCGAGCAGCCGCAGATCGCCACGGCTCGTCACCTCCACATCGCCGAAGCCGCGGCGATCCATGGTCAGGTTTGCGCCGGATAGCAACGGGACGGTGCCATTGGCGCCAAAGCCGACGCGGTCGCGGATATCGACGAGATCGGCCGTGGCCGCAAACCGCGCGTCGCTGTTGCGCGTCGAAGGGCCATTACGCCAGGTCACTGTCGGCACGTACTGGAAGTCGCCCGCTGTCCGGGTCGCACCGGCCAGTCGCAGATATGAGGTGTTCAGTGACACCACGGATGTGCTTGCCGCCTTCTCGCTCAGTGCGAAGCTGCCGGCAGTCAGCCGCAGGCTCTGTGCAGCTGACAATGTCACGTCACCGTCGAAGCTGAGAATACCGTTGACCAGCAACGACAGCGTCCCGAAGCCGCCTGCCGCGACCTGTTGGGCCGCGAGCCGGCCCGTGCCGTATCCCAACGCGGGATCAGCGGTATTGGACGTGAGACCCGCCCCAAGGCCGCTGTCTCGATAGAATTGCGAGATGATGAATTCGCGCGGCACGCGCACGGCATTTTCGGCCATCGCGTTCTGGGTCAGCACCGGCGTTTCCAGCGCGATTGCCAACGTTCCGCCTGCAGCGCCAGCGCCGCCCGCCTGCGCGCGCATCGTACCATCGAGATACAGGCTGCGTGCCGACTTCAGTATGATCGCGCCGCCGTTGCTGGCCACGTCTGTGGTAACGAATCCATTCTGGCCAAGCACGTCGATTGACGCATGCGTGCCGGATGCATCGAGCAATGCGCCAGACCTGACAATCACCGCAATGTCCGGCGCCGTTGTCGATGCGCCGCTGTTCTCCCAATCGATGCTACCGCCAATGGCGATCGTTCCGCCATCGAGAACCTTCTCGGAGCCGCGGCCACGACCATCGACCGCCGTCACAGCGATACCGGCGACATCAAGCACAGCCCGCTCGCCGATCCAGATCGAACGGTTGTTGGCCTTGTTCGACGGCGACGTCAGCGCCGAGGTCAGATTTGCAACGATATCGATGGAGATCTTGCCGGCCTTCGCCTGCAGCGCTCCATCCACGGTGATCTGACTGGTACCGCCACCGATCAGGCTGATGCTGCGTCCGGCATCCACCAAAATTCGCGCATCGCTGCTGATTGCGATATCGCCGCCCTCGAACTGGCGCTGCGAACGCAGCACGAGATCGGCTCCTGCCCGCTGCACGATCTTGCTCGGTGCAAGCGACGCCAGATAGAGCGGCGGCGTATACACATCGAACGCCGCATCGGTCGCGATCCTGGCAGCCGTGATCGGCGCATAGATCGGCACCGTAACATCCAGCACCGTTCCCGCGGCGACCGAAAGGCCGGCATGGCCATTGATATCGTAGCTGGAGAAGCCGGTCTGGAAACGATCCACACCGAGCACGAGCGCCGCGCCGGGTGTAGCGGACTGGCCGATGATCACCGCCGTTCCGGATTCCAGCTTCAGCTTCCCGCCGCCGGTGAAACCGTAGCCCGAAATGGCGCCGGCCAGCTTCAGACTGCCGCCGCTAACGACGTCGTAGCCCTCGACATCCGCAGCCAGGGTCACATCGCCGCCGCGCCCTCCTTTGATTTTTCCCGTCCGCAACACGGTCGCGCCGGCCGATACGTCGATCAGGCTACCGGCCTCTACGACGACATCATGCGTGGACAGGAGAGAAACCGAACCGCCATCCAGATACGCCAATCCGGCAAAGTCCGGATTCTCTGACTGGTTGGTTCGCACGCCGCGCGCATCAATGGTCGCGCCGCGATAAACGGTCAGAGTGGACGCCCCATCCAACATCAACTGAACAGACGGCCCGCTCGCCAACGACGACCTGAAGATATTGGTAGCAGTGACATTGCCCGATCGCGCGGTGATGTCCGCCTTGATGTCGATGACCGGTGCAACGAGATTGAGGCTGCCGCCGTCGGCGAGATTCAGGGGCGCATCGACCGTGATCTTGCCGCGGGTGCCGAGATCGAGGCCGCCGAGCTTCTGCGCATTGAGATGATCGGCATCGAGCCAGACGGTGTTGATACGATCGGCCGGAAGTGTCGTAGCGACGGCGGACAGCCCGTCGGTCACATTCGCCACGCCGGAAATGCGCACATCGCTGCCAGAGAGATCGGCGCGGCCCGTGGCGTCATATCTGCCGAGCGCCAATGTGCCGTTCTGCGCCACGGTGGTCTGTGTCAGCACGTAGCCGTCCTTGACCGCGCTCGCACGTTTCGTCGTCTGGCGCGTGCCGGTGATCGTATCGGCGACGATATCCGCCTCGAAGATCGATGTCGGTGTCGACAGAATCAAGCGCCCGGCATCGCGGCCGACGCTATAGCCATCCTCCCAGCGCATCGAATTGCGACCACGGTCGAACACTGTGGTCCATGTCTCGGTGAGACGCTCGTCGGTCTTGTCCTGGATGTTGTGCGTACGCGAGAAGCTGCCTGCAAAGCCTACGAACCGCATATCGCCCGGCGCCTTGTCAACGCTATAGCGGCGACCGTCGCTGCCGATCAGATTGGTCGAGTGAATCCAGCCAGCAGCGTAATCCAGCGAACCGCCCGAGATATTGAACACGGCGCCACGCTGCGCGATGACTTCGGCTGCCGATAGCGTGATCGTCCCGCCGAGCGCGGCCCATTCGCCGATCGTATGCGCCGTGGTGCCGAGATAGCCACCGACCTCGAGGAGCCCCCCCGCTGTATAGTAACGATCCGACGCATAGCCGCCTGTTCCGGCCGACACCAGCGTGAGACTACGGACGTCGATCCAGACGTCATTGTTCTTCAGGACATTGGAATCGCGATTCTGCGGCGAATCCCTGAGTTCGTTGCCCTGAATGTTGATCTTGATGTTGTTCGACGCCATCGCCAGCGCGACGTTGCGCACACCGGACACATCGAGCGACGCACCACCTTCGGTGAAAATGCGCTGGCGCGCGGATACGGCGATCTGGCCGCCCTGCGCTGCAGTGGTCGAGCCACCCTTGAAGGTCACGGTGCCACCGGTGACGATCTCGACGCGGGACTGATCCTGGCGGTCGGCGAGCACCGACAGATTGTCGAAGGCGCCGGTGGCATTGGCGGCGCGCAGCAGGTTGGCCGCGTCCGACGTCTTGATCAACGCGTCACGCTGACTGTCGAGCGCGCTTTCCTTGCTGTCGAGTTCCGGCAAAATAGCGGTCAGGCTGCCATCGGCCAGCGTGATACTGCCAGCAGCATCCGAGGCCTTGTTCGACAGATGGATGGTGCCGCGGGTGTTCACCGAGGTGGTCGCGATCAACACGCCGCTCTGGGTCAGCGTGCGGCCCGCCAGCGTGATGTCGCCCTGCTGTGCGAAAATCAGACCGCTGTTGGAGGCGGCGCCATTCATGCTGGCCGCGCCGATCACCGGCGAGAGTTCGATGCCACGCGTGGTCGAGGCCGAGTTGCCATCTGTGCTGAAGCCCGAGCGCAGGATGAAATCGTCACCCGCGGCAAGGAGCGCCTGCCCTTTTGGCGTGGAGATCGCGCCGGCGTTCTCGACCTGCGAGCCGATCATCAGCACGAAACCGCCACCCGACGTCACCGACGATGGCGTGCGGGTGTCAATCGAAGCGCCGGCTTCCACAACGACCTTGCCGCCGGCCGCCTTGAAATTCGGCACATAGCTGCCGTTGACCTGCGTGCTGAAAATGCCATTGGTGCGGAACTGCGCATCGTCGATATCCGCGCTCGACGCCACCAGCGAGCCGACATTGACCTGGCTGTTGCCACCGAAAATGATACCGTTGCGGTTGATGACCAGCACCTGGCCGTCGGCCTTGATGTTGCCGAGGATCTGGCTCGGCCCGACGCCGGTAGCGACGCGGTTGAGCACGGTCCAGTTGCTATTGCCCTGCTGATCGAAGGTCAGCGTGGTGCGCGCGCCGACATTGAAGCTCTGCCAGTTCAGGATCGCCTGCTGCGTGGTCTGGCGGATATTGACCTGGGTTTGCCCGGCGCTATCGACGCCCTGCGAAGGTCCGTTGGCGCCGCTCCAGCCGGCGGCCATGTTGGGCAGCAATCCGCCTGCACCGATCCCGTTGGGAATAGCGAGCGGCGCCGTGACCGACACCTGCGCCGCGGCCGCCGCAGCCCGCGCGGCAGCCTGCACCGCCTGCATGTCCTGTACGGCGCGCGCCGCCCGCGCCAGCGATTGCTGTGACTGCTGGGCCGCCGCAGCGGCCTGCTGCGCGGCCTGCGCCGCTGCTTCCGAAGCGATATTCGGCGCCGAGACCGCACCGCCCGCGCCGCCCCCGTTGAGAGACCGCGCCATCGCGCCATCGGCTGAGAACAGCATCGTCCCCATCACCAAGGCACTCGCGCCGGATAGCAGCGCGCGGCACGATGCACCGAATGCCGGCTGCATCAGGGACGCTCCCTTGACGTAGCGAGCTTCCGATGTGTGCTGATGACGAGACTTCGATGACATGACGGCTCCAGAAATCGCGGCCGATCGACATTTCGATCAGCCCCTCAAAACGAGGACACATCCGGAGCGAAGCCTCCTCAATTTTTCTTCTTGAAAGTTTAGTGACAACGCGTTGTGCGACCGGCTGCTCAACTCAAGAGCGTCAGGCCGCCCGGCAGACTGCGCGCACGAATGCCGAAGACTTTCTGAATCTGCAGCAGTGCCTGATCGGGCTCGGCCGTCCTGAAGCGCCCGCTCACCGACAGCTCGCCGAGATCGGCGCGCATCAGAACGATGCGGCCTGACCGATAGCGGTTCAATTCGGCGACGACATCCTTCAACGGCGTATTGTCGCAAAGGATCAATCCTTCGCGCCAGGCATCGGCGATGGCCGGATCGATCGCGACGACATCGCCGAGACCATCGCGACCGTACGTGACGCGTTGATAGGCCCGCAATTGAACGCTGCGCGCGCCGAGTGAAACATCGACATTGTCGGACAGGCTGGTCACCCGCACCGACGCACCATCGACACGGATGTCGAAGCGCGCATCCGACGCGCTCGTGCGCCCCGCCGCCGCCAACACGCTGAACGGCATGGTTTGCGATGCGACCTGAAACGACGCCTCGCCCGACACCAGTTCGATCCGGCGCGGATCGCTCGTCAGGGAAAGACTGGTCCGCGTATTCATCTGCACCGACGCGCCATCGGCGAGGGCCACCTGCCGCTGCTCACCGACACCGGTGCGATAATTGGCGTCGAGTTCGAAGATGGACGGCCACAGGTCCAGCGGCGGCCGGATCGCGGCGACGCCGGCCACCGACGCTGCGAGAGCACCGCCGAGCACGACGCGGCGGCTCATCACGCGCCGCGCACGCTGGCGCTCGGCAAGTCGCGCCTCGTCGGCGCGCCAGCCATCGCCGGCCGTCCCGAGCGTCTTCCAGAACCGCCTGGCCTCGGCAAATGCCGCGGCATGCGCCGTGCTGCGCGCGCACCAACTGCGACACGCCTCGGCATCGACATCAGTGGCCTCGCCCGAAGCCAGCAGACGAACCCAGCGATGCGCCTCGCTGTCGAGCGCACTCATTCCGTCGACGACCGAAAAGCGATCAGTCATGGCACTGCGCACCGTCGCTAGGCCGGCACCGAACCGAAACTGAGGCATCGCTATGTGTCATCTCATTGATAGAGACACATCGAGACCGCCCAATCCGCAATTTTTCTGGCAGGGCGCCGCTCAATTCCGCCCTCCCTTCCTGAATTGCACCACGCAATATTCCTGTGCCCAGCGCAGTTCCTTCTCCACCAGGCTGACCGAAATCCCGAAATGGTCAGCAATTTGCTGCCGCGGCCAGCCGTCGAGACGGGCGGCAAGCAGGATCTGCCGCGCGCGCGGCGGCAGGCCGGCAAGCACGCGCTTCAACGCATCGACATCGGAACGCGACTCCAGAATCTGCTCGGGCCCCGGCGCCTCGTCGGGCACCTCGAGCATGGCAGCGACTTCATCATCGGACAGCTTACGCCCCTGCGAACGCCGCTGATTGAGCGCGGTGTTGAACGCTGCCCGGAACAGATAGGCCATCGGGTTGCGAACCAGCCCGTTCTCGTTGGCGCTGTCGAGCTTGAGATAGGTGTCCTGCAGGGCTTCCTCGGCCCAGTCGCTCGATCCGAGACGACGCGCGAGCCGCACTTTCAGGTCGCCATAGCGATCGACGAGCAGCGAGCGCAACATCGACGGATCGTTCGCATCGGTCGGCTTCGTGCTGGCCGCGACAGGCCCGAGTTTGACGCGCTTGATCACGATCAATCGCGCCCCAGCGTCGCATCACACTGCAGAACCGCGCCCGATTGGCGCGGCAGGATGACCATCGCAAAGGGCTGCCGCATCCCCGATGGCGGCGGCGCGCCGACCGATGTCCGGCTGCCGACGGCAACGATGGCAGCGTCGCGCTGTCTGTCGCCGGTCGAGCTCAGCAATTTCAGCCGCTGGACGGTGCCGCGCGCGTCGATGGTCACGCTGATGGCGGCCCGGTAGCTGCCCGGCCGTGTCAGCGGCTCCGAACACAAGCGTCCTTCAAGTGAATGCTGCAGCAGCGCCGAATAGCGTCGTTCGGGATCGCTTTGCGACGACAGCGCAGCCAGAGCGATCTCCGCAGATCGCTGCAGTGTCGCGCTCTCGCTCGGCGCGACGACGATGAAGGCATCATGGGCAGTATATTCGGCGACGAGCCCGGTGCCTTCCAGGAGAACGGCAAGTGCTGCGTCCGGGCGAAATTCTCCCTTCAGCCCGGCGGACTGTCGATCGGCCACCAGCTTGCCGTCATAGATGCCAAAGGCTCCGGTCGCGCCGGCAAAGGCGCGCAACGCCATGGTCAGGGACTGTGCCGGAATGTCGAAACGCATCTGCCCCACGTCGCCGGCGAAAACGCTGGAACCGCCGCAGCCGAAAACAACCGAGACCACTCCCACGGTGCGCGCGACTGGGACTGCTAGATCAAAACGCACACGCCCTCTCAACGGCAACCAGTTGGCGAGCGAACCGGTCTCGTTCATGTTCGCTACGGCGCACCGTTGATACCGGTTGATGACAGGACGATGACGACATCATCCTCGATCGATGAAGAGACGCGCGCTCTGCGCCATATGCGGTCAGCGGACCGGCACGGCCATGGCTGCTCGCAATATCCAGAAAACGCGGCGGTGCTCGCCGCCACATGCCAGCCATTGACGCGAGATTGTGCTGACCACGTCAGCTCCGCGATGGAACCGCAATTCGGCGTCCGAACGGTAAGATTTCCCGCTTGGTCTTGAGACGGACAAGAGCCTCTTTAGACCGATTTAGGCTGACATGAGCCTGCGGCCCCTTCTCAAGCCCTCACTTCCGCGCTACGTCCTTCGCCATTGGCCGACCCGAACGGACGCGCAACGACGTCTCCGCTCGATGTCATATCCGATCGATTTCAGGGATGCGGACGTCTCAGTTCGCACCTGAATTGCCTGACATGCCGGTCGGCCCCGTCCCGCATCGTCGTCAAGAACGATAAAAAAGGAGTGCTCCTCATGGCTCATCTGAGTCGCCGTGCGATTCTGGCCGCCCCGCTTCTGCTGCCTCTGGCTGCCCAGGCGCAAACGCCCTATCCGTCGCGCCCCGTGCGCGTCATCGTTCCCTATCCCGCGGGTGGCGGCACCGACACCTGGGGGCGGCTTGCGGTCGAAGGCATGCAGCCCGAGCTTGGCGGCACGATGATCATCGACAATCGCGGCGGCGGCAACGGCATCATCGGCACCGAGGCCGTCGCCAAGGCCGAGCCCGACGGGCATCAGCTCCTGTTCACGATCACCTCGCATATTCAGGTGCCGGTGGTGATGCGTCGCTTCACCTATGATCCGGTCAAGGACTTCGCGCCGATCGGCCGTCTCAGCTACACCGCGCTTGCTTTCTGCGTCGGCCCCAAGGTGCCCGCCGAAGTCACGACGCTGCAGCAGTTCGTCGAATGGTCTAAGGGCAAGGATCTGTCGCTCGGCAACTATGCAGCTGGCTCGCACGGTCACGCCTTCGCCGTGCTGCTGGCGCGCGAGGCGAAACTGAAGTCCGTCAACATCGCCTATCGCGGTGAGAGCCCGATGCTGCAGGACATGCTCGGCGGCTCCATCGATGGCGGCTTCCACTCCATGGCCGCAGCCGGCGCGATGGTGCGCGATGGCAAGATCCGTGCGCTCGCCGTCGCCGCCACCAAGCAGCGCATCGCGAGCCTGCCGAATGTACCGACCATGCTGGAGCTCGGCTATTCCGACTACTTCGGCTTCACCAGCTTCTCCGGCCTGTTCGCCCCCGCCAAGACGCCGCAGCCGGTCGTCGACAAGCTCGCCGCTGCCTTCAAGGTCGCGGCCAACAAGCCGATGATCCAGGAGCGGCTGATCGGCATGGACACCGTCCCGGCCTATCTGCCGCCGGCCGAGTTCAAGGCTGAGGTCGAGCGTTCGCTGAAGCAGTGGACCGAGATCGTCGAGGCTCTCGACCTTCGCATGGACGGCTGATCCGCCCTGCGATCACGACACTGTTCTGGCGCGGCGGCGAGCTTGTCTCGGCGCCGCGTTTTCACATCCGGGTAGCGTATCTAAGCAGCTCCCGGACCTCATCCGGCACGCTGCAGAGTACGGCCCCTCGGTTCCATATTCCGTGTCACGCACTGGTAAGTGCTGTTCCGGCCTTGTCGCGTGTAGCCCCTGATATGGCCGCGGGATGGGCCGTTCACCGGTATCGGGCAGCGACTGTCGCAAATCCGTCGCTTTGCCTCTAGCATCGGCCACAATCCTGGTCTATTCGACCGAGATGATCAAAGCGCGGACCGCCAAATTTCAGATCGGACAGATCGTCCGTCACCGGATCTATTCGTTCCGGGGCGTGGTGTTCGACATCGACCCGGTGTTCAACAACACCGAGGAATGGTGGCTGTCGATTCCGGAGGAAGTCCGGCCGCACAAGGATCAGCCGTTCTATCATCTGCTCGCCGAGAATTCGGACTCCGAATACATCGCCTATGTGTCCGAGCAGAACCTCGTCCCGGACGACACCGGCGAGCCGATCCGCCATTCGCAGGTCGCCGAGATCTTCATCCGCGACAAGACCGGCGGCTACCGCCAGCGCAACCAGTCGCTGAACTGAGCTATCCTTCCAAATCCCCGTCCCTCATGGTGAGGAGGCCTAGCGGCGCAACTGCGCCGCTGACAGCGCCGTCTCGAACCATGAGCTGGCCTGGCTCTGAGGCTGCGGCCATCCTTCGAGACGCGGCCAAGCGGCCGCTCCTCAGGATGAGGACCGAGATTGCATGAGCAATAGCGGCATCGCCACTCAACAAAAAAGGCGCCCATCGCTGGGCGCCTTTTCGTTGTCCTTGCGAACCGCTTATTTGGCGGCCGGATTGGCCGGGGACGGCGTTGCCGGAGCCGCACCACCTGCAGGCTGCTGCGCTTCCAGCTTGGCACGGGCTTCCGCAGCGCGCTTCTGCAGTTCTTCCTGCAGCTTCTTCTGGGTTTCCTCGAACACCTTCGGATCGGTCGGCGGGCCGTCATAGGCCTTGGCGAATTCGGCCAGCGGCAGCGGCAGCGTCAGCGGTGCGCCGTTGGAGTTGATCGCCTGCACGATCAGGTTCTGCCCCTTCTTCAGGCTGGCCAGCAGTTCCGGGGTGACTTCGTAATCCGACATACAGCCGTTCTGGAAGCAGATCACGTACGGGCTCTGCGCCGGAGCGTTGTTGTCGACGATCACGCGGGTGCCGTGCACGAGCTGCATGCCGAGCGGCAGCGTCACGCGCAGGATCTTCTTCGGCTCGCCTTCCGGCTCGATGATCACAGCGGCGATCACCGGCTGGCCCGACTCGATGCGGCCGTCCTTACCGGTGAAGCAAACCTGCTTGGCATTGGCGTCCTGACCCTTGAGACAGAACTTGGTCCACGGCGCGTAGATCAGCTGAACCTGCTGCTGCTCGCCCTGCGGCTGCTGCGGCGCAGCCTGCTGGGCCGGAGCGGCCGGGGCAGCCTTGGGAGCGGCCTTCGGGGCAGCCTTGGGAGCGGCCGGAGCGGCCTTCGGCGGAGCCGCCGGTGCGCCCGGGGCGGGAGCCTGGGCGAATGCGTCCGAACCGATCACGCCTGCGGTCAGGGCCGTCGCCGCCAGCAGCGCGAAGCCTCGTCCGCGCGGCAATACCGACGCAGCCAAGAGACGGAAATTCATTGCGGAAAACCCTTTCTGAACGGAGGCGCTCATATCCCGGAGGCGGCGCTGACATAACCCGTGAACTGTCACCCGTTGGCGGGTGTCTCGCTGCCGAATACGGCCGTTACGTGACAGGCGCCGCCGCCCTCGTCAATTGCCCGCTCTCAATACAGCGGAACGCGGAAAGATCAATGGCAACAGCGTGATTTGATGCATGGCACACATGGCCAATACACAGCCGTGCTAGGTTTCCCCGGTGAATTGGACCGAATCAAATCGCTCTAATCGGCTGCGGGTTAGGCTGCTGGACGGCCTGCTGGCGGCCGTCATTGCGCTCTCCGCCATGAGCGGCCGCGCAGCCGCCGATGCCGTTCCCCGCCACGCCATCGCCATGCACGGCCAGCCGACCCTGCCCGCGGACTTCAAGCACATGCCTTATGTCAATCCGGACGCCCCCAAAGGCGGCCGCATCGTCTGGGGCGTGCTCGGTACTTTCGACAGCCTCAACCCGCTGATCGTGCGCGGCATCGCGGTGCAGCAGATGCGCGGCTATGTGATGGAGAGCCTGCTCGCCCGCGGCCAGGACGAGCCCTTCACGCTGTATGGCCTGCTCGCCGAAAGCGTCGAGACCGACGACGACCGCAGCTACGTGACCTTCCGCGTAAATCCGAAGGCGCGGTTCTCGGACGGTACGCCGGTCACCGCCGAAGACGTGCTGTTCTCATGGCAACTGCTGAAAGAGCGCGGCCGCCCGCATTTCCGCCAGTACTTCGGCAAGGTCACCAAGGCCGAACTGCAGGACCCGCTCACCATCCGCTTCGATATCAGGGAAGCCGATGACCGCGAATTGCCGCTGATCCTCGGCCTGATGCCGATCCTGCCGAAACATGCGGTCAATCCCGAGACCTTCGAGGACACCACCATGGCGCCGCCGCTCGGCTCGGGGCCGTATACGGTGACCCATGTCCGCCCCGGCGCCAGCGTCACGATGACCCGCAATCCCGATTACTGGGGCCGCGATCTGCCGGTCAATCGCGGGATGTGGAATTTCGACGAGGTGCGCATCGACTACTATCGCGAAGCCAACGGCATGTATGAGGCTTTCACCCGCGGCCTCTATGATTTCCGGGTCGAGAACGAACCGCTGCGCTGGCACGAAGGCTATGATTTCGCTGCCGTGAAATCCGGCGACGTCATCCGCGACAGCATCACCACCGGGCTGCCGAAGCCGTCGGAGTTTCTGGTCTTCAATACCCGCCGCCCCGTGTTTGCCGATATCCGCGTTCGCCGCGCGCTGACGCTGCTGTTCGATTTCGAATGGATCAATCGCAACTACTTCTTCGATCTCTATGCGAGATCCGGCGGCATCTTTGCCGGCTCCGAACTGTCAGCCTATGGCCGCCCCGCCGACGCACGGGAACGCGAACTGCTCAAACCCTATCCGATACCGGCCGACATCCTGGACGGCAGCTATCGCCTCCCCGTCAGCGACGGCTCCGGCCGCGACCGCCCGGCGCTGCGCACCGCGCTGGCGCTGCTCAAGGACGCCGGCTACAAGCTCGACAACAATGTGCTGCGCAAGACCACCGACAGGTCGCCGCTCAGTTTCGAAATCCTTGTCACCACCCGCGATCAGGAACGCATCGCCCTGACTTATGCCCGCGACCTCAAGCGCGCCGGCATTACGGCGAGTATCCGCGCCGTGGATGGCGTGCAATTCGACCAGCGCCGCATCAACTACGAATTCGACATGCTGCCGAACCGCTGGGACAACTCCCTCTCCCCCGGCAACGAACAAGCCTTCTACTGGGGCTCCGACGCCGCCGACGTGCCCGGTACCCGAAATTACATGGGCGCCAAGGACCCGGCCATCGACGCCATGATCGGCGAGATGCTGAAGGCCCGCGAGCGCCCCGAATTCGTCGCCGCCGTTCATGCGCTCGACCGCGCATGGATGTCTGGAGCTTACGCAATCCCTCTGTACAATGTGCGCGAACAATGGCTCGCGCGATGGAATCGGGTAGAACGGCCTCAGGCTACCTCGCTTGTCGGCATCCTGCCGGAAACCTGGTGGGCCAGACCGACGCCTGCTCCGCCCGACCGGAAGTGATCCCGTGACCTCAGCCAGCGCTTCGCCGACCCTCGATGGATTGTTCCGCCGCTCGCTGCTCCGGCAGCCCCAGGCGCTGGCTCTGATCGATCCCGCCGACAAGATGCGCGTCACACAGACGCCGCAACAGCGCCTCACCTTTGCCGCAGCAGATCGTGAGATAAATGCCCTCGCCGCGCACTTCACCGATATGGGCCTGCCGTCCGGCTCGGTCATCGCCTTACACCTTCCAAACACTGTGGAATTCGTCCTTACGCTGCTCGCCGCGCACCGCGCCGGGCTGGTTGCCGCACTGTTGCCGCAACTCTGGCGACAGCACGATCTCACCACCGCGCTGAACCGCACCGGCGCCCGCGCCATCATCACATCGAGCAAGATCGACGGCGTCAGCCACGCCGATCTCGCCATGAACGCCGCCGCGGAAGCGTTCTCGATCCGCTATGTCGGCGGCTTCGGCAACGACCTGCCGGAAGGCATGATCCCGCTGGATCATGTGCTGGCCGGCCCCTTCATCGAACCGCTGCCGGTCACGCCGGACGCACGCAGCGCCGCCATCATCACATTCGACATCACCGCCGACGGTTTTCGCGCGGTGCCACGGACACATCTCAATCTGATTTCCGGCGGCCTCGCCGTGTTCCTCGAAAGCGGCATGCCGCAAGGCGCCAGCATCATGTCGGCACTGGTGCCGACATCGTTCGGCCATCTCGCCTCATCGCTGGTGACCTGGCTGCTGTCCGGTGGCGTGCTGGCGCTGCATCATCCGTTCGACAGCGCCGTACTGGAGCGGGAGATCGTCGATGGCGGCTGCGATGTGCTGATCGCTCCCGCCCCGTTCGCACAGCGCCTCGCCGAGGATGGCCTGCTCGACCGTGCGCCGATGCTCAAGCATGTGGTCGGTCTCTGGCGCACACCTGAACAGGTGGAAAGCTCCCCGGTCTGGCCGGCAACGCAAGCCGATTTCACTGACGTCTATCTGTTCGGCGAAGCCGGCCTGTTCGGTGCGATCCGCGGCGGCGACGGCCTGCCCGCCACCATCATGCCCGGCCCCCACGGTGCCCCGCGCGCCGCCGCAGGAACCTCCATCGCCGGCGAGACGCTCCTGACGCCGCGCGGCACGCTCGGCTTGCGCGGTCCGATGGTGCCGGTGCTCGCCTATACGGCGCAGGCCGACGCCAGTAACGGGCTGATCCCGGCCAAGCCGCTCGATTATGTCGACACCGGCTATCAGGCCCGTCTCGACCGTGCCACCGGCGCGCTGCACATCACCGCACCGCCGTCCGGCGTGATGTCGGTCGGCGGCTATCGTTTCCTGTCACACGATCTCGGCGAATGGGCCAAACGGCTCGGCGACAATGCCATGCTGACGGCACTCCCGGATCGCCTCAGCGGCTACCGCCTCGCTGGCCGCGCCAGTGACAATGGCCGCGCGCGGGAGGCCCTCACGGAGCTTGGCCTCAATCCGCTGATGGTCGAAGCGTTTCGCGATCGGCCGACGACGGAGTAGTCCTTACAACACGATACGGCGCTAAACGTCGAAAACGCCAGCAATCTCATGGCGTTTTCTACCTCTCTGATTGACCGGCCATTAACGACATCACGCTAGCGTAACCCTACTTATGTCCTCCGGGGTCTCGCGCGCATGTCCGATCAGGCGACCATCGTTGCCATCTCCAGCCAGCAACCTGCGCCCTTCGCGACCGCCCTCGCCGACAGCAACATATTTCCGGTGGTCGATGCCACATGGGGCACTGCGCTTGAAGCCATCGCGCAGGTGCAGCCGGCTGCCGTGGTGGCAACCGCAACAACTGCCGAGATGCCAGCCTTCGAAAAGCTGGCCGCCAAACTCGGTGCGCGCCAGCCTTACATCCCGCTGATCGCGATCGATCCCGTGGCAGAATTGCCAGGTCATGCTATTCCGCTGATCGGCGACCGCGGCCAGTTCACCTGGCTCAGCGCGCGGCTGCGCAATGCGCTGCGCATCCGGGCGCTTCATGCCACGGTGCTTCGCCGCCTCACGGCCGAAAACCTGCATCGATTCACCACCAACGCCCCCGATCCACTCGACGATGCCACGGTGATGCTCGTCGGCCGCGGCGGCAGCCATCCCGCGCTGTCGGTCGCATTCGGAGAACGCGTCAGCCTGGTCGGTGCGCTCAGCATCGAGGCGGCCGCCAAGCATCTCAATGCCCGAGATCTCGACGGCATCATCATCGGCGACGGCTTTACGCCTCGCGTCGTCGATGCGTTTCTGACCGTGCTCACGGAAGACCCGCGCTTTCGCAGCCTGCCCGTGATCGTCACCACATCCGGTTTCGCGCGGGGTTACGATCTCGCCAATCTCGAAACGATCACCGGCGACGCTGACCACATCACGCAACTGGCTCTGCCGCTGGTGCGCCAGCGTGCGTTCGAGGCGCGGCTGAATCGGACGCTGCGCTCGATCGAATCCGACGGTCTCGTCGATGCAGCAACAGGCCTGCTCACGCCGGAAGCCTTCGACCGCGATCTTGCCACCGCCGTCTATCACACCCAGACGCGCGGAGGCGGGCTATCGGCAGCCCGTTTCACCTTCAAGGATATTTCGCTGCGCGCGCAGCGCGATGCCGCGCGGATCATCAGCCGCCTGATGCGCAAGATCGATTTCGGCACGCTCTGCGCCGATGGTTCGATCGTGGTGGTGTTTGCCGAGACCGACCCACGCAATGCGCACATGATCGCCCGGCGCCTCTCAGCGGTCATGAAGCACACCATGCATGGCCCGAAGCGCGATGCCCGCAACGATCCACGCGTGAAGGTGACCGGCATGACGCCGGACGACTCTGCAAAATCGCTGCTGGCGAGGCTGACAGACCAGACGACGCAGCGCGCGGCGTCGTAGCCATGCCTCTGTAGGTTGGGCAAAGGCGCCTTGCGCCGTGCCCACCAACGTTAGCCCTGACTGAATTGGTGGGCACTCTGCGCTTTGCCCGCCCTACAAATCACGCCGCCTTCTTGTTCTCCGCGAGGTTCGCGAGATCGCGCAGGATATCCGTCGCGCCTTCGAGGCGATCCTCTGGCGTATCCCAATCCTGCAGGAACACCACCTTCATGTCCGGGCGGACCTTGGCGGCATTGCCGTAGCGGCGGATGAAGGCCACGAGCTTCTCCGGCTCCGCAAAGCTGTTGTCGCGGAATACGAGCGACATGCCCTTCGGTCCGGCATCGACCTTCTCGATATTGGCGCGGCGGCAATAGGCCTTGATGGCGGCGATCTTGAAGAGATAGCGCACCTCGTCCGGCAGCACGCCGAAACGGTCGCGCAACTCCGCGGCGAAGCTCTCGATCTCGTCGTCGGTATCGAGATCGGCGAGCCGGCGATAGAGCGACAGACGCACCGACAGATCGGCGACGAAATCGTCGGGGATCAGCACCGGCATGCCGATGGTGATGGTCGGCGACCAGCGATCGGCGATCGGCTCGGAGATTCCCGACTTGAGCGCAAGGATCGCCTCCTCCAGCATGGATTGATAAAGCTCGAAGCCGACTTCCTTGATATGGCCGGACTGTTCCTCTCCGAGCAGATTGCCGGCGCCGCGGATGTCGAGGTCGTGCGATGCGAGCTGGAAGCCGGCGCCGAGATTTTCCAGCGACTGCAGCACCTTCAAGCGGCGCTCGGCCTGCCCCGTGATCTTCTGCTTCTCAGGCAGCGTGAACAGCGCATATGCGCGCAGCTTGGAGCGACCGACGCGGCCACGCAGCTGATAGAGTTGCGCAAGGCCGAACATATCGGCGCGATGGATGATCAGCGTGTTGGCATTCGGGATATCGAGGCCGGATTCGACGATCGTCGTCGACAGCAGGATGTCGTATTTGCCGTCATAGAAGGCCGACATGATGTCCTCGATGATGGTCGGTGCCATCTGACCATGGGCCACCGCAACCTTCATCTCCGGCACGTGCTTGTCTAGGAAGGCCTTCACTTCCGCGAGGTCGTCGATGCGCGGCACCACATAGAAAGCCTGACCACCGCGATAGCGTTCGCGCAGCAGCGCTTCGCGGATCATCAGCGGATCGTGCGGCGCCACGAAAGTGCGCACAGCGAGACGATCGACCGGCGCCGAAGCGATGATCGAGAGATCGCGCACGCCGGTGAGCGCAAGCTGCAGCGTGCGCGGGATCGGTGTCGCCGACAGCGTCAGCACATGGACATTGGCGCGGAGCTGCTTCAGCCGTTCCTTATGCGTGACGCCAAAATGCTGCTCCTCGTCCACCACCACGAGGCCGAGTTCCTTGAACTTGATGGACTTGCCGAGCAGCGCATGGGTGCCGACCACGATATCCACGGAGCCGTCCGCAAGGCCCTTCTTGGTGGCCGACAGTTCCTTCGGCGTGACGAGGCGCGAAGCCTGAGCGACATTCACCGGGAAACCACGAAAACGCTCCGCAAAGTTCTTGGCGTGCTGACGTGCCAGCAGCGTGGTCGGCACGACGACCGCGACCTGCTTCCCTTCCATGGCAACGCCGAAGGTCGCGCGCATGGCGACTTCCGTCTTGCCGAAACCGACGTCGCCGCAGATCAAACGATCCATCGGCTTGCCGCTTTCGAGATCGTGCAGCGCCGCGTCGATGGCGTTCTGCTGGTCCTCGGTCTCCTCATAGGGAAAGCGGGCGCAGAATTCGTCATACTGTTCGCGCGGGATCGAAATCTTCTCGGTCTCGCGAAGATGGCGCTCGGCGGCGATCTTGATGAGTTCGCCGGCAATCTCCTGAATGCGGTTCTTGAGCTTGGCCTTGCGCGCCTGCCAGCCGGAGCCGCCGAGCTTGTCGAGCTCCACATTGGTCTGGTCGGAGCCGTAGCGCGACAGCAGTTCGATGTTCTCGACCGGCAGATAGAGCTTGGTCTCGTTGGCATAGCGCAGTTCGAGACAGTCATGCGGCGCGCCGCCGACGTCCAGCGTCTGCAGGCCGACGAAGCGACCGATGCCGTGCTCGACATGGACGACGATATCGCCGGCCGAGAGCGAGGTCACTTCGGAGATGAAGTTGTCGAGCTTGCGGCTCGCCTTGCGCGGACGCACCAGACGGTCGCCGAGAATGTCCTGCTCGCTGATGACGGCGACATTGGCGGTCTCGAAACCGCTCTCCATGCCGACCACGGCGAGCGAGGCCTCGTTGCGCGGCACTGCATTGACTGCACGCCAGGAATTCACCATCTGCAGATTGAGCAGCTTGTGATCCTTCAACATGCTCGCCATGCGGTCACGCGAGCCTTCGCTCCACAGTGCGACGACAACTTTCTTGCGCACCGACTGCAGCGACTGGATGTGTGCGACGACACGCTCGAACACATTGACCGATGTGTCGGCGCGCTCCGGCGCAAAGTTGCGCCCCTGCTTCGCATCCGCATCCACGGTATCCGCGGTGCCTTCGGGCACGGCAAACGGCGACAGCCGCACCACGGCGGTGTCGTGCAGCCGCTTTTTCCATTCGTCTTCGCTCAGATACAGCCGGTCGGGCGGCAACGGCTTGTAGATGGCGCCGCCACCGGCCATGCCCATGGCGTCCTTGCGGGCCTCGTAATAGTCCTGGATCTGCTTGAAGCGCTCGCCTGCAGCGTCTTCCGCCGACGGCTGCATCACGATGGGCGTGCGGTCGAAATAGTCGAACAGCGTGTCCATCTTCTCCTGGAACAGCGGCAGCCAGTGCTCCATGCCGGGATGGCGGCGGCCTTCGCTGACCGCTTCATAGAGCTGGTCGTCGCGCTCGGGCGCACCGAATTCGGCGACATAGCCCATACGGAAACGGCGGATGGTTTCGGTGATGAGCTGGAATTCGGACACCGGCACGAGATCGAGACCGCGCATGGTGAGATGCGTGCGCTGGGTCTCCGCATCGAAGGTGCGGATGGATTCCAGGCTGTCGCCGAAGAAGTCGAAGCGCACCGGCATCTCAAGCCCGGCCGGAAACAGATCGAGAATGCCGCCGCGAACCGCATATTCGCCGGGCTCGCGCACGGTGGAGGAGCGGCTGTAGCCGTTATGCTCGAGCCAGGCGACGATATTGTCCATCGGCACCACATTGCCCGGCGCTACCGATAGAGCCTGCGCGGCGACGAGATCGCGCGTCGGCACCCGTTGCACCATGGCGTTCACCGTGGTCAGCACGATCATCGGCTTGTCGCTGCCGGTCAGGCGCGAGAGCTGCGCCAGCGCTGTCATGCGCTGGGCAAGAACGCCGGCAAAGGGCGAAACCCGGTCGTAAGGCTGGCAGTCCCAGGCCGGGAATTGCAGCACCGGCAGATCCGGCGCGAAGAAGTCCAGCGCGCGGGCGAGCTGCTGCATGCGCGGACCGTCGCGGCACACCACCGCGAGGCTCACCGCCGGCGGCTTCGGCTTGGCCGCTACGGCGCGGGCGAGATCGGCGACGATGAGGCCTTCGGCGCCTTCGCTGACATTGGCGAAGGTCAGCACCTTGCCGGGCAGGAGCTGCGAGGCCGGCGAGGCGGCTGGAGATTTCATCAGACCTTGTCCAGATTGCGGAACTCTTTGATCCGCTCGAACAGCGGTGTGCGATATTCCGGTGCGAGCTGGGTGTCGCCGACAAAGGCCGGATAGAGCTCGGGGTCCTCAAGGGCGATCAGGGCTTCGAGCTGCGTGAGCTCGAGATCGGCGAGAATACCGATCTCGGCATCCGCAAAGCGGCCAAGGATCAGGTCCATCTCGCGCGTGCCGCGATGCCAGCAGCGATACAGAAGCCGCTTGCGGCGATCGTCCAGCCCGTTGCTCGATCGTGTCGTTCCCGTCATCCGTCCGTTTCCTAACGCGTGAAGTCAAACGCCAAAAGCCCGGACATGCCGGGCCGGGTGCATATAGCGACCGCGCGGGGCGTTGTCAGCACCTCAGGCACGCAAACCGGGCCTGCGCGGATTGCTTTCCCTCCAAAATGGCTTCAAGTCTGGCGGTATCGGCCTCCCGGGCCGTCCCGCGAGTCGAGCGATGCGCCCAGAAGTTCTCAATCCCCTGTTCGCGCCGATCACGGCCATGACCGGGATCGGCCCGAAGCAGGACAAGCTGTTCCGCTTCCTGCTCGGCCGCGATGAGACCCCGCGCATCGTCGATCTGCTGCTGCATCTCCCTGCCAGCGTGATCGACCGCCGCAATCGCCCGAAGATCAACGAGGCCGAGATCGGCGCCATGGTGACGCTGGAGGTCATCGTCGAGCGGCACCGGCCGCCGCCGCCCGGCCGCTCCCGCGCGCCGCATCTCGTTTATTGTGCTGACGATACCGGCACGGTGATCCTGACCTATTTTCGCACCTTTCCCGGCCAGATCGAAAAACTGCTGCCGCTCGGCGAAAAGCGCTACGTCTCCGGCACCACGCAGCTGTTCGACGGCATGCTGCAGATCACCCATCCAGATCGCGTGGTGGATGAGGAAGGATTTGCCAAGCTCTCCGGGATCGATGCGGTCTATCCTCTGACACAGGGTCTTGCCATCACGGCCTTGCGCAAGGCGATTGCCCAGGCGCTGACCAAGCTGCCGGAATTACCCGAGTGGATCGGCGCCGACGTGATCCGGCGCTGCAAGTTTCCGTCCTTTGCGGATGCGCTCCAACGCGTACATGTCCCGCAGGAAACGACCGACATCCTGCCCGACGGTCCATTCTGGTCGCGGCTCGCTTATGACGAATTGCTCGCCGGCCAGCTCGCATTGGCGCTGGTGCGCGCGCAGCTGCGCCGCCCCGCCGGCGATCGCAATGCCGGTGATGGCGCACTGCGGCGGAAGATCATCGATGCCCTGCCCTATGCGCTGACGCCGTCGCAGCAGCAGGCCTCGGCGGCCATAGCCGACGACCTTACCCAGCCCGTGCGCATGCTACGGCTGCTGCAAGGCGATGTCGGCTCGGGCAAGACCGTTGTGGCGCTGCTCGCCGCTGCGGCCGTGGCGGAGGTCGGCAAGCAGGCCGCCCTGATGGCGCCGACGGAAATTCTCGCGCGCCAGCACGTCAAGACCATCGCGCCGCTCGCCGAACGCGCCGGGCTGAGCGTCGCCATCCTCACCGGCCGCGAGAAAGGCCGCGAGCGCAAGGACATCCTCGCCCGTCTCGAAGCCGGAGAAATCGACTTCCTCGTCGGTACCCACGCGCTGATCCAGGACGATGTGATCTTCAAGTCGCTGGCGCTGGCCGTGGTCGATGAGCAGCATCGCTTCGGTGTCCGCGAGCGGCTTGCGCTCACCAACAAGGGCACTGCTGTGGATGTGCTGGTGCTGTCGGCGACACCGATCCCGCGCACGCTGGTGCTGACCTATTTCGGCGACATGGACATCTCGGAGCTGCGCGAAAAGCCGGCCGGCCGCCAGCCGATCGAGACGCGCACCTTTTCGGCCAGCCGGCTCACCGAGATCGTCGATGGCGTCGGCCGTGCGGTGAACGGCGGCAAGCTGATCTACTGGATCGTCCCGCTGGTGGAAGAGTCCGAGATGGACGGGCCGAAGCTGACCAATGCGGAGGAGCGTTTCGAGCATCTGCAGCAGCGCTTTGGCGACAAGGTCGGCCTCGTCCATGGCCGCATGCGCGGGCCTGAGAAAGACGCGGCGATGGCGCGCTTCGCAGCCGGCGAAACGCAAATTCTGGTCGCCACCACGGTGGTCGAGGTCGGCGTCGACGTCCCCGCCGCGACCATCATGGTGATCGAGAATGCCGAGCGTTTCGGTCTCGCGCAGCTGCATCAGCTGCGTGGCCGCATCGGCCGCGGCTCGGAAGCATCGACATGCCTCCTGCTCTACCGCGAACCGCTCGGCGAGATCGCCAAGAAACGCCTGACCGTGATCAAGGATAGTACCGACGGTTTTCGCATCGCCGAGGAAGACCTGAAACTGCGCGGCGAAGGCGACGTGCTGGGGACGCGGCAGAGCGGCCTGCCCGGCTACCGCATCGCGCGCTCCGAGGTTCATGCGCAGTTGATCGCGCAGGCGCGTGACGAAGCGCTGCGGATCCTGCAGGATAATCCGAAACTCACCGGCGAACGCGGCGATGCATTGCGCTGCTTGCTATATCTCTATGAACGCGATGAAGCGATATCACTGCTCGGCGCGGGATAGACTCTGCGATGGCGCGTAATGTTGTTGCAATGTTCCCCGATCATTTTCGGACTTTGGCGCGAAACAAACAGGGTGATTGCGTGCGCGTGCTCCTCGTCGAGGACGAACCGGAAATGGCTTCAGCGCTCGCAGCAGCGCTCAAGGGACACGACATGGTGGTCGATCGCGTCGCGACGATCGACATGGCGAGGGAAGCCATCCTCAGCAACGGTTATGGGGCCATACTACTCGACCGCCAATTGCCCGATGGCGATGGGCTCACGCTGATTCCCAAATTGAGGGCGGACGGCGTCCAGACTCCCATTATTGTGCTGACAGCACGTGGCGACCTCGCCGACCGTATTGACGGATTAGATACCGGCGCTGACGACTATCTCGGCAAGCCCTTCGCGATCGAGGAACTGCTCGCGCGCTTACGCGCCGTGTTGCGCCGGCGGAGCGACATGCCGGCCGAAACGCTGCAGCTTGGCCGCCTCGCCTATAATGCCGATCACCGCGAGGCGAGCGTCGCCGGCACCGTGCTCACGCTGCCCCGCCGCGAGCTGCTGGTGCTCGAGACATTGCTGCGACGGTCCGGCCGAACGGTCGCACGATCAGCCCTCGAGGAAGCTGTCTACGGCTTCGATGACGAGATCCAGTCCAATGCACTGGATACCCATGTCTCGCGGCTGCGGCGCAAGCTGGCCGAAAGCGATGCGGGCGTCGAGATCCATGCCATTCGCGGGCTGGGTTATCTGATCAGGCTCATGTCATGAGTGCGGTTCGCCGCACATCCTTGCGATGGGTTCTGGTCAGCCGGCTTGTCAGTCTGCAGGCGCTGTTGCTCACCGGTCTGGTCGTGGCTGTGATGAGCGCTTTGTGGGCGGGCGGTTACTTGCTCTCGCTGGACCCCGAGGACGAAACCATCGACGTTATCGAGAAGGCTCTCGCTCGCAATCAGGCGAATGCCATCATCGTTCGTGATACTGCGGCGCTTGCACAGCGGCGCGCCGCGATGCCGGAATTATGGTTCGTTGTCAGAGACAACCATGGAGCCCGCATATCGCAAGGCATTGTGCCGCCTGAATTCGCGCAAATCGGCGATGCACTCGATGGTATCGGGCAGGCCCGTCTCGGTTGGAACATCGGCGATGCGCCGCGCGGGGCGGCGCGAATACGCTGGGTCGACAGCGCCGCTGGCCGCGTCCAGATCCTTGCAGGGTCCGGCGGCACCGTGCCGTGGTCTCGCCTTGCCATCGCCGCTCTGACCTTGTTTGCAAGCGTGGTGTTACCGCTCCTCGCGGTGATGACCTTCACGACACTTGTCGCCACCCCGGTCGTGGTCCGGCGCGCGCTGCTTGGTCTCAGCGACACGGCGGCACAAACCGAGCAGCTCGACATCGACAAGCGCGGAGCACGCATTCCGCTGGATCGTGTCCCTGACGAAATTGTCCCACTGGTGGTCGCGATCAACGACGCGCTGCGCCGCCTCGACGACGGCTACGAGCGGCGCCAGCGCTTCCTTGTCGATGCGGCCCACGAATTGCGGACACCGATTGCCATCCTGCAAATCCGGATCGAGTCGATCGAGCCCGGACCATACAAGTCCCGCCTGCTCGAAGACGTCCGGCGCCTGGCGATCCTGGCCGAACAGTTGCTCGACAGCGAACGATTGAAACAATCTGCCGTACCACGCTCGGATATTGACCTCGTCGAGGTGACGCAGCATGTGACGTCCGACCTCGCTCCTCTCGCCATCGCCGCCGGCTACGAGATCGCCTATGAGAGCAGCGCAGAGCGGGCTCCGATGTCGGGAGATCCAGGAGCTCTGGAGCGCGCACTCGCCAACCTGATCCACAATGCCATCGAACATGGCGGACGCCGCGGCAAGATCGTGGTCAGCGTCACCACCTCGTCGATCTCAGTGGCCGATCAGGGCCCGGGCATTGGGCCGGACGACCGGGAACGCGTGTTCGAACCGTTCTACCGGATCAATGCCGGATCGCGCGGTGCAGGCCTCGGACTCAATCTGGTTCGCGAGATCGTCCAGCTCCACGATGGAATGGTGGATATTCAGGAAGGATCGAATGGTGGCACGCGCGTCACCATGACATTCGGCAAGCGGCATCCGCTTCGCTGACGCGCTCGCTTCAGACATCCACATTCATCGGAGCGCTTTAATTCCCGCTTGAGCTGCATGACGTCATGTTCGCTCAATCTCCATTCCGCATATCGCAACTCCGCCGACCGTGGTGTTCGGCGCTGCATGTGCAATGGACACTCGTCATGACCGCAAACGGCCTACTGCTCTTTTTCCGATCTCTCGCAGCGGCGCCTCGCAGCGTCGGAGCCATCGCGCCGTCCGGATCCGCACTCGCCAATATGATCACGCAGGACATCAGCGGTGCTACGGGCAAGATCCTCGAACTCGGCCCGGGCACCGGCGTCTTTACGAAGGCGCTGCTACAGCGCGGCGTGAAACAGTCCGATCTGACGCTCATCGAATACGGCTCCGACTTCATGCGATTGCTGCAGCAGCGGTTTCCACATGCACGGGTGTTATGGATGGATGCCTCGTGGATCTCGCCGCAGAAGCTGTTCGATCCTGCAACCTTCGGCGCCGTCGTCAGCGGCCTGCCCTTGCTCAACATCACAGAGCAGAAGGTCGATGCGATTCTTGGCGGAGTCTTTGCCAGCCTCAAACCGGGCGGCGCCATGTATCAGTTCACATATGGCGTTCGCTGCCCGATCGGTCAGTCGCAATTGGCGCGCCACGGTCTTCAGGCCTCATGTGTCGGCCGCGTGCTAATGAATGTGCCGCCCGCGTCGGTCTATCGCATCTCTCGTCGCTCGCTTGGTCAAGCATCGGAATAGAGCCAATGGATACGGCACTGTCCAAAGCTG
>JAEXHR010000107.1 GCA_023449855.1 Pseudomonadota bacterium | reverse complement strand
TGACATTCGTTCTTCGCCGCGGCCGTCGGTTCGACCGCGGCGGCTTTGCCTGCTGTCAGCTCGCTCACGTCTTCTCGCTGCGCTCCAGGATGGGCCGGAACTGCTCATGCGCTTTTTTCAGCTCGGTGGCCGGATCGGCGCCCGCCAGAGTGGCTGTGATGCCGGCACCGACGAGATCGCGGAATTCGGCCACGGGGATGATCACGGGCAGGCCGAGCTTGCTGATCTTGGCGGAGTCGATGACCGACTGCAGCCATTCCTGGTTCTTCACGCCCTTGCGGACTTCCTCGTCATTGAGGATCGAATTGCGGAAGGGCACACCGCCGCCGGTCTGCAGCAGGCGCGCGCCCATCTGTTTGGATACGGCCCACTGGCAGTAAAGATAGGCCGCTTCCTTTCTGGTCGAGGTCTTGGCGATGCCGATGCCGTCGCCGTAAGTGGAAGAATACTGGCCCTTCGGCCCAGCAGGCACCAGTGTGTAGCCGATCTTGCCGACCACGCGCGACGCATTGGGGTCCTCGATGGGCGGCGCCCAGCCGACGCCGTCGATCCACATGGCGGCGCGGCCCTGGGTCAGGGAGGCCATCGACTCCATCCAGTTGAAGCCGGCGGCGCCGGGCGGCGCGCTCTTCATCATCAGGCGCTGATAGACCTTTGTCGCCTCGATGGATTCCGGGCCATCGGTGAGGATGTTGCCCTTGGCATCGAGGAATTCGCCGCCGTAGTTGAGGAAGAAGTTGCTCCACAGCGTCATATTGGCATTGCGCAACCCGCGTCCGGTGAAGCCATAGATGCCGTTGGCGGGATCGTTGAGCTTCTCGGCCGCCGCGACCATCTCGTCCATGGTCTTGGGCACGGCGACGTTCTTCTTCGCGAACATCTCCTTGTTGTAATAGAGAATGAAGTAGTCCACCGACCACGGCAGCGAATGCATCACGCCCTTGTCGTTCTCGGCGAATTGCCGGCCTCCGGCGGAGAAGTCATCGACGGTCAGGTCCGGCGCGGTGAGGGCAGGGTCCTTCATGAAGCCGGAAATGTCGGCGAGCCAGCCGGCCTTCTCGAATTGCCGTTTCTGCACGTGATAGCTGAGATGCACGACGTCGAATGAAGGCTTGCCGGAGGTGAGCTCGATCACCGCCTTCTGGCGCTGCTGCTGTTCCGGGATCAGTTCGGACTCGACCTTGATGCCGGTGAGCGCCGTGAATTCGGACGCGTTTCTGCAGCAGCTCGCCACGCGGCCCCTTGATCAGATTGGCTTCGATGGTGGTGCCCGCATATTTCTTCCAGTTCGGTTCGGCGAAAGCAGGTGTGGCGGAGATGCCGAGCGATCCGAGTGCAGGCAATGCGCTGGTGGCGAGCGCGCCCTTGAGCAGGGCACGACGAGACGGGCCTTGGCTGGCCATGGGTAGTCCTCCCTCAAGCCGCCTTGACCGGCGGTGATTTTATGGTCGCTCCCCGTTCACCGGGGATGCGCCTGAGGGAAGCGTAGCATGCTGAGAAGAGCTGGCAAGCGCAGCTGTCGGATGTCGGACAAGTTGGCGCACGGCTCAGCGAGCCGATCTCGTCAGACGAAGACCTCGGCGCCGACATTGAAACGGGCGGCCAGAAGCCTGATCTGTCTGACGTTCAGATCCCGCTTGCCGTTGAGGATTTCCGAAACGACGCCCTGGCTTCCGATTTCGGGCAGGTCGCTCTGCTTGCAGCCATGCTGATCCATCAGGAAGCGCAGCACGTCTGCCGGCGCGACGGGATCGGGAGGGGACAAACCATCCTCGTACTCGCCAATCAGATCGCCAAGTAATGTGACGAGCGTGGACAGCGGGCCATCCTCGTGAGCACCGCCGGCATCGAGAAGCGCATTCAGCGCCGAGGTGGCCGCCTTGTCATCACGCTTCGACCTGATCGGACGCAGGGGAATGCGCTCCGTGATGGCATTGAGGTGGTCGGCGATATCCTCGATGTCTGCGCGGGTCAGGCTCACGGTTTTATACACCTTTCACCCCATGCCCGAGCCGCCGCGAGATGGCATGAGTGCAATCTAGCAGTGCCTTGGCGATGGCGCTGTTCCAGTTGACGTCGAATGTGCCGACGGCGCCCATGGCGGTGATGGAGAGAACAACGGTGCCGCTGTGATCGAACACCGGCGCGGAAAACGCGTTGACGCCGCGCAAGGGTTCGCCGACCGCACGGGCGAGGCCGCGGCTGCGGACATCGGCGAGGAGCTTGTCGATCGCGGGACCCTTGGTTTCGCGTTTCGGGTCGTAGCCGATGGAGAGACGATCGAGATCTTCGTCGAGCGCGGCATTGATGGTGGTCGGCGGCAGGAAGGCTGCGAAGATGCGGCCGGTCGCAGTCTCGAGCAGCGACATGGTGGAGCCGACGCGCATGGCGATGTGAACGGGATGGCTCGGTTCTTCCAGTCGCACCACCGTCGGACCGTGGGTGCCCCAGATGGCCAGCGATACGGCGTGGTCGATCTGTGCTGCGAGCGCTGTGATCGCCGGCGTCGCGACACGTACGGCGGAGAGCCGCCGCAGCGTGACAATGCCGAGTTCGAGCGCGAGCGGTCCGAATTCGTAACGTCCGGTGGAGTGATCCTGTTCGATCAGGCCGATCCGCGAAAAGCTGACGAGATAGGGATGTGCCTTGGCGGGCACCATGCCGGCTTCGCGCGCGAGATCGCGCAGCATCATCGGTTCGCCATTGCGCGCCAGCGCTTGCAGCAATTCACCACCGACCTCGATCGACTGGATGCCGCGACTCTCTTTAGCCATGTTTGCCCCAACTCAGAGCGTGACATTACACGGCGAGGAAGCCGCCATCCACCGGCAAGGTCGCGCCATTCACATATGACGCCATGTCGGAGGCGAGAAACACCACCGGGCCGACGAGCTCGGCGGGCTGGCCGACACGGCCGAGCGGGGTGCGGCCGAGGAAGCCGGCGAGGCGGACGGGATCGTTGCGCGTGCCCTCGGTCATGGCGGTTTCGATCACGCCCGGCGCCAGTGCATTCACGCGCACACCGTCTTTCGCGAGTTCGCGCGCCAGTGCCTGTGTCAGCAGTTTGACGCCGCCTTTGGAAGGGGAATAACCGAGCGTATCGGCGACACCGACAAATGAGGCGATGGAGCCGAGATTGATCACGCTGCCGTGTCGCGCACGCAAAGCCGGCAGGAATGCGTGAGTGACATTGAAGACACCGTTGAGGTTGACGTCGAGCACGCGGCGCCAGTTCTCTGCGGCGCGGTCGGAATCGATGCCCTCGCGGATGATGATGCCCGCATTGTTGACGAGGATGGAAATATCGCCGGCCTGACGGTGGACGACGTCCGCCAGCGTGCGGCAGGCTACGACATCTGTGACGTCGAGTTGGTGGTGCCATGAGCGCTCGCCACGGGCGTTGATCGCGCAGGCCGTATCGGCTGCGGCCTGACCATCGATATCCGTCACGATCACCTCGGCGCCATGAGCGGCCAGGCCGAGTGCGATGGCACGGCCGTTGCCATTGCCTGCGCCGGTGACGAGGGCGAGCTGGCCGAGCAACAGGTCGGGTGCGAAGACGGTCATGGTTACGCCGCCACCGGCTTGCCGGCGAGATGACGGCCGGCGATATAGCCGAAGGTGAGGGCGGGGCCAAGCGTGATGCCGGCGCCGGGATAGTTGCCGCCCATGATGCTTGCCATGTCGTTGCCGGCGGCATAGAGCCCACCGATCACCTCGCCATTGCTGTCCAGCGCGCGCGCATGGGCGTCGGTCTTGATGCCTGCATAGGTGCCGAGATCGCCGATCACCATCTTGATGGCGTAGAACGGTCCATTCTCGATAGGCGCCACGCAGGGGTTGGGGCCATGCTGGGCGTCGCCTTGATAGCGATTATAGGCACGTGATCCCTTGCCGAATGCGGGATCATGACCGTTCGCAGCGGCCGTGTTGAATTGTGCAACTGTCTTCGCGAACGTCGTGGCATCGATCCCGCCATTGTTCGCGAGCTCTTCCAGCGTCGCGCCCTTGATGAGATAGCCGGAGCGCAGATAGTGGCCGATCGGCATCGGGAAAGGCGGGACGGCGCCGAGGCCATACTGGCGCAGCGCGCGATGATCGCAGACAAGCCAGGCCGCCATCTCGTCGCCTGGCTTGGTCGCGCGCATGATCTCCTGCACGAAAGCGTGATAGGAATTGCCTTCATTGGCGAAGCGCGTGCCGTCGCGCAGCACCGCGATGACGCCGGGCTTTGCGCGGTCGATGAAATGCGGCATCACGCCCTTGCTGCCGTCCTTGCGCGTGGTGACCGAAACCGGCACCCAGGCCGCGGCATTCGGCAGCGAGTCTTCCACGCGACCGCCGGCGGCCTCCGCGAGGCGAAGGCCGTCGCCTGTATTGCCTGTTGGACCCGGCGAATAGTGCTCGCGGCCGGTCGGCGCGTGCGGGAACATGGCCTTGCGGCGCTCGACATCGTGCGGGAAGCCACCGCAAGCGAGCACCACGCCGCGCCGTGTGATGACGCGCACGCGCTTGCCGTCGCGCTCAATGATGGCGCCGCGCACGTTTCCGTTCTCGACGATCAGTTCGCGCACCGGCGAAGACAGCCATAACGGGATCTTGAGATCAAAGGCCGACTTGGCAAGACGACCGGCGAGCGCATTGCCATTGGTCAGCGTCATGCCGCGGCCGTGGCCGAGCACATCCTTCAAATGTTTCGACAGCCGCTTGGCGACATAGATTGCCGAAGTCAGCGACTTCGTTGCGCGCATGAAATGGATGATGTCCTTGCCGGAGCCGAGCATGATGCCGAATACGGTGAGTTCGGGCAGCGGCGCGCCGATGTTCTTGATGTTGTCGCCGAGTTCGCGCCCGTCGAACGGCCGCGCCACCATGGAGCGGCCGCCCTGGGTGCCGCCCGGCGCTTCGGCGTCATAATCGGGGAAGGTCAGCGGCATGTCGAAGCGCACGGACGTCTTCGTGGTGAAGAAGTCGATGGCTTCGGGTCCTGCGGTGAGAAAGGCATCGACGCGCGCGGCGTCAAAACTGTTGCCGGCCTCGTGGCGCAGATAGGTGCGCGCTTGGTCGGGGCTCTCATGGATGCCCCAGGCTTTCGCGAGCGACGTCCCGGGCACCCACAGCCAGCCGCCGGAGCGCGCGGTGGTGCCGCCGAAGCGCGGCTCCTTCTCGACGATCAGGACGTCGAGGCCGCCATGCCTGGCGGTGATCGCCGCCGACATGCCGGAGCAACCGGAGCCAGCGACCAGCACGTCGCATTCATGAGTTTCAATTGCGGTTGCTGGATCGCTGGCCATGGTCATCTCACTTCTTCAGCAGCGGGCACTTCGATTCCGAGACGGGGCGGTAGGCATCCTCGCCCTTCACCGTCTTGACGATGTCGAGATAGTCCCAGGGCTCCTTGGATTCCGAGGGCTTCTTGACCTTGGCAAGATACATGTCGCGAATGACGCGGCCGTCCTCGCGCAGCTTGCCGCCATGGACGAAAGTGTCTTCGATCGGCAGCTCGCGCATCTTCGCCATCACCTTCGCGGAATCGTCCGTGCCGGCGGCTGCGATGGCCTTGAGATAATGCAGCACCGCGCCATAGACGCCGGTCTGGATCATGGTCGGCATCACATTCGTCTTGGCGAAGAACTTCTTCGACCATGCGCGCGTCTTCTCGTTCATGTTCCAGTAGGACGCGGTGGTGAGATAGGTGCCCTGCGCGGCGTCGAGGCCGATGGCGTGCACGTCGGTATCGAACATCAGCAGGCCGACCAGCTTCTGCCCGCCTTTGACGAGGCCGAATTCGCCGGCTTGCTTGATGGAGTTGTCGGTGTCCTGGCCGGCATTGGCGAAGGCCACGACATTGGCTTTCGAGTTCTGCGCCTGCAGCGCGAAGGACGAGAAATCGGCCGTGTTGGTGGGATGGCGGACGCCGCCGACCACAGTGCCGCCGCTTGCCTTGATGAAGCGCGTGGCGTCGTTCTCGAGCTGGCTGCCGAACGCGTAATCGGCAGTGATGAAGTACCAGGACTTGCCGCCTTCGGCGATCACGGCAGAGGCCGTCACTTTCGACAGCGCATAAGTGTCGTAGGTGAATTGCACCGTGTTCGGGCTGCACAGCTCATCGGTGAGGGCGCTTGAGCCCGGACCGGACAGCAGCGCGATCCTGTTGCGCTCGCGGGCGAGATTGTGAACGGCGATAGCGATGGCGGAATTCGGGATGTCGACCACAGCGTCGACCTTGCCGTTGTCGAACCAGTTGCGCGCGATCTGCACGCCGACGTCGGACTTCATCTGATGATCGGCGCTGATGATCTCGATGGGCTTGCCGAGCACGGTCTTGCCGAATTCCTCAACCGCCATCTTCGCGGCTTCGACCGAACCGGGTCCGCTATTGTCGCGGCCCCAGCTCGACAGATCGGTCAGCACGCCGATGCGGACGACGTCGTCGGAGACCTGCGCAATGGATGGTGTGGAAATGGCGGTGGTCGAAAGCGCGAGCGCAGTCGCCCACGCCAGCACGTGGCGCGTCATGTGTTTCTCTCCCGAAAGTGGCCCGTCTGCCGGGTCCGTTTTGCTTGGTCGTCTGTTTTTCCAGAGATTAGATATTAGCGAATTAATATGTCAATGGCGAATTCGGCGTTTCGCAATGCAGCGGTACGCGGGCGCGGCGCGTGTCCGGGACAGTTACGAGATGCTGCGTGGTGGGGCGGCTATTGCCGCCGCTGCGTCGCATTTACCGCAACGGCGGCTGCAGCTGTGCGGTTCTCGACGCCGAGCTTGGCGTAGATCTGCTCGAGATGCTTATCGACGGTACGCGGCGACAGGCCGAGGATCTGCGCGATGTCGCGGTTGCTCTTGCCCTTGCTCAGCCACGACAGGACCTCGCCCTCGCGGGTGGTGAGGCCGAGCTCCTTGCTGAATTCGGCGGGCACCGCGGCGGCGCCGTCCTTGGCGAGGCGGAGCAGGAATTCATCGGGGCCGGCCTTGCCCATATAATTCAGGCGCAGCAGTTCGTTGTCGGCGAACGGTGCGGAGGGAGCCGGCTTGGCGGCTGGCTTCTGCATCTGTTCGAGCCATTGCAGCACGGTGGCTGGCAGCTGCAACGTATCATCGATGCCTGCGATCAGGTGATCGCTCAGCAGCTTATGCGCCTGCGGCGTTGCCCACAGCACCTCGCCGCGCTTGTTGACGGCGAGCAGGAAGCGGCCGGAGACGTCAAGCGCCGCACGGGCGCTTTGGGTCAGGCGCGCATTGGAAAGATGGACGCGGATGCGCGCCAGCATCTCCTCGATCACGATGGGTTTGGTAACGTAGTCGACGCCGCCGGCTTCGAGACCGCGGACGATATGAGCGGTTTCGCTGAGGCCGGTCATGAAGATCACCGGGACATCGGCGAGGCCGGCATCGCGCTTGAGGCGGCGGCATGTCTCGAATCCGTCGATGCCGGGCATCACCGCGTCGAGCAGCACGATGTCCGGCGTGATCTGTTCGACGATGCGCATGGCGCCGGCGCCGTCCAGCGCGACCATGACGGTCATGCCGGCGCCGTCGAGGGCGTCGGTCAGGAGCCGGAGCGTGTCGGGGCTGTCATCCACCACGAGGGCGACATCGCGTTTCTTGGCATCTGTTATTTTGGGGTCAGGAGTCATGCGTCTGCAACGTCTTGAGGAGAGACATGTACTGGTCGAGATCGAAGCGATCGATCAGCATGCGCATCTGCGCCACGAAAGCCATGTGTTCGGGATGTTCGGCGCCGATCTCATCGAGCTTCATCTGGATGGCGCGGATGTGGCCCATCTCGCCGAGGCTGATGAGTTGATCGACGTGGTGTCCTGGCGGTCGGCTGTTGTCGGGTGTCCAGTGCTGATCGGTTGTCTCGGCCTCGTCGCGGTCGTAGCGCCATTCGATCTTGAGCAACTGGCCGATCATCTCCAGCAGGCGCGGCAGCTCGACCGGCTTCATCAGATAGCCATCGTGGAACGGCTGTGCGAGCGGCGCGCCATGGGCTTCGAGGGCGCTGGCGGAGACCATCAGGATGCGTGCCTGATGGTGGCCGGCGGCACGCAGCGTCTCGGCGACGGTCCAGCCGTCCATGCCGGGCATCGAGATGTCGAGCAGGAACATGTCCGGCCGGCAGTGCTGGGCGAGGCTCAGGCAGGCGGGGCCATCGGGCGCGCTGAGCAGGATGAAGCCGAGCGGGGTCAAAACCTGGCGCAGGAGGTCACGTTGCGTCGGATCGTCGTCGGTGACGAGGATGGTCTTGCGCGGGCCGTGATAGCCGAGGATGGGGGCCTCGATAGGGGCGGTGCGGGTGGGGTTGTTGACCTCGGACAACAGCATCTTCACGCGAAAGGTGCTGCCGGTGCCGACTTCGCTGGCGACGCGGATATCGCCGCCCATGACGCCGGCCAGCAGCTTCGAGATGGTGAGGCCGAGGCCGGTGCCGGTATGTGGCTGGGCGGCGCCGAGGGCGCCGCGCTCGAACGGCGCGAAGATGCGTTCGAGATCGTCGGCGCGGATGCCGGGGCCGGTGTCGATGATCTCGAATTCAGCGACCGGGCTGCGGTAGTGAATGACGAACTGGACGTTGCCTTCCTGCGTGAACTTGATGGCGTTGGAGAGCAGGTTGATGAGGATCTGCCGCAGGCGTTTCTCGTCGGCATAGACGACGGCGGGCAGCACCGGTGGGCGGCGGAAGATGAATTCGATGCCCTTGGCGGCTGCCTGTAGCCTGAACATGCCGACGAGCTGATCGAGGAAATCGGTGAGGCGGACCTCGTCGCGGGAGAGATACAGACGGCCGGCCTCGATCTTGGAAATATCGAGAATGCCGTCGATCAGGCCGGAGAGGTGATCGGCGCTGCGCTTGACCACGCGGACCTGTTCGCGCGGGCGGGTCTGCAGGCTGTCGTCCTGTTCGAGCAGCTGCGCATAGCCTGATATGGCGTTGAGCGGCGAGCGCAGTTCGTGGCTGAGACCGACCACATAGCGGCTCTTGGCAAGATTGGCCGACTCCGCAACTTCCTTGGCGCGCTGCAATTCGGCATCGGTGCGCTTGTGGGCCTCGATCTCCTGCATCAATAGCGACGTCTGCCGCTTGGTCTCGGCTTCGGCCGCGCGTCGGCTCTGCTTGGCGAGCACGAAGAGCCAGGCGACGACGCCGATGATGATGGCGAGGGCGAAGAACACCTTCCATAACACATCGGATACCGCCGTGCTGTCGCCGGGCGACGCGGCTGAGGTCTGCAGATAGATCAGCGCCAGCGTCAGGCCGACCAGTCCTGCCGCGGCGAGGAAGACGCCGAGATAGTGACCGAGCTGTGAGTTGAGCCGCGCCAGCAACGGTTCTGGCACGATGCCGCCGAAGGCGGCGGCGATCTGCGCATCGACGCGCGCATGAGGCTTGCAGAGATCATGGCAGCGGGCGTCCAGAGAGCAGCAGAGCGAGCAGATCGGACCGGCATAGGCCGGACAATGCGCCATGTCCTCATGCTCGAACGTGTGCTCGCAGATACAGCACTGGATCGCTTCCACATTCTGCCAGGCACGCTTGGGTTTTCGCGCGATGTAGTATTTTCCGCCAGTCGCATAGGCGATGATCGGCGCGGTAACGAGCGCCGTGGCTAGGGCGACGAAAGGCGACAGCGCCTTCGCGGTGGGGCCGAACAGGCCGTAGAACGCGCTGACCGACATCAGGGTAGCGGCGAGCATGGCGCCGACGCCCACCGGATTGATGTCGTAGAGATGAGCGCGCTTGAATTCCATCTGCTGCGGACGCAGTCCAAGCGGACGGTTGATGACGAGATCGGCGACCAGCGCGCCGACCCATGCGATGGCGACGTTGGAATACAGCGCGAGCGTCTGTTCCAGCGCCTTGTATACGCCGATTTCCATCAGCAGCAGCGCCACCAGCACGTTGAACACCAGCCAGACGACGCGGCCGGGATGGCTGTGGGTCAGGCGCGAAAAGAAATTCGACCAGGCAATGGAGCCGGCATAAGCATTGGTGACGTTGATCTTGAGCTGCGACAGGATCACGAAGGTGCCGGTCAGCGCCAAAGCGAGATCCGGCTGCGACAGTACGTAACGGAATGCTTCGAGATACATGTGCGCAGGTTCGGCGGCCTGTTCCGGCGTGGCGCCATGGGTGAGCGCGAAATAGGCCAGGAACGAGCCAGCGAGCAGCTTGACGGCGCCCACCACGATCCAGCCCGGGCCGGCACAGAGCAGAGCGATCCACCAGTTCACTTTCGATTGCCTGCGATCGCGCGGCAGGAAGCGCAGGAAGTCGACCTGTTCGCCGATCTGCGCCACCAGCGAGAAGATCACCGCGGCGGCAGTTCCGAATAGCAGCAGGTCGAGGCCGCCGTTGGGATCGCCGTGCAGGCCGGGATAGGCTGTCCACTCTGCAAAGGACTGCCGGCTGGCATAGGCAATGGCGACGAAGGGGGCGAGATTGAGGACCAGCCAGATCGGTTGGGTCCACAGCTGGAAACGGCTGATCAGCGTGATGCCGTGGGTGACCAGCGGGATGATGACCACAGCCGATATCAGGTAGCCGATCGGGCGCGGGATATCGAAGCAGATCTCCAGCGCTGAAGCGAGGATCACAGCCTCAATGGCGAAGAAGATGAAAGTGAAGGAGGCGTAGATCAGCGATGTGATGGTCGAGCCGATATAGCCGAAGCCCGCGCCGCGGGTGAGGAGATCGATATCGATGCCGCTGCGTGCCGCGTGATAGGCAATCGGCAGGCCGCAGCAGAAGATGACCACACTGACGACGAGAATCGCGGCAGTGGCGTTGGTCATCCCATAATTGATGGTGATGGTGCCGCCGATGGCTTCCAGCGCGAGAAACGAAATGGCGCCGAGCGCGGTGTTGGCGACCCGGGCGGCAGACCATCGGCGCGCGCTCTTCGCGGTGAAGCGGAGGGCGTAGTCCTCAAGGGTCTGGTTGGCGACCCATTGATTGTACTGGCGTCGAACACGGTCGATCCGCTGCCGCCCTGCCACCCCGTACTCCTGACCCTGCTTCAGCACACATGTTTGCGTTCAGCGAAAAACTACGTCGGCATTTTGCGGTGCAGTATACGCAATCCCACGTATCCGGGTAGCGCTGAAGTTCAGCAACACTTGCCTCACCAATAAGCGTTCCAAACCAGTGGGGAAGTGATGTCAGACGAGAAAAAACCGGGCCTGCACTCGCCGTTGCGGCGAAAACTGCTGATGGGCATGGCGGCGCTGCCGGCGATGTCGATATTCCCGCGCCCATCTTTTGCGCAGGCGCCGGCAACGGCGGCCATCAACACCACCGGCCTTGCCGTCACCGATACCGAAGTCACCGTCGGCATCCTGCATTCCGTCACCGGCACCATGGCGATCTCGGAAACCGGCTCGGTGCAGGCCGAGAAGCTGGCTATCGAGCAGATCAACGCCATGGGCGGCGTGCTCGGCCGCAAGATCAAGTTCATCCAGGAAGACGGCGCTTCGGACTGGCCGACCTTTGCCGAGAAGGCGAAGAAGCTGCTGGTCAATGACAAGGTCGCTGCCATCATGGGCTGCTGGACCTCGGCCTCGCGCAAGGCCGTGCTGCCCGTCATGGAGCAGTATAACGGCATGCTCTACTATCCGACCTTCTACGAAGGTCTCGAGCAGTCCAAGAACGTCATCTATACCGGACAGGAAGCCACGCAGCAGATCCTTGCCGGCCTCGACTGGGTTGCCAAGGAGAAGAAGGGCAAGAGCTTCTATCTGATCGGCTCGGACTATATCTGGCCGCGCACGTCGATGAAGATCGCCCGCAAGCACATCGAAGGCAAGCTCGGCGGCAAGGTAGCCGGCGAAGAGTACTTCCCGCTCGGTCACACCCAGTTCAACTCGGTGATCAACAAGATCAAGCTCACCAAGCCGGACGTGATCTACGCCGCGGTGGTCGGCGGTTCGAACGTCGCCTTCTACAAGCAGCTCAAGGCAGCCGGTATCGACCTGTCGAAGCAGACCATGCTGACCATCTCGGTCACCGAGGACGAGATCGACGGCATCGGCGGCGAGAACATCGCAGGCGCCTATGCTTGTATGAAGTACTTCCAGTCGCTCGATAATCCGAACAACAAGGAATTCGTCGCCGCCTTCAAGAAGATGTGGGGCGAGAAGACCGTGATCGGCGACGTCACCCAGGCTGCCTATCTCGGCCCGTGGCTGTGGAAGATGACGGTGGAGAAGGCCGGATCGTTCGACATCGACAAGATCGCGGCTGCGTCCGCCGGCATCGAATTCACCAAGGCGCCCGAAGGCTACGTCAAGATCCATCCGAACCACCATCTGTGGTCGAAGGCCCGCGTCGGCCAGGCGCAGCTCGATGGCCAGTTCAAGGTGGTTTACGAGACGCCCGAACTGATCGAGCCGGATCCGTTCCCGAAGGGCTACCAGTAAGCCCTTCCATACCCTCTCCCTAGCGCGGACGACCTATCTGCGCATCAAGACCCCGCGTCGCGTGTTACGCGCGGCGCGGGACCTGTCTCCCGCAACAGAGGATGGATTGATGTTCGGCGACTACTCGATTGGCGATCTCGGCGCCATCTTTGCAATGCAGGGCTTTGCCGGACTGATCCTGTTCTCGGTCTACGTTCTGATGGCGCTCGGGCTCGCGATCATCTTCGGCCAGATGGGCGTCATCAACATGGCCCATGGCGAGTTCATGATTTTGGGCGCCTACGTCACCTGGATGACGTCGAGCTTCTTTCAGACCTATCTGCCGTCGCTGTTCTCCGGCTATTTCTTCGTCGCCATGATCCTCGCTTTCATTGCCTCCGGTGCGCTGGGGATGCTGGTGGAATGGGTGCTGATCCGGCATCTCTACAAGCGCCCGCTGGACACACTGCTGGCCACTTGGGGCCTCAGCCTGATCCTGCAGCAGGCTTACCGCTCGGTGTTCGGCGCGCGTGAAGTCGGCGTCGAGTTGCCGCAATGGATGATGGGCTCCAAGCAGGTCACCGATACGATCGAAGTGCCTATCAACGGCATCTTCGTGATGTGCCTGACGCTGGCGATCACGGTCGTCGTTGTCTGGATCATGTTCAAGTCACGCTGGGGCCAGCAGGTGCGCGCCGTCGTCCAGAACCGCGTGATGGCCGGTGCCGTCGGCATCAATACCGAAAAGGTCGATCGCTACACCTTCGGCCTCGGCTGCGGTATCGCCGGCATTGCCGGTTCCGCCTTCACGATGATCGGCTCGACCGGACCGACCTCGGGCCAGCTCTACATTGTGGACACGTTCCTTGTCGTGGTGTTCGGCGGCGCCGCCAGCCTGTTCGGCGCCATCGCCTCGGCCTTCACCATCTCGCAGGCTCAGTCGACCATGGAATTCTTCATGTCCGGCTCGATGGCCAAGGTGCTGACGCTGCTGACCATCGTCGCGATCCTGATGATCCGTCCGCAGGGCCTGTTCGCCCTCAAGGTCCGCAAATAAGCGCGCAGCACAGAAAGAGCAGGGCATCCTCACATGATCATCAATTCCCGCTTCTTCAATCGCTCGGAGCTCATCGGCTTTCTGTCGCTTGCCCTGCTGCTCGTCGTCATCCTGCCGCTCTGCCTGGATATCTTCCGGCTCAATCTCGTCGCGAAATACCTGACCTATGCCTTCGTCGCCATCGGGCTCGTGATGTGCTGGGGTTATGGCGGCATTCTCAGCCTCGGCCAGGGCGTGTTCTTCGGCCTGGGCGGTTACTGCATGGCGATGTTCCTGAAACTGGAAGCCTCCAGCGTCGAGAACACCAAGATCCAGACGACGCCTGGCATTCCCGATTTCATGGACTGGAACCAGATCACGTCGTTGCCGATGTTCTGGAAGCCGTTCCACAGCCTGACGCTGACGATCATCGCAATCTTTGTCGTGCCGGCGGTGCTCGCCTTCATCATCGGCGCCGCGATGTTCAAGCGCCGCGTCGGCGGCGTCTATTTCGCCATCATCACCCAGGCGATTGCAGCGATCGCGACCATCCTGATCATCGGTCAACAGGGTTATACCGGCGGCATCAACGGCATGACGGATCTGCGCACGCTTCTCGGCTGGGACATCCGTACCGACAGCGCCAAGTTCATTCTCTACTTCTTCGAAGTGTTCGTTCTGTTCGGCTGCATCGTTCTGGCGCAGTTCATCCGTCTGACCAAGCTCGGGCGTATCCTCGTCGCGATGCGTGAGCAGGAGGATCGCGTGCGCTTCTCCGGCTACAGCGTCGCGAATTTCAAGATTTTCGCCTTCTGTATGGCCGCCATCTTCGCCGCGATCGGTGGCGCGATGTTCACGCTGCAGATCGGCTTCATGTCGCCGTCCTTCGTCGGCATCGTGCCGTCCATCGAGATGGTGATCTACACGGCCGTCGGGGGACGCTCATCGATCTTCGGCGCCGTCTATGGCGCGCTGCTGGTGAATTTCGCCAAGACCAGCCTCTCGGAATCCTTCCCGCAGATGTGGCTGTTCGGTCTCGGCGGTCTGTTCATTGCGGTGGTGCTGTTCTTCCCGAACGGCCTGTCCGGAATCTGGCGAGATCATGTGCAGCGCCATGTCGATCGGTTGATCGCCGCCTTCTCATCGAAGTCGAAGAAGGACTGGCCCGTCAAATCCGCCGCCGACGGCGCGCCGGCAGAATAGGGGGACGCATCATGCTCGTCGGTCACCAGCCCAAGGATTTTCTGCTCGCGGTGGAAGGGCTCACCGTCTCCTTCGATGGCTTCAAGGCGGTCAACGATCTCTCCTTCTATGTGGAGGAGAACGAGATCCGCGTCATCATCGGCCCCAACGGCGCCGGCAAGACCACGGTGCTCGATCTGATCTGCGGCAAGACTAAAGCCACTTCGGGGTCGATCCAGTTTCGCGGCACCGAGCTGCTCAAGCTGAAAGAGAACGAGATCGTGCAGGCCGGCGTCGGCCGCAAGTTCCAGACGCCGTCTGTGTACGAGGATCTCACGGTGTTCGAGAATCTGGAGATCTGCTATCCGCGCGGCCGCTCGGTGTTCGGCTCGCTGATGTTCCAGCGCGATGCCGCGGTGAGGGAACGGGTCGAGGAGGTCGCCGAGATGATCTTCCTCAAGGATCGGCTGAATATGTATGCCGATGTGCTGTCGCATGGGCAGAAGCAGTGGCTCGAGATCGGCATGCTGCTGATCCAGGACCCGGACCTGCTGATGCTCGACGAGCCCGTCGCCGGCATGAGCGTCTCCGAGCGCGTCAAGACGGCGGAGCTGCTCAACACCATCATCAAGAACCGTTCGGTTCTGGTGATCGAGCACGACATGAAATTCGTCGAGGACATCGCCCACAAGGTCACCGTGCTGCATCAGGGCCAGATCCTGTCCGAGGGGACCATGGAGAAGGTGCAGAACGATCCCAAGGTCATTGAAGTCTATCTGGGGCATTGAGGAGATCACCATGCTCGCGATCAACGATCTCCATGTCGCCTACGGTCATGCCGAAGTCCTGCATGGCCTGAATGTAAAGGTCCAGCCCAACGAAATCGTTGCGATCATGGGGCGCAACGGCATGGGCAAGACCACGCTGATGAAGTCGCTGATGGGGATCGTCCCGACCAAGTCCGGTTCGGTCACCATGGATGGCAAGGAGCTCGGCGCGCTGAAAAGCTATGAGCGCGTTGCGCGCGGCCTGGCCTACGTGCCGCAGGGGCGCATGATTTTCTCGCATATGACTGTGAAGGAGAATATCGAAACCGGCCTCGTTGCACATGGTGGCAAGGAAGTGCCCGGCGATCTCTATGAGCTTTTCCCGGTTCTGCTGGAGATGAAAGGCCGCCGCGGCGGCAATCTGTCCGGCGGCCAGCAGCAGCAACTCGCCATCGCACGCGCGCTGGCGACCAAGCCGAAAGTACTTCTGCTCGACGAGCCCACCGAAGGCATCCAGCCGTCTATCATCAAGGATATGGCGCGCACGCTGAAGAAGATCCGCGACGACAAGGGTCTGTCGATCATCGTCTCCGAACAGGTGCTGAGCTTCGCGCTCGATGTCGCCGACCGCGTGCTGGTGATCGAGAACGGCGAGATCGTCTGCGACGAGCCGCGCGAGGGCATCGATGCCGCGCAGGTCGCCAAATATCTGTCCGTCTAGTCCATCTCAGAAACGTGAGACCTGTAAACCAAGGGGAGCATTGAATGCCTGATACACTGATCAAGGTCGACCTCACGCAGTCGGCCTACGACAACGACATGATTCACAATCGCTGGCATTCGGACATTCCCATGGTGGCGTGGGTCAATCCGGGCGACGACTTCATCGTCGAGACCTATGACTGGACTGGCGGCTTCATCAAGAACAACGACAGCGCTGACGACGTGCGCGACATCGACCTGTCGATCGTTCACTTTCTGTCTGGCCCGATCGGCGTTAAGGGGGCGGAGCCGGGCGATCTCCTGGTGGTGGATCTGCTCGATGTCGGCCCGATGAAGGACAGCCAGTGGGGATTCAACGGCTTCTTCTCCAAGCAGAATGGCGGCGGCTTCCTGACCGATCATTTCCCGCAGGCCCAGAAGTCGATCTGGGACTTCAAGGGCATGTACACCTCGTCGCGCCATATTCCCGGCGTGAATTTTGCCGGCCTGATCCATCCCGGCCTGATCGGCTGTCTGCCCGATCCGAAACTGCTCGCGACCTGGAACGAGCGCGAGACCGCGCTGATCGCCACCAATCCGGAGCGTGTGCCCGGCCTCGCCAATCCACCGTTCGGCCCGACCGCGCATATGGGCCGCATGAAAGGCGAAGCCCGCGACAAGGCCGCCGCGGAAGGCGCCCGCACCGTGCCGCCCCGCGAACACGGCGGCAATTGCGACATCAAAGACCTGTCGCGCGGTTCGAAGGTGTATTTCCCGGTTTATGTGCCGGGCGGCGGTCTTTCCATGGGCGATCTGCACTTCTCGCAGGGCGACGGTGAAATCACCTTCTGCGGCGCCATCGAAATGGCCGGCTGGCTGCATATCAAGGTCGATATCATCAAGGATGGCGTGGCCAAATACGGCATCAAGAATCCGGTGTTCAAGCCGTCGCCGATGACGCCGAACTACAAGGACTTCCTGATCTTCGAAGGCATCTCCGTCGATGAAGCCGGCAAGCAGCATTATCTCGATGTCCACATCGCCTATCGTCAGGCCTGTCTGAACGCGATCGAGTACCTGAAGAAGTTCGGTTATTCCGGCGCGCAAGCCTATTCGATCCTCGGCACCGCGCCGTGTCAGGGCCACATCTCCGGCGTCGTCGACGTGCCGAATGCCTGCGCCACTCTGTGGCTGCCGACGGAGATCTTCGACTTCGACATCATGCCGAGTGCGGCCGGGCCGATCAAACATATCGACGGTTCGATCCAGATGCCGCTGTCGCCGGACAAGTAACACGGCCAACTCGGCCGCGGCGCCCTGTCATCGGC
>JAEXHR010000101.1 GCA_023449855.1 Pseudomonadota bacterium | reverse complement strand
AATAACCCCCCGGGCGGGCCGGGGGAGGCGCCCCCCCCCTACAGTCGAGCTCTTACTTCAGATAGGCCGTGGCGTGAGGCCATACCTCCAGGCCGCCGCGATAGATCATGTCGCCGGCAACATAGAGGATGATGGCGAGACCGACATAGGCGATCCAGCGATGCTTCTGCAGCAGTTTGGCGATGAAGCTCGCGGCCAGACCCATCAGGGCGATCGACAGCACCAGGCCGAAGATCAGGATGGTCGGGTGCTCGCGGGCAGCGCCGGCGACGGCCAGCACGTTGTCGAGCGACATCGAGACGTCGGCAAGGGTGATCTGCCAGATCGCCTGACCCATCGTCTTGCGCGGACCGGTGGGGTTGTCTTCGGCATTCATCTTCTCGATTTCGTCGAGATCGTGCTCGTGGCCGGCGCGCAATTCGCTCCACATCTTCCAGCAGACCCACAGCAGCAGCAGGCCGCCGGCGAGCAGCAGGCCGATGATCTGGAGGAGCTGGACGGTGACGCTGGCAAAACCGATGCGGAGGAGGGTGGCGGCGATGATGCCGACCAGAATCGCCTTGGCGCGCTGCTCTTTGGGCAGGCCGGCGGCGGCGAGACCGATGACGATGGCGTTGTCACCGGCGAGAACCAGGTCGATCATGATGACCTGGAGCAATGCGGATAGGGCTTCGGGCGTGAACAGTTCCGACATACGGGCCTCTCTGTATGAACGTCCAGTCCGACATCACAGCTTTTGAAGGCTGCCAGAGGGGCCCGGTCCTGAACGTTTCTTCAATGCGGGGACATTCCCGCGGGTTGATCCAGTTGTTAGTCAGGTTGATCCGACAGCGTGACCAAGCGGACCATCTGGTCCGAATCCATCACGATCGAAATGCCGACACCGATGAAAGTCAGGACGCCGGCGGCATCGAGCCAGGCAGTGCGATGTTTGCTGTTACGCGGAATCAGCGCACCACCGGCGATCGATGCTGCGAGTGCGAATAGCAAAGTTGCAACAATCGGCGCCAGTGCATCGAGCGAGACAAATGCGCGCAAGGCGAGCGCAGCGGCCAGCGTCAGCAGCAGGCTTGCGGCAAACAGCTCCTTGACCCCGCCCGGGGTCGCGGGCGCATCATTGCGATCCGTAAAGCTGCGATCGGTAAATGCCATGACCGTCTCATTGCATCCGCAACGTTTTCGCGCGGCTTCAAAGCTGCTACGAATAGTCGCCAGTTCGAGCAATTCATCTTGAGTAGTTTCGTAAACATGAAACTTGGAAAAGATCAAGAAACTTCCGCCAAGGGAGCGCCGGGCAAAACGGCGCCCGAGACGCGTGCGCTGCGAAAAGAAGCGGGTAATTGGCTGAAGGCACGGCGGACGCAAGCGGGGCTTTCGCAGGTCGATCTCGCGGCGCGGCTCGGCCTGAAATATTACACGTTCGTTTCGCAGGTTGAGAACGGCTTCAGCCGGGTGCCGACCGAGACCATGGAGGCATGGGCAGTTGCCTTGAAGATTGAGCCCGCAGATTTCACCAAACATCTGCTGGTCTATTACGAGCCGGAATTGCACCGGCTGTTGTTCGGAGCATCCAGATGAATGTGATCGCATTTCGGAAGCCGCAGATCGGCGCCTGGAGCGAGGCTGAGCTCCGCACGCTCGGAGAGACGCTCGACATCGGACGCCGTGGGCAGGGCTGGGACACCGGCATGACCGAGAACGGCGATGCGCAGTTCTATCTGCTGGGTCCGGATCAGGCCTGCACATTGTGCGTGTCGCGGGTAAACGGACTTTACGTGCTCGAAGACGGCAGGGGGGCGCTGCTGTTCGAGCATCGCAGCCTGCCGCTGGTGGCGATGCATGCCCGCGGCGCTTTGCGAAAAACACGATGGCCGCTTGTCGCACGGATTGTCATGGTTTGGTGTACGATTCGCCATATGATCCAGGACGAGGTCGAGCCGCTGATGCTTGAGGGCGAAGAACTGCTCGTCCATGTTGCCCCGCAACTGGCTGCCTATGTGTGACCGCTGCATCTAGCCGAAAGTTTTCATGCCGAAATCCGCTCCCGCCAAATCCGTCCGCAAGCCCGCCACCAAGAAGACTGCAGTTGTGAAGAAGCCGGTTCGCAAGATCGCTCCGAAAGCGGCAGCGAAGTCGCAGGCCGGCAAGTTGCCGGAATGGAATCTGGCCGATCTTTACACGTCAATCAGCGCGCCGGAGATTGCGCGCGATCTCGACAAGATCGATGCGGACTGCGCGGCCTTCGAGGCAGCGTATAAAGGCAAGCTGGCGGAAGAGACTGCGAAGCCGAACGGCGGCGCCTGGCTCGCCGAAGCCGTCCGCAGCTATGAGGCGATCGATGATCTTGCCGGTCGGCTCGGCTCCTATGCCGGGCTCGTCCATGCGGGCAATACGGTCGATC
Organism: Pseudomonadota bacterium; assembly: GCA_023449855.1. Taxonomy (GTDB): domain Bacteria; phylum Pseudomonadota; class Alphaproteobacteria; order Rhizobiales; family Xanthobacteraceae; genus Tardiphaga. Next base: position 8,422 of record JAEXHR010000101.1, on the reverse strand, counting down.
CCGCCATCTCGAAATTCTATGGCGATGTCTCCGAACGCATCACCGCAGCCTCGGTGCATCTGTTGTTCTTTGCGCTCGAACTCAATCGCATCGACGATGAGGTGATCGAGCGCGCGATGCAGGCGCCGGAGCTCGCTTATTACCGGCCATGGATCGAGGATAGCCGCAAGGACAAGCCCTATCAGCTCGAAGACCGTGTCGAGCAGCTGTTTCACGAAAAGTCGCAGACCGGTTATGGCGCCTTCAATCGCCTGTTCGATCAGACCATCGCAGGCCTGCGCTTCAGGGTCGGGGGCAAGGAGCTGGCCATCGAGCCGACGCTGACGCTGCTGCAGGACCGCGAGCCCGCCAAGCGCAAGGCGGCCGGGCAGGCACTGGCGACGACGTTCAAGGCGAATGAGCGTACTTTCGCGCTGATTACCAATACCCTCGCCAAGGACAAGGAAATCTCTGACCGGTGGCGCGGCTTCCAGGATGTCGCGGATAGCCGCCATCTGAACAATCGCGTCGAGCGCGAGGTCGTCGATGCGCTGGTGGCTTCGGTGCGCGCGGCCTATCCGAAGCTGTCGCATCGTTACTACCAGCTCAAGGCAAAATGGTTCGGCAAGAAGAAGTTGCCGCATTGGGATCGCAATGCGCCACTGCCGTTCGCGCCAACTGGCACGATTGCGTGGAATGATGCGCAGGACATGGTGCTATCGGCCTATGGCGCCTTCTCGCCGGAGATGGCGGGGATCGCAAAACGCTTCTTCACCGATCGCTGGATCGACGCGCCGGTGCGGCCGGGCAAGGCGCCGGGCGCCTTCTCGCATCCGACCACGCCCTCGGCGCATCCCTATGTGCTGATGAATTATCAGGGCAAGCCGCGCGACGTGATGACCCTCGCGCATGAACTCGGCCATGGCGTGCACCAGGTGCTCGCCGCGAAGAATGGCGCGCTGATGGCGCCAACGCCGCTGACCCTCGCCGAGACCGCCTCGGTATTCGGCGAGATGCTGACCTTCAAGCGCCTGCTCGCCCAGACCAAGAGCGCCAAGCAGCGCCAGGCGCTGCTCGCCGGCAAGGTCGAGGACATGATCAACACGGTGGTCCGGCAGGTCGCGTTCTACTCATTCGAACGCGCCGTCCACCTTGAGCGCCGCAACGGCGAACTCACGGCGGAGCGGATCGGTCAGTTGTGGCTGAGCGTGCAGACCGAGAGCCTCGGCCCGGCCATAGAGATCAAGCCGGGCTACGAGAACTTCTGGATGTATATCCCGCACTTCATCCATTCACCGTTCTACGTCTACGCCTATGCCTTCGGCGACTGCCTCGTGAACTCGCTCTATGCGGTTTATGAGCATGCACAGGAAGGCTTTGCGCAGCGCTATCTCGCCATGCTCGCGGCGGGCGGGACGAAGCACTATTCCGAACTGCTCGCGCCGTTCGGCCTGGACGCCAAGGACCCGACCTTCTGGGATGGCGGCCTGTCGGTCATCGCCGGGATGATCGATGAGCTGGAAGCGATGGGGTAGCTCCGATCTCAGGATGGGTTTCGCTGCGCTCAACCCATCCTACGGCCGCGGGGATATATCGCAGGTTGAAATTCGCCGTTCTTGATGTTATACATTCTGTATAACGGAGATGAGCGCGATGAACGAGCAGAGCAAAGTCGTTGCCGATCCTCGTCCGCAGCCGATTGCGAAGGTCGAGATCAAGAAGATCGGAAATTCCTCCGGCGTAATCTTGCCGAAGGAGGTCATGGTTCGCCTCAATCTCAGCGTGGGCGATCAGCTTTATGCGACCATGACGCCGGAAGGCGGTGTTCGTCTGACGCCTTACGATCCGAAGTTTGAAAAGGCGATGGAAGTCGCCCGCCGTGGCATGAAGCGGTATCACAACGCGTTGGCTGAGCTTGCCAAATGAGTGAGCCGTTCTGGCTCACGAGCCAGATCGTAATTGCAATCCATGATGAGCAGCTTGCGATTCATGGAGGCGCCGGAGGCATGCGCGACGAAGGCATGCTGGAATCGGCTTTGGACAGGCCCAGGAATCGCTGGGCATACGAACAGGCCGAGTTGCCCGAACTCGCTGCCGCCTACGCTTTCGGCATTGCGCGCAATCATCCATTTGTCGACGGCAACAAGCGGACGTCGCTGCTTGCGCTCTATACTTTCCTCGGCGTGAACGACATCGATTTTATAGTCCCAGAAGCAGATGCAGCTGCGATGATCCTCTCTCTCGCCGCCGGCGAAGTGAGCGAGCAATCTCTCGCTCGCTGGATCCGCGATAACTGGCCATCATAGTGCGTTGCATCATTTAAAGGCATGCGTGGCATGCCAACAGCCGTTGCCGTTCAAATCCAATTGCGCTAATTCCGTGGCAACAGATCAAAATGAGCGGGGAGACTTCGATGGCTGATCATAGCGAAGTGGCTTACACCACGGCCGATGGCAACGACTATCCGGCGCATGAGCAGACCTATGAAGGTTTCCTTGTGCTCGTGAAGTGGGGGACAATTTCCGTTATCGCCATCGTGGCGCTGATGGGTATCTTCCTGACCTGATCCTGCCTTTTGCCGCAGCGCCGCGGCTTCCATCCCTGACCTGATTGCTCACGCGCGGACGAGGCTCCGCCGGAGGACCCATGAAGATTGCCGTTGCCAAGGAGATCGATCCGCTTGAGCCGCGCGTTGCGGTGTCGCCGGATACGGTGAAGAAGTTCAAGGCGCTCGGCGCCGAAGTGGCGATCGAGCCGGGCGCGGGCATCAAATCCGGCCTGCCGGATTCCGAATTCACCGCCGTCGGCGCCACCATCGCCGCCGACGCGGTGAAGGATGCCGACATCGTCATCAAGGTGAAGCGGCCGGAAGCCTCTGAACTCGCGAACTACAAGCGCGGCGCGCTGGTGATCGCGATCATGGATCCCTATGGCAACGACGCTGCGCTGAAGGTGATGGCCGATGCCGGCATCTCCGCCTTCGCGATGGAACTGATGCCGCGCATCACCCGTGCGCAGGTGATGGACGTGCTGTCCTCGCAGGCCAATCTCGCCGGCTACCGCGCCGTCATCGAGGCTGCCGAATATTTCGGCCGCGCCTTCCCGATGATGATGACCGCGGCCGGTACGATCCCGGCAGCGAAAGTGTTCGTCATGGGCGTCGGTGTCGCCGGCCTGCAGGCCATCGCCACTGCGCGCCGCCTCGGCGCCGTGGTGACGGCGACGGATGTGCGTCCGGCCACCAAGGAGCAGGTGGAAAGCCTTGGCGCCAAGTTCCTCGCCGTCGAGGACGAAGAATTCAAGAACGCGCAGACCGCCGGCGGTTACGCCAAGGAAATGTCCAAGGAATATCAGGCCAAGCAGGCCGCGCTCACCGCCGAGCACATCAAGAAGCAGGACATCATCATCACGACGGCGCTGATCCCGGGCCGCCCTGCGCCGCGCCTGGTCACCGCCGAGATGGTGGCGTCGATGAAGCCCGGTTCGGTGCTGGTCGATCTCGCCGTCGAGCGCGGCGGCAATGTCGAAGGCGTCAAGGCCGGTGAAGTTACTGACGTGAACGGCATCAAGATCGTCGGCTTCACTAATGTGGCCGGCCGCGTCGCCGCCTCGGCGTCCAGTCTATATGCGCGCAACCTGTTCTCCTTCATCGAGACGCTGGTCAGCAAGGAGACCAAGGCGCTCGCGGTGAACTGGGACGACGAGCTGGTGAAGGCCACCGCGCTGACGAAAGACGGCGCCGTCATCCACCCGAATTTCCAGCCGAAGACCGCCTGAGGATATCGCCATGGAACATGCTTCGCTGGTTTCTCCCTTCGTCTTTCAGCTATCGATTTTCGTGCTCGCGGTGTTCGTCGGCTATTTCGTGGTGTGGTCAGTGACCCCCGCGCTGCACACGCCGCTGATGTCGGTCACCAACGCCATCTCGTCGGTGATCGTGGTCGGCGCGCTGCTCGCGGTGGGCGTCAAGCTCGTCGGCAGCGGCGGCGTACTCGCCCGGGGCTTCGGCTTCGTGGCGCTGATCTTCGCCTGCGTGAACATCTTCGGCGGCTTCCTGGTCACCCAGCGTATGCTCGCGATGTACAAGAAGAAATCCAAGTGAACGGCGCATCTCGCGATCACACTGACAACGGGGCACTGAGATGAACGCCAATCTGTCTGCACTTCTGTATCTGGTCGCCGGCGTGCTCTTCATCATGTCGCTGCGCGGCCTGTCGAGCCCGGCCTCGAGCCGCCAGGGTAATTTCTTCGGCATGGTCGGCATGGCCATCGCGGTCGGCACCACGCTGGCCGCGCATCCGCCAGCCGACGCGATCGGCTGGATCCTGGTCATCCTCGGTATCGCCATCGGCGGCGGCATCGGTGCCGTCATCGCCAAGCGCGTGCCGATGACCTCGATGCCCGAACTGGTCGCCGCCTTCCACTCGCTGGTCGGCATGGCCGCGGTGCTGGTCGCTGCGGGTGCTTTCTATGCGCCGGAAGCCTTCGGCATTCTCGATCCCGCGACAAACAAGATCATGTCGGCGAGCTTGGTCGAAATGTCGCTCGGCGTCGCCATCGGCGCGCTGACCTTCACGGGCTCGGTGATCGCCTTCGCGAAGCTCTCGGGCCGCATGAGCGGTGCGCCGATCATCCTGCCGGCACGCCACATCATCAATATCGTGCTCGGCCTCGCGCTGCTGTTCTTCATCTACGGGCTCGTCCATTCGGGTTCGGCGATAGACTTCTGGGTCATCACCATCATTGCGCTGGTGCTCGGCGCACTGCTGATCATTCCGATCGGTGGCGCCGACATGCCGGTCGTGATCTCGATGCTCAACTCCTATTCGGGTTGGGCCGCCGCCGGCATCGGCTTCACGCTGGGCAATTCGGCGCTGATCATCACCGGTGCACTGGTCGGCTCGTCGGGCGCGATCCTGTCCTACATCATGTGCCACGCGATGAACCGCTCCTTCATCTCGGTGATCCTCGGCGGCTTCGGCGGCGAGAGTGCCGTGGCCGGTGGCGGTTCGGGCGAGCAGAAGCCGGCCAAGCTGGGTTCGGCCGATGACGCCGCCTTCATCATGAAGAACGCGCAGAAGGTCATCATCGTCCCCGGCTACGGCATGGCGGTGGCTCAGGCGCAGCATGCGCTGCGTGAAATGGCAGACACGCTGAAGAAGGAAGGCGTCGAGGTGAAGTACGCGATTCACCCGGTGGCCGGCCGCATGCCCGGCCACATGAACGTGCTGCTCGCCGAGGCTAACGTGCCTTACGATGAAGTGTTCGAACTCGAGGACATCAATTCGGAATTCGCGCAGGCCGACATCGCCTTCGTCATCGGCGCCAATGACGTGACCAATCCGGCGGCGGAAGAGGACAAGACTTCGCCGATCTACGGCATGCCGGTGCTGCAGGTCTGGAAGGCCGGTACCGTAATGTTCATCAAGCGCTCGCTGGCCTCCGGCTATGCCGGCATCGATAATCCGCTGTTCTATCGCGACAACACCATGATGCTGCTCGGTGACGCGAAGAAGGTGACCGAGAACATCGTCAAGGCGATGTGATCGTTCGGTGTCTTATCGGCGGCGGTCCATGCAGATTCTGACATGGACCGTCATATCGGCCGCGATCTGCTACGGCGTTGGCCTGTCGTTGCTATATTTCAGGCAACGGGACTTCATCTTCCCTATCCCGCAGACGACACGAACCTCGCCGGAGGCGGCAGGGTTCTCGCAAGCTGAAGAACATCAGCTGAGGACGGCAGACGGCGAGACCATCATCGTCTGGCATGTCCCGGCGAAGCCGTCGCGACCTGTGATCATCTACTTCCCGGGCAATGGCGATTTCCTGGCGGCCCAAATTGGCCGCTTTCAGAAATTGACTGCAGATGGCAACGGATTGATCGCCGTTTCCTATCGGGGCTATGCGGGTTCAAGCGGTGCGCCGAGCGAGACAGGGCTGCTGCAGGATGCTGCGGCGGCCTATGTTTTTGCCAAGGCGCGATACGATGCCCATCGAATCGCGGTGTGGGGCTTCTCGCTGGGGACTGGCGTTGCCACCGCTCTGGCCGCAGAGAGCGCGATCCAGAAGCTGGTTCTGGAAGCGCCTTATTCGTCGATGGCGGATGTTGCTGCGTTTCACTTCCGTTACGCGCCGGTGCGTTGGCTCTTGCGGGATCAGTTTCGCTCGGATCTACGCATCGCCCAGATCGCGGCTCCGCTTCTGATCATGCATGGCGATCTCGATCGGACCATTCCCGTTCGCTTCGGCGAGCGGCTCTTTGATCTTGCCCGTGAACCCAAGCAGCTCGTGCGGTTTCCGCAAGGCGGTCACGATGATCTCGCAGCCTATGGCGCCATCGAGACGGGTTTGAAATTCCTCCGCTCTGGTGGTCACCAATAGCCTTCCAGGCCTCCTTCACTGGCTGTGCAGAAAAGCCCGGCTGTGAGGCCGGGCGGTTCTATTGCGTTGCGGTGCGTCTGTCGTGTTACGCTGGCACGCGGTGCAATGCGCAGATCTTGTTGCCGTCGGGATCACGGAGATAGGCGAGATACATCTTCACGCCGCCTTCGCGGATGCCCGGCGGCTCTTCGCAGGTTGTGCCGCCATTGGCGATCCCGGTGGCGTGCCACGCATCGGCCTCTTCCGGCGACCTCGCGAGAAACCCGATGGTGCCGCCATTGGCAGGCGTTGCCGGCTTGCCGTCGATCGGCTTCGACACCGAGAAAGTCCCCGTTTTGGTGCGGTAGAAAATCCGGTGGCGATCGACGATGGCAGGCGCGATGCCCAGCGTGCCGAGCAGCTTGTCGTAGAAGTCCTTGGCCTTTTCCAGGTCGTTGGTGCCGATCATGACATGCGAGAACATTGCGTTTCCTCTCCTGTTCTTCTGGGGATCACCGACAGGTGATAGGTAACTATACGCATCCGTTCCTGCTTGGCGAGTCGGGGCAGCTTGACGCATCCATGCAACCGGATGACCCTGCTAACCGTTCATATCCATCGCCTTCCGATTTCATCACCTGACAGGTTGTCTCATCGATGTCCGCACATCCCGTGCCGCGCTCGTCGTGGATGTTTCCCGCCGCTGCCGTTGCCTTCGTCGCCGTCACGAGCGCAGCCGGCATCGGCTTCACACCATCCGCCTCCGGCGTCGTCTTCTCGGGCGTCCTGCTCGCGATCCTGTTCGGTACGGTGTTCGCCGCCGTCCATCATGCCGAGGTCATCGCCCACAAGATCGGCGAGCCCTATGGCACGCTGCTGCTGACGCTCTCGGTCATCATCATCGAGGTGGCCGTGATCGCCACCATCATGATCGGCGACAAGTCGGCGCCGACGCTGGCGCGTGATACCGTATTCGCGGTGGTGATGATCGTCTGCAACGGCATGGTCGGCCTCTGCATCCTGGCCGGCGGATTGCGCTACAACGAACAGGAATTCCAGGTCTCGGGCGCAAAAATCTATCTCAGCGTGCTGATCGTTCTTTCCACCATCACGCTGATCCTGCCGAATTACACGCTGACCACGGAAGGCCCGCTGTTCTCCGCGCTGCAGCTCGCTTTCGTCAGCGTCGTCACCATGATCCTGTATGGCCTGTTCCTCTACACGCAGACCGTGCTGCATCGTGACTATTTCATCAATGACGACGAGGACGACGACGGTGCGCCGCCGACCCATCCCATTACGATGAATGCCGTCCTGCTGGTGGTGTCGCTGGTCACGGTGGTGCTGCTGGCAAAGTCGTTCTCGGTGGTGGTGGATGCGGGCGGCGCTGCCATCGGGGCGCCTCCGGCCTTCACAGGTATCGTCGTCGCCCTGCTCGTCCTGATGCCTGAAGGTGTCGCGGCCTTCTCCGCGGCCCGCCACAACAAGTTGCAGAAGAGCATCAATCTCTCGCTGGGTTCTGCTTTGGCGACCATCAGCCTCACCATTCCGGCGGTCGCTTTGGTCGCGACCTTGCTTGGTAAGCCGTTGATCCTCGGCCTGCCGCCGAGCGAGACGACGCTACTGGTCATGACATTCGCCATCAGCATGCTGACATTCGCTACAGGCGTAACCAACATCCTGTTCGGCATGGTGCACATGGTGGTGTTTGCTGTATTCCTGCTCACGGTTTTCGCACCGTAATCAAGGAAGCTTCCGATGCTCGCTGCCCAGTCCGACGTCCAGCAGGACACGCCCGAAGTTCGCGTCACCGAATGGCGTCTGGCCCCGGGCGCGGCCACCGGCCATCACACCCATGGCATGGACTATGTGATCGTGCCGGTCACCACCAGCGCCATGACCATCGTCGCTCCGGACGGCAGCCGCTCGATCTCCAACATCGTTGCCGGCAAGTCCTATTTCCGCAAGGCCGGCGTCGAGCATGACGTGCTCAACGAGACCGACAAGGAAATCGTGTTCCTCGAGATCGAGATCAAGCAGAACTAAGGGGCCGTAGGATGGGTTGAGCGAAGCGATACCC
>JAEXHR010000028.1 GCA_023449855.1 Pseudomonadota bacterium | reverse complement strand
GATTAGCCGAAGGCGTAATCCGCCGGCCGACATCAAGCGGCGAAGAACGGCGGATTACGCTTCGCTAATCCGCCCTACGCAATTACGGCTGCTTTCATTCCGGGGCCGGCGAACATACGCTGGCCCGGGATCGCATCGAGCAAGGCGCGCGTGTAGTCGTTGCTCGGATTCTCGAAGATCGCCTGGGTCGGCCCCTGTTCGACGATCTCGCCGCGACGCATCACGACGATGCGGTCGGCAATCTCGGCGGCGACGCGAAGATCGTGGGTGATGAAGATCATTGCCAGGCTCATCTCCTCGCGCAGTTCTGCGAGCAGCTTGAGCACCTGCGCCTGCACCGACACGTCGAGCGCCGACACTGCCTCGTCGGCCACCAGCACCAGCGGCTTCAGAGCAAGCGCACGTGCAATACAGATGCGCTGGCGCTGACCGCCCGAGAACTCGTGCGGATAACGCTCGGCGGCGTTTTCCTGCAGGCCGACGCGAACCAGCAGCTTCTTGGCATCTGCCATCGCCTGCCTGGCCGGCGTCCCATAGGCAATCGGACCGCCGGCAATGGCATCGCCGACCTTCTGGCGCGGATCGAGCGCGGCAAAGGGGTCCTGGAACACGATCTGGATCTTGCGGCGCATCTGGCGCAGCTTCTCGCCGCGCTGCGCGAGCAAATCGTCACCGGCGAAATTCACCGATCCCGTATCCGGCTCGACCAGACGCATGATCAGACGGCCAAGGGTCGATTTGCCCGAGCCGGACTCGCCGACGACCGCAACTGTCTCCCGCGCCTTCAGCGCGAGCGAGATATTCTGCACGGCATCGGTGCGACGCGGCGGCAGGAACATGCCCTGCTTGGTGATGAAGGTCTTGTTGAGACCGGCCGCGTCCAGGATCGGATCGCCGGCGATCTTGCGATCGGTCGCATTGAGCGAGCGCCCGCCGGGGACGGCGGCGATCAGGCTCTTGGTGTAGTCGTTCTTCGGATTGCGCAGCACCTCATCCACGGTGCCCTGCTCGACCACACGGCCGTTACGCATCACCACGACGCGGTCGGCGACATCGGCGACGACACCAAAGTCGTGGGTGATCAGCAGCACGCCCATGCCACGATCGGCCTGCAGCTTCTTCACCAGTGCGAGAATCTGCTTCTGCGTGGTGACGTCGAGCGCGGTGGTTGGCTCGTCCGCCAGCAGCAGCGCCGGATTGTTGGCCATGGCCATGGCGATCATGATGCGCTGACGCTGACCGCCCGAGAGCTGGAACGGGAAGCTGCGCGCAAGCGCTACTGGATCCGGCAGGCCGACGGCCTTGATCAGCTCCTGCACGCGGGCATCGACGGCTTCCCTGGAAAGCGCCGGCTTGGCGTGCGTAACGATCGACTCTGCAATCTGCTGACCGACGCGAGCGAGCGGATTGAGCGCGCTCAGCGGCTCCTGGAAAATCATCGAGATCGCACCACCGCGCAGCTTGCGCATGGTCGCTTCTTCGGCCTTGGCGATGTCCTGGCCGTCGAACTTGACGGTGCCCTGCGCGATGCCGGTGCGATCCGGCAGCAGGCGCAGAATCGCATGCGCGGTCATCGACTTGCCCGAACCGGACTCGCCGACCAGGCAGACGATCTCGTTGCGGTTGACGTTGAAGGTCACGCCTTCGACCGCGAAGGCGCGGTCCGCGCCCGACGGCAGACTGATGGCGAGGTTCTCGATGGCGAGGAGGGTATTATCGGTCATCGGTGTTATCGCCTGCGTGAGATGCGCGGGTTCATGACGTCGTTGAGACCTTCACCCACGAGATTGATGGCGAGCACGGTGAGCAGGATGGCGAGACCGGGGAATACGCTCATCCACCATGCCTGACGGATCACGGTGCGCGCCGCACCGATCATGAAGCCCCAGGACATCAGATTGGGATCGCCGAGACCCATGAAGCTCAGCGCGCTCTCGATCAAGATCGCGCTGGCGACGGCCAACGAGCCCGTGACAATGATCGGCGAGATCGCGTTGGGCAGAATCCGACGCAGCACGACGGTGATCGCACGCTGCCCCTGGCACACGGCGGCCTGCACGAATTCACGGCCGCGCAGCCGCATGAACTCGGCACGCGTCAGGCGCGCGAGCGGCGGCCAGCTGACGATGCCGATGGCGAAGATCACGTGCGAGATCTTAGGTCCCAGCGTCGCCACCAGCAGGATCGCGAGAACGAAGCCCGGAATCGTCTGGAACAGTTCGGTGAGGCGCATCATCACTTCATCGACCTTGCCGCCGAAGTAACCGGCGGTGGCGCCAATGGTGACGCCGATGATCAACGAGGTCAGGGTCGAGACCACACCGATAATCAGCGAGATGCGGGCGCCATGGGCGATACCGGCTGCGACGTCGCGGCCGAGCATGTCGGAGCCGAGCCACAGCCCCTCGCTGAGCGGCGGCTGGAACGGCGCTCCGACCATGTCCCATGGATCGTCCGGGAACAGCCACGGCGCCGAGACCGCGAGGATCACCACGCAGAGCAGGATGAACAGACCGATCATCCCGGTGGGATGGCGGAGAAAAGCTTTGAAAGTTGTCATCACCAGCTTCCGTTCACGATGCCGCACGCACGGAGACGCGCGGATCGATCATCCGGTAGATCGCGTCGGTCAGAAGATTGAGAGCAATCACGATCACCGACATCACCAGGAACACGCCGAGCAGCACCGGATAATCGCGCTGCAGCAGCGCGTCATAAATGAGACGGCCGAGGCCCGGCCAGGCGAATACGGTCTCGATCACGACCGCACCGCCAACCAGCGCCCCCGCCTGCATGCCGGCGACCGTGACGATCGGCAGCATCGCATTACGAAGGATGTGACGGATAATGATGGCGCCCTGCTTCAGGCCCTTGGCCTTGGCGGTCTTGATGAAATCCTGATGGGTGACATCGAGCACCGACGAGCGCATCAGGCGCGTGTAGATCGCGAGATACACGGCAGCCAGCGAGATCACCGGCAGAACCATATGCTTGCCGATATCGAGCATCCGCTCGAGCGCCGTCATCTGTACGCCGATGGTGGCGTAGCCAAAGGCCGGCAGCCAATCGAGTTCGACAGCGAACAGCAGCACCAGCATCAGACCGAGCCAGAACACGGGCGTCGCATACAGCAGCAGCGAAACGATGGTGAGCAACGTGTCGGACCACTTGCCAGCGCGAATGCCAGCAAGCGTGCCGAGAAAGATGCCTGAGATCAGCGCCAGGATGAATGCCGTCGCCGTGAGCAGCAGTGTGGCCGGCAGACGTTCCAGGATCAGCGACGAGACCGTGCGCTGCTGGCGATAGGAATAGCCGAGATCCAAGGTCAGGACACGCCCGAGATAATTGGCGAGCTGCACCGGATAGGGCTTGTCCAGACCGTATTCGGCCCGGAGCTGTTCCAGCAGTTTTTCATCCGAGGCGCCGCTCTGGCCGGCAATCACCTGTGCGGGATCGCCAGGGGCGGCATGAACGAGAATGAAGTTGAAGGTCGCAATGACGAGAACCACCGCGACGAATTTCACAACCCATCCTGCAAGGGCGAGAGCGACCGCGCCAACGCGGCCGCCCTTGTTGATCGTGGCCGAGCTCATCCGAAATACACCGAGCTGAATGACTCATGCACGCCAACGCCGGTCGAGGTGACGTTCTTCAGGCGCTTGTCGATAAAGGTCGGGTAAGCGGCTTCGAACATCCAGACCACTGGCACGTCCTCGACCAGGATCTTCTGCACCTTGCTGTAGAGCTCCTGACGCTTGGCTTCGTCGATGGTGGACGCGGCCTCGTCGAACAGGCGATCGACTTCCGGATTGGAATAGCCGGCGGTGTTCGAGAACAGAATGCCCTTCTTGATGTTGGACGAGATGTAGGTGCGCGACACACCGAGAGCCGGATCGCCATACTGATAGACGAGGTTGCCGGTCATCTCGTAGTCCCAGTTCGAGAACTTGTCGGCCCAGCCGCCAACGTCGGTGTTCTCCAGCTGAATGTCGATGCCGGCGCGGCCGAGCGACTGGCGGATGAATTCGCCGGCGCGCTGGTAGACCTCACCATAAGGCGGGATCAGATATTTCAGCGTGACGCGCTTGCCGTCCGGACCCGGCTTCAGGCCCATCTCGTCGAGCAGCGCCTTGGCTTTCTCGATCGAGTAGTCGTAGCGCTTGACGTCCTTCTCGTAGAACTTGGTCTTCGACGACACCGGGCCGGTCGCCTGCTTCGGCATGCCGAAATAAACGCGCGCCGCCATCGACTTCAGATCGAGCGCGTGGGCGATGGCCTGACGGAAGCGCTTGTCGTCCATCGGCTTGACGCGATTGTTGAGCTCCAACCACTGATGCGGGGCGAAATATTCGTAGCCCTTGGTGGTCACCTCGTAATTCGGCAACTTCGACAGGCGGGCGACGTCGTAGAATTCGATGTCGTTCCACTGCGTGAGCTGGATCTTTCCCTGCTCCAGTGCCACCGAGCGCGATGCCGCATCCGGAATGATGCGATAGATGACCTCGTCGAGATATGGCTCGTCCTTGCGATAATAGCCTTCGTGGCGCACGAGATGGACGTGCGATCCCTTGACCCATTCCTTCAGCTTGAACGGGCCCGAGCCGATCGCCTGGGCGTTGGCCGGATTCTTGCGATAGTCCGAACCGTCGTAGATGTGCTTCGGCACGATCGGGCCGGTGGTGCAGTCGAGCGCGGTCAGGAACGGCGCGAACGGCGCCTTCAGCTTGAAGATCACCGTGAGCGGGTCCGGCGTCTCGGCCTTCTCGATGCGCGAATAGATCGCACGCGCACGCGCATGCGTCTCCGGCAGCATCTTGGTCATGGAGAACGCAACATCTTCCGACGTCAGCGGCTTGCCGTCATGGAACGTGATGTTCGGGAAAAGCTTGAACGTATAGGTCAGGCCGTCTGGCGAGACTTCCCAGGACTGCGCGAGCCCCGGCATCGGCTTGAGATCCGGCGAGTAACGCAGCAGGCTCTCATAGATCTTGCCGCCCAATGTCAGCGTAGGCTGCTGCTGGTTGAGCGCGGTGACGAGAATCGGCGGCTCCGGCTGGATGATGGTGTTGAGCGTGCCGCCCTTGGTCTGCCCGACCGCCCGCGTTATGCCCAGCGGAATGCCCGACAGAGCCACCGCGCTGACACCCATCAACTTTGCGAATTCACGCCTATTCATAGTCTTTTCCTTTTTACAACAGCGATCGCCAGACGCGAACCATATGACCTGGTACGCCCGACGATCGCCGCCCTATCCTGACTTTCGATTTCAACCGAGTGTGACGGCTCCGAATGTCTCATGCACGCCGATGCCGGAGGTGATGACATTCTTCAACCGTTTGTCGATGAAGTTCGGGAAGTCTTGCTCGACCATCCATGCGATCGGGACTTCTTCTACGACGATTTTTTGCACGGCCGTGTAGAGTTCCTGGCGTTTGACGTCGGATGTCGCCACGGCGGCTTCCTCGAATAGCCTGTCTACTTCCGGATTGGAATAGCCCGCGACATTCGAAAACAGGATGCCCTTTCGGATGTTCGACGAGACATAACTGCGCGCCACACCCAGCGCGGGATCGCCGAGCTGATAGAGCAGATTGCTGGTCATCTCGTAATTCCAGTTGCTGACCCGTTCGGCCCAGCCAGCCATGTCAAGATTCTCGAGTTGCATGTCGATGCCGACACGACCGAGCGACTGCTTGAAATATTCCGCGCAGCGCTGCCACAACTCGCCATAGGGTGGCACCAGATATTTGAGCGTGACGCGTTTGCCGTCCGCACCGGGCTTGAGGCCCATCTCGTCGAGCAGCGCCTTCGCCTTGTCGAGCGAATAGTCGTATTGCTTGACGTCCTTCTCGTAGAAACGCGTCTTCGACGATACCGGCCCCGTGGCGACCTTGCCGAGACCGAAGAAGACACGCTGCAGCATCGCCTTGCGATCAATCGCAAACATCACAGCCTGACGGAAGCGTTTGTCGTCCATCGGCTTGACGCGAAGATTGAACTCCAGCCAGAAATGCGGCGCGAAGAACTCATAGCCTTTCGTCGTCATCTCCACATTGGGCAGCTTCGACAGCCGCGCCACATCGAACAGTTCGACGTCGGTCCACTGCGTCAGCTGCACCTTGCCCTGCTCGAGCGCGACGGCGCGAGATGCGCCGTCCGGAATCACGCGATAGATGATCTCGTCCAGATGCGGCTCACCCTTGCGGTAGTAGCCTTCATGCTTGACGAGATGGACATGCGACCCCTTCACCCATTCCTTGAGCTTGAACGGGCCGCAACCGATGGCCTGCGCATTGGCGGGGTTCTTGCGGAAATCGGTGCCCTCATAGATGTGCTTCGGCACGATCGGCGCCGTGGTGCAGTCGAACGAGCCGAGAAACGGCGCGAACGGCGCCTTCAGCTTGAAGACCACCGTGAGCGGATCCGGCGCTTCTGCCGTTTCGATGCGCAGGAAGGTGCCGCGTGCGCGCGCATGGGTTTCGGTGAGCACCTTGGTCACCGAAAACACCACGTCTTCCGATGTCAGCGGTTTGCCATCGTGGAAGGTGATGCCGGGAAACAGTTTGAAGGTATAGGTCAGGCCGTCCGGCGACATCTCCCAGGATTGCGCCAGACCTGGCATCGGCTTGAGATCGGCGCCGTAGCGCAGCAGGCTTTCATAGATCTTGCCGCCCAAAGTCAGCGTCGGCTGCTGCTGGTTCAGCGCAGTGACGAGGATCGGCGGTTCGGGCTGGATGATGGTATTAAGCGTGCCACCCTTGGTCTGGCCGACAGCACGGGTGATTCCGAGCGGAATGCCGGACAAGGCAGTCGCACTCAACCCGAGAAGCTTCGCGAATTCACGTCTGTTCATTCCCGTTCCCCTTGATCGCAGCCGAGAGTGAACGTCGCGGTTGCGCGCCCCTGACCGGCGGAGAGGAACTAGCAATTTTCGCGCCGCAACATCCCTGCCAGCAATGATGCTGGCAACTGCGGCTATGCCCCAGTGGAATTGCTCAAAGTTGGGAATGCGGCTCGGACGCCGCTCTAGAAATCCGTATCCACGCGCGAATCCGCTCCTGCGCGAAGACGACGGATACCGGCTTCGATCGCACCGATATCTTCTTCGAGCTGGCTGAGCAGAACGCCGAAATCGAAATCGACGCGATCACGGATCGAGGTGGCGAGCTGTTCGCGATGCGCCTTGAGATCGAGCAGGGCGTCAAGCTGATCGGTTTGAACATAGGCGGCGACGACCGCCTGGATAGCACTGGTCACGTCGGTAAGATTTCCTTCTGCCGCCGGGATTCAGCTCTCGGTCGCAGCTCACTTCGCATGCGTCCCGAGTTCTAATTATGGCGGAGACCACACCATCTCTTGCCTCATCCAAGTTCCTCCACTTGATGATCGCCGCGACGAAAAGGACCGACGCGCGATCCCGAAACTTCGGAACGTGTCGCAAAGCGCGACGTTGGCGATGCAGGGGAAGAAACCCAGACAGAGGATGACCCGATGAAAAGAACGATGATCGCAGCGACCGCAGCCCTTCTGATGACGGCTCCTGCAGCTTTCGCGCAGAGCGGCGCAAATCCGAACGCACCGCAGATGAATTCCACTGGAACCGGCGTGACGCAGCCCGGTACCAATAGTCGTGGTACAGCCGTCGATGTGCCGGAGCGAAGTGGCGCGAAAACAATGCCACGGGCGACCGGCTCGCAGACCGGCAATAATTCAAACTCGATGGGTGGCTCCAACTCGGCCGCAGGTACGACCGGCAGGAGCGGCGGCAACTCTGTCGAAGGCCGCACCTCGGGCGGTGGCGGTGGTGCTGGCGGCGCTGCGGGTGGCGGTGCCGGAGGCGGCAACTGATATCTCTGCCGCTCGCTCGCCAAGCAGCAACATGCAAAAGGCTCCGGATCGCTCCGGAGCCTTTTGTTGACCGTCGCTGTAGCTTGCCGCTTACATAATCACTTCGATCAGCTTCGGCCCCTGCGAGGCGTTGGCGTTTTCCAGCGCTTTGTTGAAGTCCTCGGCGGTGGTCACCGCAACGCCTGGGACACCCATGCCCTTGGCGAGCGAGACCCAGTCGAGATTCGGACGATCGAGCGTCAGCATGTCGAGGGCGCGGCTGCCCATCGCGCCGGCGCCGACATTGTCGAACTCGCCCTTGAGGATCTGATAGTTGCGGTTGGCGAACACGACGGTGGTGACGTCGAGATTCTCGCGCGCCTGAGTCCAGAGCGACTGCGGCGTATACATCGCACTGCCGTCGCCGACCATGCAGATCACCTTGCGATCCGGACAGGCCACCGCCGCACCGGTCGCGACGGGCGTTGAGAAGCCGATCGAACCGCCCATGTTCTGCAGCCAATCATGCGGCTTGGCAGCAGCGGTTGGGGCGAAGAAGCCGCGGCCGGTGGTGATCGACTCGTCAACGACGATGGCGTTTTCGGGAATGCCGCAGGCGATCGCCGCAGCCACCGAGGCGTGGTTCAACGCGCCGGTCGGCTTGACCAGTTCGGCATGCCTCTGCGGTTTGACGTCCGACGACTTGGCGCCCACGGCGCTGGCCAGCGCTTCGAGCGCAGCCACCGAGTTCTCGCCGTTCGCCGTCAAGCGGTGCACGTTGCAGCCTTCCGGCCTCAGCACGCTCGGCTTGTTGGGATAGGCGAAGAACGCCACGGGATCGTTGGCTTCGATCAACACGATGTTCTTGAAGTTCTTCAGCACTGGCAGCGCCGAGTCGACCACATAAGGCACGCGCTCGACGAAGAAGCGCCCCTGGCCACGAGCCATCTTCGGGTTATAGGTCTGGCTGATCACCTTGCAGCCGGTCTTGCCCGCGATCTGCTCGGCGAGTGCAAGGCCCTGCTCGGTCAGCGCCGAACCGGTCAGCAGCAGCAGCGTGGTCTCGCCTTCCTTGGCGAGTTTGGCGGCGACGTCCACGGCCGGGGCGTGGAAGTTGGCGCGCTGCTCGGGCGCCGGCACCTTGGCGATGCCGTCGGCCTCGTTCCAGGCGGTGTCGGCCGGCAGGATCAGGGTGGCGATCTGCGCCTGCGCACCGCTGGCGGCGGCGATCGCGGCAGCGCCGTCGGCGGCCACGGTCTTGGCGCTCGGCGAGGTGCGGACCCACTGCGACATCGGACGGGCGAGGCCCTCGATGTCCGAGGTCAGCGGCGCATTGTGCTCGATGTGATAGACGGCGTGCTGGCCGACGATGTTGACGATGCCCGAATTGGCCTTCTTGGCATTGTGCAGATTGGCGAGACCATTGGCGAGGCCGGGACCGAGATGCAGCAGGGTCGAAGCCGGGGTGCCCTTCATGCGGTAGTAACCATCCGCAGCACCGGTCACGATGCCTTCGAACAGGCCGAGCACGCAGCGCATCCCTTCGACACGGTCGAGCGCCGCGACGAAATGCATTTCCGACGTTCCCGGATTGGCAAAACAGACGTTCACACCGCCTGCCACCAATGTCCGTACCAGGCTCTCCGCACCGTTCATTATCCAGCTCCAGTTTTTCCTGCGAAATCGCGGAGTTGATCAACCATTGTTCGGGAGGCTCGTCAAAGGGGGCTCATGCAACGCTTCGTCGCAAGACATGCGTGGCAAGCGGTCAACCCCGCCCGTCCTTTGCGCAAACGCTGCGCCGCACTTCGAGCGGTTCTCACCAAGCAGTGGGTTGCACAGCGGCATGAATTATGGCCACTCTGCGGCTCAATTCCATCTGGCGAGGAGACTATGAAGCGCATTCTAGCTGCCCTGTCCGTCGCGACCGCCCTCGTTGCGGTTGCCCTGCCTGCCGAAGCACGCACCCGCAATCAGCCGGCCCAGTCCGATTTCGTCGTCGATGACGGGCCGTCGCTCTCCAATTTCTTCTCCAATTTCGGCAACGGCAACAGCTCGGGCCCGATCCCGCGCCAGACCGTTGGCTTCCAGAGTAATTACGCGCCCGGCACCATCGTGGTGAACACCGCCGAGCGCCGGCTCTATCTGGTGCAACCTGGCGGCACCGCGCTGCGCTACGGCATCGGCGTCGGCCGCGATGGTTTCCGCTGGGGTGGCGTGCACAAGGTCACCGCCAAGAAGGAATGGCCGTCGTGGACACCGCCGGCGCAGATGCTCGCGCGCCGACCCGACCTGCCGCGCCACATGCCGGGCGGCATCGACAATCCGCTCGGCGCCCGCGCCATGTATCTCGGCTCGACGCTGTACCGCATCCACGGCTCCAACGAGCCCGAGACCATCGGCCAGGCGGTCTCGTCGGGCTGTTTCCGCATGACCAACGACGACGTCACCGACCTCTACAACCGCGTCCAGGTCGGCGCGACGGTGATCGTCAAAAACTGATCCGACAGCGCTGAAGGTCTTGCCGCCGGCGCGAGACCTTCAGGCTCTCGATCTTCAATTATGCGTGGGTACAGCTATAGAGTGCTTGCGCCTCTGCGCCTTCTGCGCGAATTTCGGCGCAATGCACCCTTCTCCTCTACAGCGCAGCTATCGATCTGCCACCCTCGTCCTTGCGAGCCTGAGCTTTCTTGCGACCTCGCTTCCGTTGCCCGCCGATGCCGGCGAACCCGCGATCATTGCCGCGCATCAGAAACACCAGAAGAAAAGCTTCACTGACAGCCAGATCATCGACGGCTTTCTGAAAACGGCCTTCGGCGCCGAATACCACCTCGCCGGCCGGGTCGATCGCATCCGAAAATATGAGATCCCGGTCCGCGTCTTCGCTGATGGCGGCACAGCACTGCGCAAGAAGCAGATTGGCAAGGTGGTCGCCGATATCGGTCGCCGCGTGCAGCATCTCAATATCGCCATGGTGGAGAACAGCGCGGAAGCGAATGTCACCGTCAAGCTGGTGCGCGACCGCGACCTGTATCCGACCCTTGCCTCGTTTTACGGCGAGGATCGCGCCAATGAGATCCGCACCTCGCTCGATCCACAATGCCTGTCAGGTTTCCGCAAGAACGAGCAGTTCGAGATCGAACGCTCCGACGTGATCCTCACCACCGACAACGGCGACTTCACGTTCTACGATTGCGCCTACGAGGAGTTGCTGCAGTCGCTCGGCCCCATCAACGACACGAATTCCGTGCCGTGGACGATGTTCAACGACAATGTGTCGATGGGCTTTTTCGACATCTACGATCAGTATCTGCTCAATATTCTCTACGACCCTCGTATCAAGGCCGGGATGACCGTCCAGCAAGTGAGGGCTCTGCTCCCCCAGGTTCTCACGGACGTACGTGCCTGGGTCAGCAAGATAAATGAGCTGCCGGATTAGGCAGTTTCCTTTTGCTAGCTGCGGACATGATTGTCCCGTTCCCAGCCGGGGAGACAGGCCGTTTCAGCGCTATGACCTAGGGATAGGTTGAGAGACCTATCGGAAACCGCTGCGACTCGCTAGGTTGTCGCATCGTACATCTCCCGCGCCGGGATCATCTGCATGACGACGCTGCTTCTCTCGCATCAGGCTTCTCTCGATCACCTCACGCCACCCGGCCATCCCGAGCGACCAGACCGGATGCGCGCGGTGGCGCAGGCGCTCGGCACCTCGCATTTCGATGCGCTGGTGCGTGCCGATGCCCCCGAAGGGAGCCTCGATCACGTCAGCCTGTGTCATGACAATCACTATATCGACGAGCTGCGCCACGTCGCGCCCACGAGCGGCCTGGTTTATCTCGACGGCGACACGTCGATGTCACCCGGAACGTGGGAAGCCGTAATGCGTGGCGTTGGCGGCGCGATTGCCGCCACCGATGCCGTGATGAAGGGCGAACACACCAATGCCTTTGTGGCCACACGCCCGCCCGGTCATCATGCCGAGAGCAACAAGCCGATGGGCTTCTGCTTTTTCGATCAGGCCGCCATTGCCGCACGATATGCGCAGCGCACTTACGGCATCGGCCGCGCAGCCGTCGTTGATTTTGACGTTCATCATGGCAACGGCACGCAGGAAATCTTCTGGGCCGACAAGAGCGTGATGTATTGTTCCACGCATCAGATGCCGCTCTTCCCCGGCACGGGTGCCACGCAGGAACGCGGCGAGCACGATACCGTCGTCAACGCCCCGCTGCGCGACGGCGATGGCAGCGCCAAATTCCGCGCGGCGTTCGACAATCTCATCCTCCCGCAGCTCCAGAAGTTTTCGCCGGAATTGATCATCATCTCGGCCGGCTTCGATGCGCATCGTCGCGATCCCCTCGCCTCGCTCGAACTCGATGCGGCCGATTTCGGCTGGGTCACGCGCAAGCTGCTCGACCTTGCCGATCAAACCGCAGGTGGCCGCGTTGTCTCGGTACTCGAGGGCGGTTACGATCTACAGGGACTGCAGGAATCGGTCGCGGCGCATGTGACCGAACTGATGGGCAAACAGTCGCCGTCGATCTAGTTCGCGTGCAGTGCAACCGGGTCGCCACATTGCGCCCGCAAACATCCCTATAGAATCGTGCGTCCTGAACGCATACGGAAGAGCGAATGGCCGAGAACACCCACGCCGACGTCAAGAAGCTGACCTTCGAGACGGCGATCGAAGAACTGGAATCGATCGTACGCCGCCTTGAAGAAGGTAAGGTGCCGCTCGAGGAATCGGTTGCGATCTATGAACGTGGCGAGGCTCTGAAACGCCGTTGCGACGAGCTGCTGCGCCAGGCCGAGGCGCGCGTGGACAAGATCACCACGGACTCGAACGGCCAGCCAGTCGGCACCGAGCCGCTGGACGTACAATAGACGCACCGTCGCCAAGCTGTCCGAATGTGCGTCGCGCGGCCTCGCGCAAGCCACAGACGGCCTTCATGCGTCGATTTTAGAGCTTGGCCTGTGGCGCACCCTGCTATAGTCCGCTGTCAGTCCGGGGAACCAGCGTGCGCGTCGAGCACCGTCATGTCATCTATGTGCAGGGATACGACCCGCGGGGCCTCGCGCAATATTACCGCATGTTCCGCACGGAATTGCGCAAATTCGGCCGTCTCTATGGCCTGACGACCACGGTCGGGCGCCCGAAGGAACACGCGGCCGGCGAATTTGCCCATGAATCCGCCTCCTGGACGATAGAAACCACCGGCGACGGCTGGCAGAGCAAGACCAATTACGATTTTCTCCGCTGGGAAGACCTGATCCAGCGCGATCTTGCGGCGCCGATCTGGCGCACCGTCGTCCACGGCATGCTGATCTATTGGGGCCTGGTGTTTTCCGGCACCATGGGCCGCTTCTGGCGCGCCCATTGGCGTTTCGCAACTTTCATCAGCTGGCCGCACTTCGTGCTGCTGAACGAGGCGATTTGGTCCGCTGCAGCCGCGTGGCTAGTGGCCTGGGGGCTCAAGGCGCTCGGCATACACAGCTTCCTTGTCGGCTGCGCCGCCGTAGCCGTGTTTATCGCTGTGCTGGGTTCGCTGGTGAAATACACCGAAGAGCGGACCTATCTGCTCTATCTGATGGCCGACACCATTTTCACGTGGCAGTTCTCGCACGGGAACCGGCCCGAATGGGACGCCCGCATCGACCGTTTCGCGCAGCATCTGGTCAAGGTCGCCCAGAACTCCGATGCGGAAGAAATTGTGCTCGTCGGCCACAGCTCTGGCTCGTTTCTCGGCTCGGAAATCCTCGCACGCGCGTTGAAGCTGGATCCAGATCTCGGACGCCATGGCCCTCGCGTCCTGCTGTTGACGCTCGGCGGCAACATGCCGATCGTCGGCTTCCACAAGGGGGCACGGGAATTCCGCGACAATCTGCGACGACTGGCTATTGAGCCGTCGATCGACTGGATCGACTGCCAGTCCCGCAAGGACGTGATGAATTTCTATCCGTTCGACCCGGTGGCCGGCCATGGCATCGATCTCGGTCCCGAGAAGCGGAACCCGACCATCGTACCGGTGAGATTTCGCGAGATCGTGCGCTCCGAGCACTACAACCGGTTCCGGTGGAAGTTTTTCCGGGTCCATTTCCAGTTCGTGATGGCGAATGAACGACCGCACCCCTACGATTTTTTCATGATCGTTTGCGGCCCGGTTCCGCTACGCGAGCGGATAGCCCAGCCCGCTGCAACCCTCGCATTGGTCGACGGCGACCTTACAACCCGCGAAAATGCATGGAAGAAGCTTGATTTGGGTCAAAGAAGCGCCGTTTCGCCCGCCTCCGACGGCACACGGCCGGCGGTCCGGCGTATCGGCTAACCAGGCTGCGTGAATATGCAGGCGGAACCCGCGCTACCGCCATAGTTGGCTTTGGCCAAGGCTTTGGTGTAAAGGGACAAGGTTCATCTGCAGTGAACCAGGCGGCAACGCCGGTCGTTAACGGTGATAAGCGCTTCAACCATCTGACTAAAATGTTCGGATGAAGAAGCAATCAAGCATGCTAGATACCACGACGAAAAATCGAAGCCCATTATAAGGCCTCGAAACAGCTTCCCGGTTCTGGGGGCTGCGGTAGTCCGAACCGTCTGGCGCCTTCGCGCGACAAACTGGACGCTACCGCAACTCCGGACATGTCAAATTGGAATAGTGCCGTGACCAATTTTAGTAAGACCCCGCTGCTCGATACCATCCGGACGCCGGAAGATCTGCGCAAGCTCAAGGTCGAGAAGATTCGTCAGGTCGCCGACGAACTGCGCCAGGAAACCATCGACACGGTGTCGGTGACCGGCGGTCACTTCGGCGCCGGCCTCGGCGTAGTCGAGCTGACCACCGCGCTTCATTACGTCTTCGATACGCCGCGCGACCGTATCATCTGGGACGTCGGCCATCAGGCCTACCCGCACAAAATCCTCACCGGTCGCCGCGACCGTATCCGAACCCTGCGTACCGCTGGTGGTCTTTCCGGCTTCACCAAGCGCAGCGAGAGCGAATACGACCCCTTCGGCGCCGCGCACTCGTCCACCTCGATCTCGGCCGGCCTCGGCATGGCCGTGGCTCGCGATCTGTCGGGCGGCAAGAATAACGTTATCGCCGTGATCGGTGACGGTTCGATGTCGGCAGGCATGGCTTATGAAGCCATGAACAATGCCGGCGCGATGAATTCGCGCCTGATCGTGATCCTCAACGACAACGATATGTCGATCGCTCCGCCGGTCGGCGCCATGTCGGCCTACCTGTCGCGCATGTATTCGGGCAAGACCTATCGCGGTCTGCGCGATGCAGCAAAGCAGCTCGGCAAGCATCTGCCGAAGCTGATCGCCGACCGTGCCGAGCGCGTCGAAGAGTATTCGCGCGGCTTCATGGTCAATGGCGGCACGCTGTTCGAGGAACTCGGCTTCTATTATGTCGGCCCGATCGACGGTCATAACCTCGACCACCTGCTGCCGGTGCTGCAGAACGTCCGCGACATGGAAACCGGCCCGATCCTGGTTCACGTCGTCACGCAAAAGGGCAAGGGCTACGGCCCGGCCGAAGCCGCGGCTGACAAATATCATGCGGTCGTGAAATTCGACGTCGCCACCGGCACCCAGTCGAAGTCCAAGCCGAACGCTCCGGCCTATCAGAACGTGTTCGGCCAGAGCCTGGTCAAGGAAGCCGAGAAAGACGAGAAGATCGTCGCCATCACCGCGGCGATGCCCTCGGGCACCGGCGTCGACATCTTCAACAAGGCCTTCCCGAAGCGCACCTTCGACGTCGGCATCGCCGAGCAGCACGCCGTGACCTTCGCGGCCGGCCTCGCGACCGAAGGCTTCAAGCCGTTCTGCGCCATCTATTCGACCTTCTTGCAGCGCGGCTACGACCAGATCGTCCATGACGTGGCGATCCAGAATCTGCCCGTGCGCTTCGCCATCGACCGCGCCGGCCTGGTCGGCGCCGACGGCGCGACCCATGCCGGCTCGTTCGACAATGCCTATCTCGGCTGTCTGCCGAATATGGTCATCATGGCAGCCTCCGACGAAGCCGAACTGGTGCACATGGTCGCCACCCAGGTCGCCATCGACGATCGCCCGAGCGCGCTGCGCTATCCGCGCGGCGAAGGCCGCGGCGTCGAGATGCCGGATGTCGGCATCCCGCTGGAAATCGGCAAGGGCCGCATCATCCGTCAGGGTAAGCAGGTTGCACTGTTCTCCTTCGGCACCCGTCTCGCCGAATGCGAAAAGGCGGCTGACGAGCTCGCGGCACACGGCCTTTCGGCGACCATCGCCGATGCCCGCTTCATGAAGCCGCTTGATCTGGAGTTGCTGCTCAAGCTCGCCCGCGAGCATGAGATCCTGCTCACCATCGAGGAAGGTTCGATCGGCGGTTTCGGTTCACATGTGATGAACACGCTGGCCGAGCACGGCATGCTCGACGGCGGTCTGCGCATGCGCTCCATGGTGCTGCCCGACATCTTCCAGGATCACGACTCGCCGGCGGCAATGTATGCCCAGGCTGGCCTGGACTCGAAGGGTATCGTCAAGAAGGTGTTCGAGACCCTCGGCAAGGATTTTTCTGCCGAGACCGTCAAGCTCGCCTGAGGCAAATTCTGACTGTCGTCGCCTGGCTCGACCGGGCGACGCAGTAAACTCAGACATTCCAGTGTATACTAGATCGCCCGGTCAAGCCGGGCGGTGACAAGCTGAGGAACACGAGGCCAATCGCATCGACGCATCGGATTGCCTCGCTCTCGTCTGAATTGGCGCGCCAAGGTCGGCCCGCTTCACGATCACGACGGGGATTTCATGAACATCTATCTCGCAGGCCCCGACGTCTTCCTGCCCAACGCCGTTGAGATCGGCCGGCGTAAGGTCGCACTCTGCAAGCGCTACGGCGTCCACGGTTTTTTCCCGCTCGATAACGATGTGGATGTGAAAGCCGACGACGCCTCGCGTCAGATCTTCCATGGCAATGAAGCCATGATGACCCGCTGCGACATCATCATCGCCAATCTCACGCCGTTCCGCGGCCCCAGCGCCGATGCAGGTACGGTGTTCGAGCTCGGCTTCATGGCGGGCCATGGCAAGCTGTGTTTCGGCTATTGCAACGATCCCTCGCCTTATGTGGACCGCGTGCGCCGCATGACCGAGATCACCGACAGCAATAGCCACCTCATCGACAAGGACGGCCTGACCGTCGAGAATTTCGGCCTGGCCGACAATCTCATGATGATCCACGCGCTCGACCTCTATGGTTCGCCGCTGATAGTCCCGCGCGAAACACCGTCCGATCTATGGCAGGATCTGACCAGCTTCGAAGCATGCCTGAAAATCGCTGCATCCTACTGATCATGACGAAATCTACGACTCCTGCTGCCGCGTCGAAGAAGCGCGCCGATACCCTCCTCGTCGAACGCGGCATCTTCGAGAGCCGCGCCCGCGCCCAGGCCGCCATCGAGGCTGGCCTCGTCACTGCAAATGGCAAGCAGGTCGCCAAGGTTTCCGAATTGCTGTTGCCCGATGCCATGATCGAGGCCGAGCCCGCGCATCCCTGGGTCTCGCGCGGAGGCGTCAAGCTCGCCGGCGCGCTCGAGCACTATCCGATCGAGATCGAAGATCACGTCTGCCTCGATGTCGGTGCTTCGACCGGGGGCTTTACCGAAGTGCTGCTCGCCAATGGCGCCAGCATGGTATTTTCCATCGATGTCGGAACGGGGCAGTTGCATCCGTCCCTGCGCGGCCATCCGAAGATCGTCTCGATGGAAGAAACAGATATCCGCAATTTCGAGAACAGGCGCCTGCCCGCGCGGCCCGATGTGGTCGTCATCGATGTCAGCTTCATCTCGCTGAAGGCCGTGTTGCCCGTTGCCCTGTCGCTCGCCGCCGCGTCGATGTCTCTGCTGGCGCTGATCAAGCCGCAATTCGAGGCCGACCGGAAGCAGTCCAAACGCGGCATCATCAAGAACGCCGACGTACATCAGGCGATCTGTGACGACATCACCGCATTCGCGAAAGAGCTAGGCTGCACCGATATCGAGGTCTTCCCATCCTCGATCAAGGGCGGTGACGGCAACATCGAATTCTTCATGGGTGCGCGGCGTGGCTGAGCGTATCACTATCGACCATGTCGGCCATCGCGGCGATGGCGTCAGCATCGATCACCCGCCTCTCTATGTGCCGTTCACACTGCCCGGCGAGATCGTCGCAGGCGAAACCAGCGACGGCAAATGCCGACTCGCTCGGATCGAGCAGGCAAGCCCCGAGCGCATCGATCCGTTCTGCACCTATTTCACCCGCTGCGGTGGCTGCGCGATCCAGCACTGGCAGCCGACACCGTATCAGGCGTGGAAGCGCCAGATCGTCATCGATACGCTCATCCAGGCGCAGATCGATTGCCCCGTCGATCCCTTGATTGATGCTCACGGCGCCGGCCGCCGCCGCGTCACGCTTCATGCACGCTACAAGGACGGCGAGACCCAAGTCGGCTTCGCCGAGGCTGCCAGCCATACCATCGTGGCGATCGATACCTGTCCGATCCTTGACCCTGCTTTATCCGGCGCGCTCAACGCCGCACGCGCGATTGCCGAGCTCTTGAAGCCCATGGCCAAGCCGCTCGACATCCAGATCACCGCTGCCGACAACGGCCTCGACATCGATGTTCGCGGCAGCGGGCCCATCTCGACGACGCTGATCTCAAAACTCTCCGCACTTGCGGCCGAGCATAAGCTGGCTCGCCTGACCCGCCACGGCGAACTCGTGCTGATGCGCGCGCCGCCGGTCGTGACCATGGGCACCGCAAGCGTCGGCTTGCCGCCGGGCTCGTTCCTGCAGGCCACCGCAGCCGGCGAGGACGCCCTCGCCGCGCTGGTTCTGCAGCACTGCAAGGGCGCAAAGACCATCACGGAGCTGTTCTGCGGCATCGGTCCCTTCGCATTGCGCCTCGCCGCGAAGGCGAAGGTGCATGCGCTCGACAGTGACGCAAAGGCCATCGCCTCGCTGCAGCAGGCCATCAAGGACACCAAAGGCCTGAAGCCAATCAAGGCCGAGGCACGCGATCTGTTCCGTCGCCCGCTGGTGGCGCAGGAGTTGCGCGATATCGATGCCGTCGTGTTCGATCCGCCGCGCGCCGGTGCGCAGGCACAGGCCGAGCGGCTCGTCGCCAGCAAGGTGCCGCTGGTCGTTGCGGTCTCCTGCAACGTTCAGACCTTTGCGCGCGATGCCAGAATCCTGATCGACGGCGGTTACAAGCTCCGCAACGTCACGCCAGTCGATCAATTCCGCCATACCCCGCATGTCGAATTGGTGGCGCGCTTTACGCGATAGTGCCGCAGCCGTAGGATGGGTACACCGCAGCGAAACCCATCACCACTTGCGCCCGGCGGTGATGGGTTTCACTGCGGCGCTACGCGCCTTCGCTCTACCCATCCTACAAGAACGTGCCGCACAAGAGCACATGGAGGCAACGTGACAGCTCTCGATCCCATCAGCTCCGACATTCTGCCCCCCGGTATTCGCTCGCGCTTCGTCGAGGGCATAAACGGCCTGCGCATGCATGTGCTGGAAGCCGGACATGAGATGCCCGGCCGCCCCTGCGTGCTGCTGATGCACGGCTTCCCCGAACTCGCTTACAGCTGGCGCAAGGTGATGCCGCAGTTGGCGAGCGCGGGCTATCACGTCATCGCGCCGGATCAGCGCGGCTATGGCCGCACCACCCGCTGGAGCGCCGACTACGACGGCGACCTGCGTCCGTTCAACCTGCTCAATCTCGTCCGCGACGCGCTCGGCCTCATCTTCGCGCTCGGCCATCGCCACGTCGATGCCGTGGTCGGCCATGATTTCGGCAGTTCCGTCGCCGCATGGTGTGCGCTGACGCGGCCGGATGTATTCCGCTCCGTCGCGCTGATGAGCGCACCCTTCTCCGGCCCGCCAGCCATCCCCTTCGATACGGCCGGCAAGCCCACCGCAGCAAAAGCCGACGATCCCGTGCATCGCGACCTCGCCGCTTTGCCGCGTCCGCGAAAACATTATCAATGGTACTACGCGACGCGCGAAGCCAATGATCACATGCAGCATGCGCCGCAAGGCGTGCATGATTTTCTGCGCGCCTATTATCATCACAAGAGTGCGGACTGGGCCGACAACAAGCCCTATCCATTGCAAGGCTGGACGGCCACCGAGCTCGCGAAACTACCAACCTATTATGTGATGGACGCTGCCGAGACGATGGCTGAGACCGTCGCAAAGGAAATGCCATCGCGCGAGGCCATCGCCGCCAATGCATGGTTGCCCGAGAGCGAACTCGCTTATTACAGCGCCGAATATGCCCGCACCGGCTTTCAAGGCGGCCTGCAATGGTATCGCTGCAACACCACAGGCATGTTCAACGCCGACTACGGTCTGTTCTCCGGCCGCACTATCGATGTGCCCTCGACTTTCATCTCGGGCCTGCAGGACTGGGGCATCTATCAGCGTCCGGGCGCGATCGAGATCATGCAGAAGACCGCCTGCACCGACATGCGCGCCGTGCATCTGATCGACGGCGCCGGCCACTGGGTGCAGCAGGAACAAGCGAGCGAAGTGGGCCGGCTGCTGCTCGCGTTCCTCAAGGACGCGCAAGCGGCACCGCGTTGACGCTGCAGGCCAGCGGCGATAACCTCATCGCATGAAGATGATGATCAAGACGGCGTTCTTCCAAATCTGAGCCGGGCCTGCGGCCCCGCCGGATTTGAACGCCATGCGCTCAAACCGATCTGAATGATGCAACCCGCAACGCGGGAACGCATCCGGTTTGCCTGATCAATTGAAAGTCTTCACTCATGCCAAATACACCTTCCCTGCGCGCGCTTGGCGACGCGCATCTGACGCAGTTTGTCCGCGACGGTTATGTCAGAATCGACGACGCCTTTCCTGCAGCGGTCGCCGACGAATGTCGCGCCATCCTCTGGCGTAACACCGGCTGCGATCCTAACGATCGCAGCACCTGGACAAGGCCCGTCATCCGGCTCGGCTTTTACACACAGCCGCCGTTCCGGGCTGCGGCCAATACCGTGGTGCTGCATCACGCCTATGATCAGCTTGTCGGCAGTGGCCACTGGTTGCCGCCAGGCGGGCTGGGCACCTTCCCGATACGCTTCCCCTCGCCGGAAGATCCCGGCGACGCTGGCTGGCACGTGGACGTCTCCTTCGGTCTGGAGAATCCAGACTTCATGGCGTGGCGCGCCAATATCGTCTCGAAGGGGCGTGCATTGCTGATGCTGTTCCTGCTCTCTGATGTCGGTGAGAACGATGCGCCGACGCGAATCCGTGCAGGCTCGCATCGTGACATCGCCCGCATCCTTGCACCTCATGGAGAGGCCGGGCTTTCGCTCGGTGAACTTGCTGACAATGGCTTTACGGAGAGTGCGCATCGTCCCGAGGTGCAGGCGACAGGTCAGGCCGGCACAGTCTATCTTTGTCACCCGTTCCTGGTGCATTCCGCACAGCCGCATCGGGGCACGGAGGCTCGCTTCATGGCGCAGCCATCCTTGCTGCCGGTGGGCAATCTCCAGCTTACGCGCGATGATGCAGCTTACTCGCCTGTCGAGCAGGCGATCAGGCAGGCTTTGGCCGAAGTGGATTAAGCAACACACGATGTCTGACCGTGGCTAGGTCGGCCATCGTCAAATCGACAGACTTCCGGGCTGCACGCAGCCCGAAAGTCCATTCACTCAGTCTTTCGCAATATTGAGCGAGAATCGCAAATTGATCGGCTGCAACATTTCCGGCGGCGGCGCTTCGCCAACATTGCCGCGCGTCAGCACGGTGCGCAGGTCGTTGGTGGCACGCTCGTCCTTGAACGGTGCAAACGACACTTTCTCGACGCTGCCATCCGGATTGAGCCAGGCCTTGACAACGATCGATGTCGGCGCGCCATTGGCGGTGCCGCCGCTTTCCTTCAGCCAGGCGCGGAAGCGATTGGCTACCGCTTCGTCGGCGCCCATCCACTCCTCGAACCGATACTTCACCAGTTTTGAGAATTGCCCCCAGGACGGCGGCGCTGCATCCGGGCTGCGGTAATCGAGCGCTTGAGCGACGACTGGCGATGCTGCGATGGAGACAAGGCCGAGAGAGGCCAGCAGCGTACGAAGCTTGCTCGCCTTTGGGATCGCAGATGAACCATTCAATTGTGACATCGCGGTAGCTCCTCTAGTTCAGGCAAACGACACGCGCGGAGATGCTCGCCGCACGATGGGCACGCGAGGCCGATCCGCTGAGTTGCGGACGATCGTCCTCCTGAGGCCGGACATTGCTCGATGCGAGAAATGACTTCGCTCCGGCTGCGCCGACAGCCAGAACGCGGTTGATATTCGTACGGCGGCTGACAACGCCTTCGACAAGACCGCGGGAATCCAGCACGGGCGCACCGCTCGCGCCGAAGGTCACGGTGGACGTAATGGCAATGTGCCCTGCTTCGTCTCCGCCCGACGTCTTGCTCACCGACGCATTGGCCAGCGTACCACCGCGCGTCACCATGGTCGGCAAAGCGGTGTAGTCGGCAGCAAACACCATGTCATTGATCGACGACGTGACCGTGCGCGGAAACACCGCCGCGATGCCACGCGTTTTCGGTGCCCGCAGCAGAGCAAGATCATACGGCGTCGACATCGCGACAAGCCGCACGCTCATGCTGCGCCCTTCCTTGTGCACGACGATGCGGCCACAGCCCTCAACCACGTGCCGTGCAGTCAGGAGATGCCCCTGATCATCCACGAAAAACCCGGTACCGGCGCGTTCGCCACGCTCGACAGGCGGTAGATCGGCCCGGGTCAGCGGCTTTGGCGGCGCCAGGGACGGCGCTTCAGTTCTGGTCGGCAACAAGAACTGCGACGATGCCGGCGATGCCGCAGAGACGATCACCGCGACGGCCGTCAACGCGCAGACATAGCGCCACTGATACAGGCTCGGACCGGCCCCGCGCGCATCACCGGTCATCGGCCCGATTCGTGTCAGAGCTGGAACGGACATCGCGATCTATCGTCGGGGTGTCGTGCCGAAGACTGGCTGCGGCACGCGGAACGGCACCACGGAGCGGCCGAAATTGGACCCGTATTGTTGCTGGACCGCGGGAATGTTGACGATGCCCAGCTTGGTGTCGGCCGAGCGGGCGTCGATCGGCGGCAGGTTCAGGCTGGGGGCGACCTTGTCGACATCGCGCTTCAGGGTCTCGTTAAGACAGCCATAGCTACGCGCGCCGCCGATCTCGACATCGACGCAGCGCTCGAAGGTGCGCGTCGGAGCCTGTTGACCACCGATGATCAACTCAGGCTTCGGCTCCGCAGGTGGCGGCTGTTGCGCAACGGCCGGCATTGCGAGGGCCATCAACAGCAGCGCAGAAAGCCGGGCGATCATGGCGCGTTACTTTCCTGGCGTTCGCGGAGTATTGACCTGGATGGCGACCTGCGCCAGGCGATTGTTCAGGGCGGCGAAATCCACACGCCCGCCACCGCCGATATTCAGGCAGCCTTTGCGGCAGCTCGCCATGGCGAGCGCGCTGCCCCCGCCACCGGGACGGAAGCCAAAGGTCGCGACCGGCACGCTGCCGGTCAAAGGATAGCCTTTGGCCGCCAAGCGCGTACGAGCCCTGATACAGTAATCGACCGACAGCTGAGAGAACCGGGTCTCGCCATGCCCGGCACGATATTTCATCAGCGCGGTGCAGAGGTCGCCGCCTGCCCTCGCCCAGGCCTGTGCGAGATACATCACGCCGTATTTGATGTTGATTTCAGGCGCGGCGAAATCCGCCATCGAACCGGTATAGCCAAGCATCCGCGCCGTCGGCGGCATCACCTGCATCAGGCCGATCTCGCCATCGGCACCGATCACAGCCGGGTTGTAACCGCTCTCCACGCCCATCACAGCCTCGGCGACATCAGCCGGCAGACTGGTGTGGCGCACCTCACGCTCGATCAGCGCACGGTAAAGCGCGCGTGGATTGGCAGCGCTGATGGGTGTCGACGACACCATCGGTGAGGCCGGCGGTGCATCAACCCGTGCGGCCGCGGGCTTCGCCGCATCCGGTTTGGCGGCGTTCGACTCCGCTTGCGCGACCTCGGTCTCGACCGAGGCCACACGCATATTGTTGCCGATCGGCTCCGCATGAGCCGAGACAGCGAGAACCGACAGCAAGCCGGCAGCCAACATCAATGTGGCGCCCGAACGAAGCGCGCCACGATCAATGCTCGAAACAAAACGGCCTGCCGTCATCAGTCCAGACCTATCAAGCCACCTTGGCTTCGGCAGGCACCTCTTCCGGCGCCGCCGGAGCGACATCGGCGGACTTGTCCGAAGTGATCTTCTGCAGCTCTTCACGCAGATAAGGCACCAGCGCCTGCACCAGATGATCCCAGATTTCGACCTGCGCGCGCACATAGTTCGGTGCGACTCCGCCGATCAGCGAGACGTCCATGGTCATGGCGAGGAAGCCCGGCACGAGCTGCAGGCGGCCGAAGCGGCGCAGCGCGTTCCAGCGATTGACGATGTCGAGCGGCAATTCACCTTCGACATTCAGCCAGGCGCTGAAGGTGAAATCCACGAAGCTCTTCTCGTCGGCGGCCAGACGGTTACCCGGACGGATGTCGAAAGCGAAACCGGCGGTCGACGAGCGGAGCAGCGAAACATTCGCCGCCGCATCGGACACGAGCTCAACCCGGTATCCCGAGTTCTGCATCAGGTCACGCAGGGCTTCCAGCGTAAGGCTAGCGAGATTGGTGTCGGACATACTGATACTCCTTAGTTCTTCTTGCCATCGAGGAGCTTGGCGAGTGCCAGCTCATTGATGATCGGCGGTTGCTGCTTCAGAAGTTCAGCGAGATAATTCTGCCGCAACTGGGCAGCGCGCTGCTGGCGAATCTGGCGGACCAGCGCATCGCGAACTTCCGGCAGAGTGCGCGTATACGGCACTTTTGTGTCGATCAGACGAATGAAGTGGATGCCGTCATCCATCGTAATCGGCTCGGACACGGCTCCCTTGGCCAGACCTGCGATCTGGGTGCGGATTTCCGGACGGATCTGGTCTTCGGGCAGAAGGCCGAGATCGCCGCCGCGCTCGCCGCTTTCCTTGGCGGCGCTATCGGCGCGCGCGATGGCTGCGAAGTCGGCGCCGGGAGCCTTCAGCTTCTTCTGCACCTCGTCCGCCTTCTTCCTGGCGGCATCGGCGGTCGCCTTGTCGGCATCCTTCGGCAGAGCGATATAGATCTGACCGAGCTGATATTGCCGGGGCACCTGGAACGAGGCACGGTTAGCCTCATAGACCTTCTGCAGGTCGTCCTCGCTCGGGAAATTCGCCGGCGGATTCGATACCGACTGCAAATAGAGCTCGACCAGCGCGCTCTCGCGCACCTTCTCCAGCTGCGCTTCGATCTGCGGCTGCTTGTCCCACTTCTTGACGGCAAGCTCCTGCATCACGAGGCGGTTCGAGAGCATCACGCGCACGGCCTGGCTGAGCAAGGCCGGATCCTGCGCGAGAGCGGCCTGTTCGCGCGGCCCGAGGGTCGCGATAAAGTTGCGCATATCGTCGGCGCTGACGTCGTTATTGCCGACGCGGGCCACGATTTCGCCCGAGGACTTCGCCGCGGCGACCGTGGTCGATGGTGCCGGAGCGGCAGCCGCCGGCGCGGCGGGAGCCGCCGCCGGACGGGCCGGCTGCTTCGCCGGAGCTGGGGCTGGGGCCTGCGCGATACGCGACTGCGCCGGCTGCATCGCCGTCTGTGCATGGGCCGACGACACGGCGAGAGCCGAAACGACGGCAACGCTTGTTGCCGTCGCGAGCATGAGGGATGAACGCAAACGCATTATTGAATAACCTTCTGCTCGAGCAGTTTGTCTTCGTAGTCCTGCAGGATGTTCTGAACCTCGACACGGCGCACACCGGTCAATGGCTCATTGATAACTGCAATGTCGCCGAAGGACACGCCTTCATAACGACGCAGCAGATCGCGCCCAACCTTCATGAGCTGGCCGTTTTTGGCGACGCAGCTCTTGGTGCTGGCCTTGTAGGCCGTCGCCTCTCCCTCGAACTTGGCGCGCTCCGCATCCTTGGCGCGGGCGACGGTAGCGGCTTCTTCGTAGGCCGCCTTCCACTTCTCCAGCGTCTGGTTGCGATCTTCCAGACGCTGGTTGAATTCGTCCACCGCCTCGCGGTGCATCTTCTCGACTTCCTTGACCTGGGCCTTGGCCGCCGCGATCTGCGAATTCAGTGCAGCCTTCTCGCGCTCGGCTTCCGCGACCTTGCCCTGGAGCGACGCCCGCTGATCTTCCAGCGAGCGGGTCTGGGCAGTCAGGCTGCGCAATGCTTCGCGCAGCTTGTCGGACTCTGCATCGGCGCGCGCCTCGACACACACCAGTGACGAGAGAACCGCGGCAACAGTGAGGATGTGTCTGCGCATGATCAGAACTTCGCGTTCAGGTCGAACTGGACGATGTCAACCGAGTACGGGCCACCGGCGATGTTGTTGGCGCTCATGTAGCGGAGCGAGGCCCAGACATTGTCGGACAGACCGAGATTGCCACCGATGAAATAGCCCTTGAGGTTGGTACCGCCGAGGCCGAAATCCGAGTCGACGAAGGCGTCGATCATGGCGTCGGATTCGAGATACTTGTAGCCGACATGGACGTTCCAATCCCACAGCGTCTTGACCTGCTTATGACCAACAGTCACGCGGGTCATCCAGCCCTGGTTGCCGCCGTTGAAGGGGCCGGTGGTGCCGTCCGAGGTTGGGGCGGTATTATTGGCAAGCGTACGTGCTCTGTAAGCGTTAGTGCGATCAAGCGCCAAGAGGGCATCGCGATCGAAGGCGGTATTGTTGACGTATTCGCCGTCGATCACGACATGGACGGGATGGAAATCGCCAAGATCGACTTGACCGCTAACCACGACCGGACGGAACTGGCTGGCCAGACCGAAGTACTGATAGGCGGGCTGAATCGTTCCACCCGCAAGCGCCGGATCCGCCGCAATGTTGCGCAGGGTGTAGTAGGTATTGCCCTTCTGCGCAAAAGACGGACGCGTCAGATCGGTATCGCAGACATCTGCGGTGCCGA
The DNA here is from genome assembly GCA_023449855.1 of Pseudomonadota bacterium. Taxonomy (GTDB): domain Bacteria; phylum Pseudomonadota; class Alphaproteobacteria; order Rhizobiales; family Xanthobacteraceae; genus Tardiphaga. Next base: position 9,175 of record JAEXHR010000028.1, on the reverse strand, counting down.
AGACGAAGCAGTTCGACGACGCGCGCCCCTGGGTGTTGGTGAAGTCGTAATAAGCGACACCGAAGCGGAAGCTAGACTGCGGGTCAAACTTCACGCCCACGCCAGCTTGAACGCCGTACATCCACTTGTCGTTGCTCGCGTATTTACCGGGCAAACCATTCTGAACCAAATTCTGGTCGATGTTGTAACCAAAATTCAGATCGCTGTTGTAGGTCGGGAATGCACCGGCCACGAGGAATGGCGTAATACCCGGCGCTACCTCGTGCTTCAGTTGTGCTGCGAAGCCATCAAAGCCGAGATCGCGATACCAGACGAGATCGGTCGGCGACCAGAACGGATTGTCGAAGCGGCCCACCGAGAAGCTGAAATCGTTCGACGGCTGGTAACGCAGATAGGCGCGGTCGATCCACAGCGCGTATTTCGAGAAATTTCCGCCATTGCCGCCCATCGTCTGGTTCAGAGTTACAGGCGAGTTGCTGTCACCGCTGGCGAAACGAAAACCGGCAAGCACATTGTCAGCAACATCGATGTCGGCACCGACACGCAGACGGAAGCGCGCGCGATCGCGATCCTGGCTGGTATTCAAGGTCGGAGCGAAATACGGATTAGCGTCCGAAAGGTCGTACGGGTTACCCGTGTTGATCGAGTTGAAATTGACCAGACGCGGGTCGTTACCGGTCGGGAAGAACTGCCCCTCATAGCGCGCACGCATGTCGCCGCTGAAGCGGATGCGCTGCGCCCATTCCGGATACTTGCCTGGCGAGGCCCAATTTTCCTTCTCGGCCTTGGCCATCACTTCGCGCTTGATCTCGTCGCGCAGTTGGCGCTTCACGATTTCCGGCACATAGGTGACGTGCTTGGTGCCCGGAGGAGATGCTGCCGCAGCTGCAGCCGTTGCAGCCTTCGAAGCTTCCTCGGCACGGGCCGAAGCGCCCTTGGCGGCTTCGCGCTGCACATAGGCTTCGTCTTCGGCTTGCTTGATCAGCGCCGTCCCCTGTTCTTCGGTGATGACACCCTGCTTGATCAGCAGATTGACCAGGCTCGTCGTGGAATTCGGCGCAACCGGCTTCGCACGCGACACTGAGGGGCGCTTGGAATTGCTACGAGCTTCGCCATCCTGTGCCAAGGCCGGCACGGCGAGGGTCAGCGCGCACATCGATACTGCGAGCGGCAGCACGCGCCGGGCGGTATCGGTCTTTCTGTCGAACATCGGATCAAGTCCCCTGCTAGTCGAAGTGATGTTTGCTTGGCCGTCCCCCGGCCGCGCGAATTACGTTGGCTTGCGTCCGGTCGCCCGGACATTGATGGGCATAGGCATGTCGTTCGGCGGCGGTTCCCGCAGCGTCAGCCTGCCGATGACGTCGTTGCGAATGGCGGCGTCCACCTCGGCGCTGCCGCTCGAATTGACGAGCTCGACGCGGCTGATGCGGCCGGTATTGTCGGCCCAGATGCGGAACTGCAGCTGCATCACCGCATTCTTGGTGCGCTCGTTGGCCCGGATCGCTGCTTCAATCTGCGTCTGCACAATCGAGGCGTACCAGCCGAACTTGCTGCCGCCGCCGCCGCGGCCGCCATAGGGGTTGCCGCCGACCTTGCTGCCGAGATTGAACAGATCGCCGGGACCGGTGGCCTTGGCATCGAGTGACAGGGGACCCGGAGGCTCCTCACTCTTCGCGTCCTTGACAGGCTCGTCGGCCGGCTTCTCCGGTGGCTTCTCATCGAGCGGCTGCTCGATCATCTTGGTCTCTTCTGTCACCTTCGGCTGCTCAAGCATCTTCTGCTCGGGCGGCGGAGGCGGCGGCGGCGGTGGCACGATGTTCACCACCGTCAGCTCGCGCACCTGCTTCGGCGGCGGCATATCGCTGCCGCTCATGACCACGAACCAGCCGCCCACGAAGAACGCAGCGACAACTGCGACGACCGCACCGTAGCGCCAGTAGGCGCCGCGATTGCTGCCCGTTTCAGTATTCGGGCCTTTTTGCGACGGCTTCTTCACGATGCGGCCTCCAGCACGGCGTCGTCGGACAGTTTCTCAACGACGTATTGCAGAACGAATTTCACCACTGCATCGAAATCCGTTGTCTGGATGATCATCCGCGTGCCGCTTGGCGCTTCGATCACCAGATTGAACTCGGCGCTAGGTGCGTCGAATTCGATGAATGCGCTCTCGTCGATCGACAGGCGCAGCGCCGGATGATGCGATAGCGTCAGCGACAGCCGTTCGCATTGCGGCACCAGCTCGGCGACGCGGCGACGCAGCAGCTCGGCGAGGCGAACCAGCAGCGCTTCGCCGCGCAGCGGGAATGGCAGCACGATGCCGGGCTCATGAGCGAGACCGACACTGGCCGGCGACAGCGGCGTAGCATTGTCCTGCCGCGCCTCGTCGTTTGCCGCTCCGGACGCAGCACGGCGCAGCCACGCCCAGAGGGTCGCGAAAGCGCCCTTGGTATGGTCGTCAATATGGCTGGCGGTCTGCATCGCGGTGTTACTTCACGAGAGGTTTGGTGGCGAGGCCGACCTGCGAGAGGCCGATCCGGCCGAGCAGATCGAGAACGTCCATCACGCTTTGGTACTGGGTCTGCGCGTCGCCGCGCAGAACCACGGGAAATTCGGGCGTCAGCGCTTTCTGCTGCACCAGACGCTGCTCCAGTTCGGGCAGCGTCACCGGAATGGTGTCGAGGAAGATCTTGCCGTCGTTCGAGACGGTGATCGCCTTGGTGGTCGGGGTCGCAAGGCTCGGGGCGGCGGAGGCCTTGGGCAGATTGACCTTCTGGCCCTGCACCGTCGCCGTCGTCATCACGATGAAGATGATCAGCAGCACGTAGGCGAGGTCCAACATCGGCGTGATGTTGATGTCGTCGTACGGCTTGTTCTTGGCCTGGAGCTGCATCGTTTTTACTCGGCAGCCTGGCGATGATCGACGACCGGCTCGCTCGAGTAGAATTCGGCCATCTTGGTCACGAACTCGTCGATGAAGACCTGCATGTCGGAGGTCAGTTCGCCGATACGCGTCACCAGGTAGTTGTAGGCAAACAGCGCAGGGATAGCGACGAACAGGCCGGCGATGGTGGCGACGAGCGCCGCCGCGATGCCCGGTGCGATGGCGTTGACGTTGACGTCGCCGCTTTCCGCGATGGCCGCGAAGGTGATCATGACGCCGACCACGGTGCCGAGCAGGCCGAGGAAGGGGCCGCCAGAGATCGAGATGGTCAGCACCACCATCAGCTTGTTGAGGCGCTGGCTTTCCTTGACGAACATGCTGTCGAGAGCGGCACGGATCGCCGAGATCGATGCGCCGTTGAGGCGGATCATGTCGGTGTTGGCGAAGCGGTTGCTGATCTGCTCAGCACCGACGTGATAGATGCGGTACAGCGAGGACGCACGGACCACCTGCGCTTCTTCGTCGTCGAGCTTGCTGCCAAGCACGGCCGCGTTTTCGTCGACTTCGCCGCGGTCGAGCGCCGTCAGGTTGTCGGCGAGCTGACGGAAGCTCTTCATGAAGCGGTCGTTGGCCTTGGCCTGTCGCTTCATGTAGCTGACGCGATCCCAGGTCACGATCCAGCTGGCAACGGCCATGATCATCAACAGGCCGATCACGATCCAGCCGTCGATGGTCACCGCCTTCAGGATGATGGCGAAGTGGCCCGACATCCAGCTGGCGGTCTCTTCATCGTTGCTGAAGGCGATCAGCTTGGCGGGCTCGGTGCCCTGCTCGACCGAAGCGAATTTGATGAAGCCCGGCGAACGCGCGATCTTGGAGATCTGCAGTTCGTCGATGTCGCCGACGAAACCGGCCATCGCTGCGACTGCAACAGGGGCTGCAGCGGCATCAGCGGCAGGAGCGGTTCCGTCGGCGGCAGGAGCTGCGGCATCGGCCGCAGGCGCTGCGGCGGCAGCGGCCGCAGGCGGCGGGGCATCGCCGCCCAGGCGCGCCACACCGGTCAAGGCGGGGAGCGAGGCGTTCAGAGTCGCATAGGCCGTACCGTTCAGATAGACGGTGACAGTCCCGCTGGCAGCGACGACTGCCAGATGATTCCACGAATTGGCGGCAACCGGCGCGCCAGCACCACTGCGCTGCGTGCCAGCGGCATTGCTCACCTCGACGAACGGCGAACCGTTATCGAGACCGATCACCAGGCCGTTGGCGCCATCACGGCGGCTGAACAGCGCCGAGTTCGGCACAGCGGCGGCCGGCTTGATCCAGGTCGAGAAGGTGAACGGCGCACCGTCCGCCATGCCGAGCGACGGCGAAGCCGGAAGCGTGACGATGTTGCGACCGTCGAGACGCAGGCCGGTGCCGATCAGCGAGCCGTCAGCCGGCTGGCCGACGCTCTGCGCATTGTTGGCCCAGACCGACGCATCGATCGCCGGCGTGCCGCGCTCGTTGAAGTGATAGACCAGAGCGGTGTCGGCATCGTAAGTGCCCTTGGAATCGTTGGTCGCTGCGGCTTTCTTGTTGCCGTAGTAGATCCAGAAATCCGACTTGGCGCCCGGCGCCACGTTCGGCACCGAAACCCAGACCAGTGCTTCACCGAGCAGGGCATCCCACTTCTCGACGTGATGCTTCAGCGGAGTCTTGTCGTCGGTGGCGACGAAGCGCAGATCGCTGCCGTCATCCTTGGCCAGGCTGAAACGGAAGTTGCCGGAATGCAGGCGCACCAGCACCGGAACAGTGCCGATCGGATCGGTAATGTTGGCGCCGGTGGCGCTCGCATCGATATTGATCTTCTTGCGCAGCTGCCACTCATCGTTCCACCAGGCATTGGCCGTGGACGGAAACAGCGTCATCGCTGCAGCGAAACCAAGCGCGAGGCCCGCAGCCGCATTCTTCATTCGCCGGCGCAGGCTAGAGACGCCCATGCTCATGTGACCGTTCCCCATCGTCATCAGAATTCACCCCAAATACGGAAGTTCACGCGCCCAGTATTGGCATGCGTGTAAGCTTGAGTAATCATCGGCACCGAATAGGCGATCGAGCCATTGAAGCCTTCGAAGACCTTGAAACGAGTGCCCGCGCCATAGCTCCAGACGTCGAAACGCGACTGCTGTTCGGGCAGCGGCCGCTGCACGCGAACATGACCGCCATCGACGAAACCGAAGAAGCGCCATTCATTGAAGGTCGTGAAACGCGCGTTGCCCTGCCCGGTCTCGTCCTTCATTTCCTTCTGCAGCATGCTGCCGACATCGGGAGAGCGGATTTCGATATTGCCGACGATACCGTCATCGCCCAGCACTTCGGATTCGAGATAGCCGCGCACCGTATCCATGCCGCCGACACTGAACTGCTCACTCGAGACCTGCGGACCGTCCGAGACCTGTGCTGCGACCTTGGTCCAGAACTGGAAGCCTTCAGGCAGTTCGTGGGTATGGGCGAGATCGACGTTCAAATGCGTGAAGCTGCCGGATGCCCAGGCGCGCTTGTTGTCGAACTCGCGCCAGTCGTCGCCCACCGGACGCATGGCAGCGGTGATCGATGCGTTGAGCTGGGTCAGCGACTTCTCGCCCTGGAAGGTGGCGCCGTAGCTGGCGACGGCCGGGAAGTAGGTGATCGGCGTGCCGAAGCCGTTGCCGCTCAGATCCCGCATGGTCTGATCGAAATGCTTGTAGTCCATACCAGCCGACAGGGTATGGAAGAAGTTTTCACGGGCCGGCAGCGTCATCACTGCGCGGGCGCCGATGATCTCACCGGGACCGACGACATTCATGCCACCGACGGTGGCGACGTCGCTGCTCGATTTCACGCCGTAGACGAGCGCGGTGAGCCAGTCGATATCCTCGAAGCGCGCGAGATACGAAGCCGAGAACACTTCGGCATCCTTCGGATTTTCCGGCGCGACCTGATAGGTGAAGCTGAACGAATGGCCGAGCTGCCACAGATTGTCGTAGCGCGCCGTACCGATGAGCCTTGACCCCGTCGTATTCGGCGAACGACGATTGTTGAGTTCGACGCTGCCGTGGAACGGCGCCTTGTCTTCGACGTTCAGATCGACGTCGACGGTGCCCGGCGTCACACCCGCACGAAGCGCCGGCGTCACGCGACGATCAGGCCACTGATTGAGGCTGACGATATCCTTCGTCACCGTATTGAAATTCGGCACGGTACCCGGCTTCAGCGACGGAGCCCTGTCCTTAACCTTGTCGAGATCGAAGTAGCGAGCATTCTTCACGCGCAACTGACCGACCTTCATCTCGGTCACCTTCAGGATCACCCGCCCGGTCAACGCATTCTGCTGCGGGACGGAAACGCTGACGGTCTGGAAGCCCTTGTCGTGATACGCCTTTTCGAGCGCCGCACGCGCCTTTTCGACATCGTCAGCCGTACGGTTGGGACCCAGGAAGGGATAGATCGCCTCTTCGACATCGATCTGCGGCAGCTTGTCAGCGCCCTGCACGGCGAAGTCGTCGATATCGAAACGCTGGGCCGGCGCGGCGGGCGCAGCTGGCGCCGCAGCCTCTGCCGCAGGCTTGCCGCCGGCCTCCTTCGCACCCGCAGACTTGCCATCGGAAGATTTGACATCGGAAGACTTGCCGTCAGAAGACTTTGCATCAGCCTGCTGACTCGGAGCCGCATAAACCGATTGAGAAGCGCCACAGAGAGCGCCGATGCTTGCGAGCATCAGGACTGCCGGAGCCGAGAATTGCAAAAACCGCCACTTCGGCAGCTTCGCGCCGACATCGTCTCTAAGAAAAACAAGCATGCATCAAGCCCATAAGAGGGCACGCCGAGAGCGAGCCGCGCGCTCGCAATCAGGTCCCTACGTCCTGAAGACGTTTGGGCGACCATCAACCCGCAAAAGAAAATTAAGAAAAACGTGCGGGCCGAATCACTTGGCGGGAAAGATGACAGAAATGCTACGCGACGAGCTGCGCCCGCGCCGTTTGCCGAATGATATCAGTGCTCTGTCAGCTCAGCAGAACGACGCCGCCGGGCAATGCCCGTACCTTCACCGCATAGAGCTGGCGGACCTGCGCGACGAAATCGTCGAGCTTGTCAGTATGGAACGTACCGTTGACCAGGCGCTGGCCAAGATCGGAATTTGTCACGACGATCTTGCCGGGGCGATAGCGGTTGATCTCGCTGACCACGGCGGCAAGCGGCTTGTCCTTGAAGATCAGCAGTTTTTCGCGCCACGCCGACAGAACGGCAGAATCAATCACCGACGACGGCTTGCCGAGCGACTCCGACGCCGAATAAGAAACCTGTTGCCCGCCGGTCAGCTCGACGCTACGCCCGCCATGGCTCACAGTGATCGAGCCCTGAATGCAGGTTGCGAGCACGACCCCGTCGATACAGCGGATATTCACTTCGCCGGCAGATGACGCGATCTGGCCATCGGCAGCAATCACCACCAGCGGATCCGACGTCGATCGTTGCGAGGTAATCGCAGCCTCCCCCGAAATCAGCTCGATGCGCGGATTGATGCCGCTGCCGCGAACCGCCACGCTGGTCTGCGTATTGAGCTTGAGCGAGACATTGTCCGCCAGCGCGACATCGAGCTGCTCACCCTTCGCCGTGCGATAGTCCGCCGACATTTCCGCCAGCGAGGGCCACAGCTCCATCGGCGGCTTCACCACCATATAGCCCGCAACCGAAGCCGCCATCGCTCCGCCGATCAACGCACGGCGCGTCACGGCACGACGGGCGACGAAGGGCCGAACATTCCGGCGCTCGAGCTCCGCGCCCATGGTACCGAGATCGCGATACAGGCGAGCTGCCTGCCGGAACGCAGCTTCATGCGCCGGACTCAGCGCGCGCCAGCGCTGCAACTGCTCAGCGTCCTCAGTCGTGGCCCGCCCCGAGCGCAGTAGAGCGACCCAGTCGATTGCCCGATCGAGCAAGCCGTTATCGTCGCCTGCCTCAGTCACTTGGCCACGACCTGCAGCGCTCGATCGATACAACAGCCGGTCCCGCGGGGACGATAAAAGACCTGACCGGAAGAATGATACGGGTCATGGATTTCGCGGGGTTTCTGATCTGATGAATCGAAATGGATGACAGTACCTTCAAGCACTAGACGGTTGAGGCCACGCTATCCCGCAGCCGAATCGTCGCTTAATGGCACAGAATTTTTCGGCCCGATAGTTTCGAACCGGCTTCGACAACAACGAATGAAGCAAATATCTGCCTGAATTTGCATCGACAATCGCCGATACAAGCTCCGAGCTCTAGCGCGGGCGAGGGCCGCCCGTGCGCCGGATCAAAGTTCGGTCGAGCCGCTGCGCGCAATGTTTCAGAGCATTGCGGAGATCGATTTCAACCGTCCGGATACTAACGCCCAGTTGCGCCGCAATTTCGTGGTCCGGCTGCTTCTTCACAACCGCCGCGATGAAGACTTGGCGCGCGCGAGCCGGCAGCTCCGCCAGCGCGCGATCGAGCGCCTCGATATCCTGGCGCCCTTCGACCACCGCAGCGGCATCCGGCGCATCATCCGGAATGTCGAGCAAGGCATCGATGGCATCGAGACTGAGATGCCGCTGCTCGACGCGGCGACGGTCGGTCGCAACGTTGATTGCAATGCGGAACAAATAGTCCTTCGGGCTGCTGATGGCCGGCGTATTCGACATGCGCTCAACGCGCAGGAAAGTTTCCTGCAGGGCATCGCCCGCCAGCTCGGAAGAGCCGAGCTTTCGCGTCAAACGCTTGAAAAGGCCGCTATAATCGGCCGCCAAGACGTCCCGCAACGTTGTACGATCTACCCCACTCAACGGTTGCCGCCCTTATACACAAACCGATCACGACCTCAGCAGGCAGGGTGTTACCGTCCGCTCATGACAAATTGATTACGGAACTGGCATTCCTGCCATCGCCGATCACGGATTCAATCACCGTGCGTCAAATGCAACAGGTATGAGCACGGTGACGAGCTCCGGCATATCGGCGGGAATGCGCGGAAGCGGTTGTGCCCGCCGGACGGTCTCCAGCGCTTCGCGATCGAGCAACGGCCGCCCCGAGCTGGATTTCACGCCGATACGAACCAGAGTGCCATCGCGGCGCATGGCAAATACAACCAGCACCGTACCGCTGCCGCCCGGTTCGCGCTGATAGCGCTCGATATGCGCCTCGAGCTGCTGCTGGAATCTCGATATGGCGCCCACCGAAATCGACGCTTTCTTTTGCCCGCCGCCTGCCGGTCGCTGCTCCGGGGTCGCGACCGGCTGCGGCTTCATCATCGGC
>JAEXHR010000083.1 GCA_023449855.1 Pseudomonadota bacterium | reverse complement strand
TGGGGAGCGACTGTCTTTCGGGTCAAGCGTTTTTGGGCTGCCATGGCGTTTTGTCCCGGAGGATGGCGTTGAGGATGGTGAGGAGCTTTCGGGCGACCGCGATGATGGCAACGAGCTTCGGCTTACCGGCAGCCACCGGTTTGTCACGGAACAATTTAAGCTGCGGATTATGGCGCGCGGCGACCATCGCCCCCATGAATAGCGCGCTACGTATCTTCGCCCTGCCGCCGCCAGTGAAGCTCTTGCCACGCCATTTGCCGGATTGACGCGTCCATGGCGCCAGGCCAACCAGGGCCGCGATCTGGCGGCGATCCAGTGTTCCCAGTTCGGGCAGTTCGGCAATCAGGCTGCTGGCAATCACCGGACCGATGCCGGGGACCGAGGCCAGCAGATCTTCTTTCTCAGCCCATGCCGGTGTCCCGCGGATGTGATCGCCGATGTCATCGTCCAGTTCGGACAACTCTTTTTCGAGGGCCTTGCGTAGCCGGGCGATGCTCTTCTTCAGCCGCGGATTGCTGACGCGCTGCGCGCGCTGGCTTTCCGCCGCGATCATCTCGACGATCTGGCGCCGGCGAGCGACCAGATCGGCAAGCAGGCGCGTCATTTCATCAGGTAACGGGCGTAATGCTGGCTTGATCGCCTTGGCAAACTTCGCGATCACCATGGCATCGATCGGATCGGTCTTGGCACGTTTGCCGAGGGCATCCGCATAGGAGCGGACGTGTGCCGGATTGACGACCACCACCGGCAGCTCCGCCCCGGCGAGCCCCGCCGCCACGATCCGTTCGAAACCGCCCGTGGCCTCGATCGCAATCACGCGCGGCGATATGGCCCGCAGCCGTTCAATGAGTTCGTCGATCCCTGCGCCGTTGCGACCGACCGCAAAACTCTCGCCGCCGGGATGTGTCGCCACGTCCAGCCGATCCTTCGATACATCGATGCCGATATAGATCGCGTCCATCTGATCCCATCCTTGCGCAAGCGGGCTCGCAGAGCGGCCCAAGCGACTGTTCGGGTTCGATGGAACGGCAGGCGAAGACCCTTGCTCCCCAACGGGCTTGGTGTCCCTCGGGTGTTCCGGTCTTCCGCCTGCCACCGCACTGCCAAGCTTAGCAGAAACGGCGATCGGCAAGTTACAAGGTGTTGTCGGCATCGATCAGGACTGCAAACCGGGGCGGTCGCTGTTTTGCAACGTTCATCTGCAATCTCCTGCCCACCGGATGAGTCGCCGGTCAGTCTGTCAGCTTCCCGTGGCGGGAGAAACACGCCGGAGGGTGGGCGTCTCTCGTCAGCCCGATCATTGCACGGTAAAGTGGCCAAAAGCTCTCGAATCGAGGGCGCGAATAGAGGCCTGACCACACATGACCATCCGCCTGCATCGCGGCGATCTGCCGGATTTGAGCCGCTACACCTCGTCGGTGGCGATCGATACCGAGACCATGGGGCTCAATCCGCATCGCGACCGGCTCTGCGTGGTGCAGCTCTCGCCGGGCGATGGCAGTGCCGACGTGGTCCAGATTCCGATGGGCCATACCGATGCGCCGAACCTGAAGAAGCTGCTCGGCGATGCCGGCATCACCAAGATCTTCCATTTCGCCCGTTTCGATCTCGCGGCGCTCTACAACGCGCTCGGCGTGATGCCGTCGCCGGTCTATTGCACCAAGATCGCCTCGCGCCTCTGCCGCACCTATACGGATCGCCACGGCCTCAAGGACCTCGTCCGCGAAGTCCTGGGCACCGATCTGTCGAAGCAGCAGCAGTCGAGTGACTGGGGCAGCGATACGCTGAGCGAGGCCCAGCTGGCCTATGCGGCCTCGGACGTCTTGCACCTCCATGCCCTGCGCGAAAAGCTCAATGTGATGCTGGCGCGGGAGGGGCGCACCGATCTGGCGCAGGCCTGTTTCGAGTTCCTGCCCAGCCGGGCCAGGCTCGATCTGTCGGGCTGGGAAAACGAGGACATTTTCGCCCATTCCTGATGCTGCCTGCGGCACTGTGACACCGGGCGCCCTGTGACCGATCGCGCCGCCGTGTTTTGGCCAAACTCCTCGTTCTGGTGCGTGGGGCTGCAAAACGGCGCAATTCAGCGTAGAATATCAGCTGATGCCGGGCAGCCTCCTGAAGCTGGCCCGTTGGAGCGGCGGTGAGTTCAATCCAGGCTGATCGTTACGAAGTGACCATGGAAGCGCGGTTCAAGGCCGCAGCGCGCCATAGCCGCTTTGTGCGTGTGCTGCGGATCGCGGTCCCGGCCATCGTGCTGCTCTCGATGGCGGCCATTGTCGGCATCTCGATCTTCAATCCGTTCCGGATCCTGACCAAACTGCCGGTCGATATCGGCAATCTGGTCGTGTCCGGCACCAAGATCACCATGGAGACGCCGCATCTGGCCGGTTTCTCGCCGGACGGACGGCCTTATGAGCTATGGGCCAAGGCGGCCACCCAGGACCTCACGGACCCCGATAATCTCGAATTGTCCATCCTGCGCGCCAAGGTGGTCATGGAAGACAAATCGACGCTGAGTCTTGATGCGCGGACCGGCCACTTTAATTCCAAGACCCAATTGCTGCATTTGACCAAGGACATCTTCCTGCAGACGACCACGGGCTACGAGGCGCGACTGACCGATGCCGTCGTCGATATCGCCAAGGGAACGGTGGATTCGAATCAGCCGGTGGATGTGAAGCTGCTCAACGGCACTTTGCTCGGGCAGCGCATGCGTATTACGGACAATGGTGAAGTGGTGCGATTCGAAGGCGGCGTGTCGATGAATCTGGTGATGGATCAGCCGCCGGCAAACGGGGCTGAGCAACCGGATGCGGCGCCTGCAGAGGCAGAAAAGCCGCGCGCCAATGGCGGCAAGCGCGCCCAGGCGAAATGAATGTGATCATGGTTTTGAAGCGTCTTTTTCCGCGCCATCGCTGGATGGGAGCAGGGCTCTCCGTGTTGGCTGTGCTGGTGGTCGGCGAGGCGGTCGCGCAGAGCGCCGTCTCGGGTGTGCCCAATGCCATGCAGGGCTTCTCGCAGAACCGCGATCAGCCGATCCAGATCGAGGCCGCCTCGCTGGAGGTGCGCGACAAGCAGAAGGAAGCCACCTTCACGGGAGACGTGAAGGTCGTGCAAGGCGATACGACGATGAAGTCGAAGTCGCTGGTGGTATTCTATGACGGCGGCAAGTCGGCAGAGCAGCCGGCCAGCGCGCCGCCGGCCAAAGGCGCCCAGAAGGCGCAGATCAAGGCGGCGCAGCCCGGCCCGGGCGGCTCGTCATCGATCCGTCGGCTCGAAGCTCGGGGCAGCGTGGTCGTGACCCAGAAGGACCAGGTCGTGACCGGCGAGACGGCGGTGTTCGACACCCGCACCAATCTTGTCACCATGCTGGGCGGGTCGGCCGGCGTGGTGTTGACCCAGGGCAAGAACGTGTTGAAGGGTGACAAGCTCATCGTCGATATGACGACGGGCACCTCCCGTGTCGAATCCAGCACCGGTCGTGTCCAGGGCCTGTTCCAGTCGTCAGGCTCGGGGCAGGGGGGCGGGCCGACATCCATCATTCCGGGGTCGAAAAAATAGTGCAGGTGGTGCACGGGCCGATGTTGCGCGCGGCCGTTGAAACCTGCCCGTTAACCCGTTATCGCCATTGTTTGATCGGACACTCGGTCGTCTCAGACGGATCGTTAAAGGTAAATCGTAGCGCGAATGGTTGATCTCCTCGGCATGTTCCGTCGGCGCGCTCCGAAACGCGGCCCGCAAGGTTTTGCGCGGTCTCCGGTCGATATTACCGCGCTGCAGGACGATATGGGCGACTTGGTCGGCCAGCCGATGCGCGACGCTCCGCCGATGACACGCGCAGCACCGGCTCCTGTACCGCAAGCAACCCAGCCGCAGCCCGCGCAGCAAGCCCGCCGCCCCGATGTTCCGCCGCCGCAGGCACCGCGCCAGCGCAACAATGGTGCCGCGCAGCCGCGACAAGCACGATCCGGTTACCTCGCTGTGCACGGCGTAAAGAAGACCTATGGTTCGCGCCAGGTCGTGCGCGGCGTCAGCATCTATGTTCGCCGCGGCGAGGCCGTGGGTCTGCTTGGCCCGAACGGCGCCGGCAAGACCACGGTATTCTACATGATCACCGGATTGGTCGCGGCCGATAGCGGCGCCATCGAGCTTGATGGCCACGACGTGACTAAGCTCCCGATGTATCAGCGCGCGCGCCTCGGAATCGGCTATCTGCCGCAGGAAGCCTCGATTTTTCGCGGCCTCACGGTGGAGCAGAATATCCGCGCCGTGCTCGAAGTGATCGAGCCGAGCCGCAAGAAGCGCGAATATGAGCTCGACGCGCTGCTCGAGGAATTCAACGTCACCAAGCTGCGCAAGTCGCCATCGATCGCGCTGTCGGGCGGCGAGCGTCGCCGCGTCGAGATCGCGCGCGCATTGGCGACGCGGCCGAATTACATGCTGCTGGACGAGCCTTTCGCCGGCATCGATCCGATTGCTGTCGGCGACATTCAGGATCTCGTGCGCCACCTTACCAATCGCGGCATCGGCGTGCTCATTACCGACCATAACGTCCGGGAAACACTCGGGCTGACAGACCGCGCCTATATCGTCTATGCTGGCGAAATCCTCACGGAAGGGACGCCGGAGCAGATCGTCGCGGACCCGGACGTTCGCCGTCTTTACCTTGGCGAAGAATTCCGCCTCTAGTCCAAATTTCCCATTCGTCAAGACGTGTACATCGGACCGGGAAAGGTCTAAGCAAGAAACGGACCAATTTTCGGGTTCGTTACTTCTTGGATCGGTTTTTGCCGCGATGGCGCTGACGCAGAGACTCGAATTTCGGCAGACCCAGTCGCTGGTGATGACGCCGCAGCTGATGCAGGCGATCAAGCTGCTGCAGCTGTCGAATCTCGATCTCTCAACCTTTGTCGAGGAAGAACTCGAGCGCAATCCACTGCTGGAGCGCGCCAGCGATGGCACGGAACCGCCGGTTGCCGGTGAGCAAAACGCCGAACGATCCGATTACGAACGTTCGGACGACTACGGTTCCGCATCGGATACCGCCGGCGACAGTTCAGATTTTGCCGATCGTGGTGGCGACAGTAGCTTCGATGGTCCGGCTCCCGACGACTGGATGAGCAACGATCTCGGTTCGCGCAGCGAGATCGAACAGACATTCGATACCGGTCTCGACAATGTGTTTTCCGAGGAACCGGCCGAAGCAGCGGCGCGCAATGCGCAGGATGCTGCGCCCACCGCCTATACCGAATGGGGCGGCGGCGCGTCGAACGATGACGACTACAATCTCGAGGCCTTTGTCGCGGCGGAGGTGACGCTGGGCGACCATCTCGCGGAACAGCTTGCGGTCGCTTTCGCATCGCAGGCGCAGCGAATGATCGGGCAGTATCTGATCGACCTCGTCGACGAGGCCGGTTACCTGCCCGCCGATCTCGGCGATGCCGGCGACAAGCTCGGCGCATCGGCGGAAGAGGTCGCGCTCGTGCTCGCCACATTGCAGACATTCGATCCGCCCGGCGTCTGCGCGCGCAATCTCAGCGAATGTCTCGCGTTGCAGTTGCGCGAGCAGAACCGTTACGATCCCGCGATGCAGGCGCTGATCGAAAATCTCGATCTGCTCGCCAAACGCGATGTGGTGTCGTTGCGCAAACTCTGCGGCGTCGATGACGAAGATCTCACCGACATGATCGGTGAGATTCGCCGGCTCGATCCGAAGCCCGGCCACAAGTTCGGTGCGTCGCGCGCGCAAACGGTCGTGCCCGATGTCTATGTGCGTCCGGGACCGGACGGCGGTTGGCTGGTCGAGCTGAACAGCGACACTTTGCCCCGCGTGCTGGTCAACCAGAGCTATTATTCGGAATTGTCGAAGACGATCCGCAAGGATGGCGACAAGTCGTATTTTTCCGATTGCATGCAGAATGCGACATGGCTCGTTCGTGCGCTGGATCAACGCGCGCGTACCATTCTCAAGGTAGCAACGGAAATCGTCCGTCAGCAGGACGGCTTCTTCACTCAGGGCGTTGCGCATCTGCGCCCCCTGAACCTGAAGGCTGTTGCCGACGCGATCCAGATGCACGAATCGACGGTGTCGCGCGTGACAGCGAATAAATACATGGCGACCAATCGCGGCATTTTTGAATTGAAATACTTCTTTACCGCGTCGATCGCTTCGGCCGATGGCGGTGAAGCACATTCGGCGGAAGCAGTGCGTCATCACATCAAGCAATTGATCGATGCTGAAAGCCCGTCAGCCATTCTTTCCGACGACACGATCGTGGAACGCCTGCGCGAAGCCGGCATTGATATCGCGCGTCGTACCGTCGCGAAATACCGCGAAGCCATGCGAATTCCGTCGTCGGTGCAACGCCGCCGTGACAAGCAGAGCATGCTTGGCAATGCTCTCAAGGCGCCCGCCAGCACCTCCGATAGAACGCAGTCCGAAAGGACGTTTACGGAGAAGCCCGCCGACAGAACCCGCGACACCGCATCAGCTTGATTGCGCTCCTGTGGAAACGGGATACTGTCGGTTCTACTAATATCGAATCGAGGTATCAGTCATGACCCTTCGCATCTCGGGAAAAAGCATCAGCGTTGGAGACGCTCTGCGCGGCCGTGTGTCCGAGCGCACGGATGAAGTGCTACGCAAATATTTCGACGGCAATTATTCGGGCCACATTACGTTGAGCAAGGACGGTTTCGGTTTCCGTACGGACTGTTCTCTGCATCTCGATTCAGGGGTCACGCTCGAAGCCGAGTCCAATGCGCAGGATGCCTATGCGAGCGCCGACCAGGCGCTGTTGCAAATCGAGAAGCGCCTGCGGCGCTACAAGAGCCGGTTGAAGGATCGCTCCGCGCGCAAGGCGCATGCGGAAGCCGAGGCGCTCGCCGAACTCACGGCACCCACCGTGGATGCGCCGAGCTACATCATCGAAGCGCCCGATCATGAAGACGAAGTGGCGAGCGGTTACGAGCCTGTCATCATCGCGGAATCAACCAAGTCGCTGAAGCGCTTCTCGGTCAGCCAGGCGGTGCAGGAACTCGATTTCACCGGTGCCGCGGTGGTGGTGTTCCAACACGGCAGTACCGGGCGGGTGAACCTTGTCTACCGCCGCACCGACGGGAATGTGGGCTGGGTCGATCCTCCGGTGATTAAACCGTCCTGACGCCATTGACGCCCCGGCGGGCCATGCATATGGTCCGCCGCCTTTGACGGGTTATACCGGTCGATGGGTTTCGCATGGGGGGCTCCGGTGCCGGAACACGTTCCGGGCGGTGAGCGCCAGGTGCGTTATCCGTCATCGGGAACGACGTCCAACTACAGTTTTTCTTGACGCTGCCGGTCTTGGTCCAAACTCACCGCGGACGGTCAATTTTCCTCGGAACGGTCAATGACAATTACCGATCTGGTAGCGCCCGAGGCGATCCTCCCGGCGTTGAAAGTTAATAGCAAGAAGCAGGCGCTGCAGGAGTTGGCGGCGCGCGCATCTGCGTTGACTGGACAGAACGAGCGCACGATCTTTGAAGTGCTGCTGCAGCGTGAGAAGCTGGGCACCACGGCCGTCGGCTATGGTGTTGCGATCCCGCATGGCAAGCTGTCGAAGCTGGACAAGCTGTTCGGCCTGTTTGCGCGTCTGGAGCGTCCGATCGATTTCGAGGCGATGGATGGTCAGCCGGTCGATCTGGTCTTCCTGCTGCTGGCGCCGGAAGGTGCGGGTGCCGACCATCTGAAGGCACTGGCGCGTATCGCGCGCCTGCTGCGCGATCAGGATGTCGCCAAGAAGCTGCGGGCCTCGCGCGATGCGCAGGCGATCTATTCGGTTCTGGCGCTGCCACCGGCGACCGCGGCTTAACAATCCCAAAAATGCGTGTCCCGGACGCGACGCAGCACGCAATGCTGCTTCGCAGAGCCGGGACCGTAGGAGGCGCCGTCGCTTCGTGCAGTCCTGGCTCTGCAATGCATCACGTCGAAGCCGACGCGCCGCATTGCGTCCGGGACACGAAGGAGCTTAAGCCGCAAATTCCTTGTTGCCACCCTGTCGCCCGCCAGCGAGCGAGGCGAGTTCGGCGACCATTTCCGGGCTGCCATCCGCCTGCTGCTCTGCGCGCATGGCTTCGGCTTCCTCGGCTGCAGCGGCAGCGCGTGATGAAGCAGCCATGCGCAGCGCGGTCTGTATCTCGTTCGCGTCGGCGCCGTTCTTCAGCAGCATCAGCGTGATCAGAGCCTTGATGTCGGAATTCATCGCTTCGGCGCCTTGCTTCATGCGGCGCACGGAGGCGGAGGTCTCGGGCACGTTGTTCGCGTTCGGGCGCAGCTTGGCGACATTGCTTGCGGTCGTGTCGGCCTGACTGCGCGAGGGATTGGCATGCTCTTCCGCCATCATCACGCGCGATGCGGCAGCGAGCTGCAGCGCGTGGTGGATTTCCGACGACGCGGTGCCGGTCTTGAGGGCGAGGAGCGTAAGGAGGGCTTTGATGTCAGAGTTCATCGCTGCAGTGTTTTGCATTTCTATGCTCGCTTGTTTGGATGGTGGCAGAGTTAGTTGAAACGCGTCCCGAATAGTTTCTCTAGAAATGTTGGTTCTGGCGGTTCCGGCATCGGCACGGCTTCAGCTACGCGGATCGGCGCGATGTGCCGTGCATGTCGCTTGACGCGGGGCTTTGCCGACACAGCGCTTGGCTCGATTGCGGCAGGCGCTTCGGCGATGGCTGCATCGCCCGGTGTTGCTTCGGCGAAGGCGGTGATCGTGCCGTCTTCAAGGCTGCCGCGGATCGCCACGGGTTGGAGAAACGTCGCATCTTCCGCGACGATCGCAGCCGCAGCGCGCAGGTCTTGCTGTACACCGAGCCGCTCGGACGCTTCGGCGCTCCACTGATCCAGGGGCAGCCGGTCGGATTTTACGATCGCAGGCGAATTGCTGCCCGCCGTCACCAGCGGCGGCAGAGTGCCGTCGCTGCGCAGCAGGAATGCCGCGGCTGCAGCGCAGCCCGGCGCGAAGACGAAGAATGCGAGACAGGCAGCGACGACCGGCCGGCCATCGAAGCGGCGGCTGTGGGCTGGCGCGACATTGTCGTTGGCGTGAGTTGTGCTGAAGCGATGCAGCAGGCTTTCGATCTGAACGATATGAGCCTGCGGTGATCCAATTACCGATTCAGTCATGGCGACCTCGAATCTCGTCATGACCTGACTTTCTCAAGTCATGGTGAATGCGTGGTCACCATTCGCTTCGGCTCGCACAGAGATGCGATCAACCGCGATGGAGGGATCGCGGCGAATGTTCGGATTGAATGTAATGGGGAGATAGATTTTCTGGATATCGATCGACGCATGAATCGAATCGATGCAGCGAAGATGGCGTGGGGAGATTGATGGCGGGTTAAATAGATACCACGCCGTCAGGCCGTAAGATGGGTGTCGCTTCGGCGCTGCGCGCCTCCGCTCAACCCATCCTGCACACTTAGAGGTTAGCGCCTTAAATCAGTGAACGCTAACGGCCTGCAATTCCTGGCTCCATGCATTCGCGATCGCCGTCTCGCGGCTGTCGGTGAGCATGATCGGGGTGCCATCGGCGGCGTGCAGCGCGAACAGCTGCAGTCCCGGTGCAATCTGTGGCGCCTGCGGGAACAGGCCGGGCACGTCCTCGGAGCGGACCGGCTTCACATAGGCGATCAAACCTTCGCCCAGATGCGCCAGCGCTTCGGTCGTGATGGTGGGATTTTCAACAGCAGCAATTTCAACTTCAGTCATCGTCTCGACTCCTCAACTGATTCAAGCGGTCGAGTCCGCTACTCGTTCCGTACAATTAGTCGTGTTCATTGATGGCGATTGTCTTAATGACCCTTTCAGGCTCCGGCCTGGCGAGGTCGATCGACAACAACCCGTTCTTCAGATCCGCACCCAGCACCAGCATCCCCTCCGCCAGCACAAAGGTGCGCTGGAAGTGGCGCGCGGCGATACCGCGATGGATGAATTGCCGGGTCTTGTCGTCCTGCTGGCGGCCGCGGATGACGAGCTGGTTTTCCTCGGTGGTCACATCGAGCTGCTCGCGGGTAAAGCCGGCAACCGCCAGCGTGATCCGCAGCTTTTCGGGATGGCCGTTTTCACGGTCACACCGCTCGATATTGTAGGGAGGATAGCCGTCGGCACCTTTGACGACGCGGTCGAGCGCACGCTCGATCTCATCGAACCCCAAAAGGAACGGACTGGACAACGAAGGAACACGTGACATCGGTACAAAGCCCTCTCGAAGCGACTTTGAGGGGCCCTTACGGCACCCCTGGCCGATCAGCACTGTGCCAACCGGTCTGCCAAGGATATGGGGATGGCACGGTGTCGTTCAAGCACCTGCGGATTGCACGGTAAATATTGCCAACACCTTGAGCTGGATCAGTTTTCGATCCGCGTCCGGCCGTCGGCGGAGAACAGGTGCAGTTTGCCGCGGGGGGCCACGGCGCGGATGCGGGCACCGATCGCGGGCGCCTCCAGTCCGGGGATGCGGACGATCACCTGGCCCTCGGGCAGCTCTCCGGGCGTGGTGCTCACGGCCGTCTCGCGGCTGGCGCGGCTGCCATAGACATAGGTCTCCGCGCCGACGCGCTCGATGGTATCTACCGTCAGATCGAGCGTGATACCGCCGTCTGGCGCGGTATCGGCAAGCACGAGGTCCTCGGGTCGGACGCCGAGAATGCCCGCCCCGGTGCCCGCGACGCTGGTGCTGAGGGTATCGTCCCGGAGCCGGATCAGATTCATCGGCGGTGCGCCGATGAAGGAGGCGACAAAGGTCGTCTTCGGCTTGCTGTAGATGTCGAGGGGGCTGCCGATCTGCTCCACCATGCCGCCGTCCATGACGACCAGGATGTCCGCCAGCGTCATCGCCTCGAGCTGGTCATGCGTCACATAGATCGACGTCGTCTTGAGGCGGCGCTGCAGCTTGCGGATTTCGACCCGCATGGCGACGCGCAGCTTGGCATCCAGATTCGACAGCGGCTCGTCGAACAGGAACGCCTTCGGCTGTCGCACGATGGCGCGCCCCATGGCGACGCGCTGGCGCTGGCCGCCGGAAAGTTGGCGCGGCTTGCGGTCGAGCATGGTCGAGAGTTCGAGCGTCTGTGCGGCCTCGCGCACACGCTTGTCGATGTCGTCCTTCGCCATGCCGCGATTGCGCAGGCCATAGGCCATGTTGTTGTAGACGCTCATATGCGGATAGAGCGCGTAATTCTGGAACACCATGGCGATGTCGCGGTCTGCCGGCTCGATCCGGTTGACGACGCGCCCGCCGATATCCACCTCGCCGGCCGTCACGGTCTCCAGCCCTGCCACCATGCGCAGCAGTGTGGACTTGCCGCAGCCGGAGGGGCCGACCAGCACGCAGAACTGGCCGTCCGGGATGGCGAAGTCGATGCCCTTGATGGCCTCGAAACCGCCGGGATAGATCTTGCGCACGTCGCGCAGCGTCACGCTGGCCATCGCCTATTTCTCCGTCTCGACCAGGCCGCGCACGAACAGCCGCTGCATGAAGATGACGACCGCCACCGGTGGCAGCATCGCGAGAATGGCCGTCGCCATGGCCAGTTGCCATTCGGCAAGCTCGTCCGTCGTGGTCAGCATCTTCTTGATGCCGGTGACGATGGTCTGCATCGAATCCTGTGTGGTGATCAGCAGCGGCCACAGATACTGGTTCCACCCATAAATGAACTGGATCACGAACAGTGCCGCCATGGTCGTCACCGACAGCGGCAGCAGCGTATCCTTGAAGAAGCGATAGGGGCCTGCGCCATCGATGCGGGAGGCCTCCAGCAACTCGTCGGGAATCGTCATGAAAAACTGCCGGAACAGCAGCGTGCCGGTGGCGGAGGCGATCAGCGGCAGGATCAGTCCGCCATAGCTGTCGAGCATCTTCAGGTCCGCAATCACCTTGTAGGTCGGATAGATGCGCACCTCGACCGGTAGCATCAGCGTGATGAAGATGATCCAGAACGCCGTCTTACGAAATGGAAAGCGGAAATACACGATCGCATAGGCAGAGAGGATCGAGATGAAGATCTTGCCGAGCGCAATTCCCGTCGCCATGACGAAGGAATTGATCAGCATGTGCCCGACCGGCTCGCGGCTGGCGCGCGATCCGCCGACGAAGATCGCGCGATAGTAGTTTTCCAGCGCATGCCCGCCCGGCGTCATCGGCATGTTGCCATTGACCACGGTCGCGGCGTCATGGGTCGAGGCGATCAGTGCGACATACACAGGGAACACGACCAGCAGCACGCCAAGCGTCAGGATCGTATAGGCGACGATGTCGTTCCAGCGGCGGTGCTCGACCATCAGTATTGCACCTTGCGTTCGACATAACGGAACTGGATCGCAGTCAGTGCGATGACGATGGCCATCAGCACGACCGACTGTGCCGCAGAGCCGCCGAGATCGCCGCCGAGCCGGCCGTCGGCATAGACCTTGTAGACCATGGTGGTGGTCGATCCCGCAGGGCCTCCGCCGGTGACGGCATCGATGATGCCGAAAGTATCGAAGAAGACGTAGACGACGTTCACGACCAGCAGGAAGAAGGTGGTCGGCGACAGCAGCGGGAAGGTGATGGTCCAGAAGCGCCGCAACGGCCCGGCGCCGTCGATGGCTCCGGCCTCCAGCACGCTGCGCGGAATCGACTGCAGGCCGGCGAGAAAAAACAGGAAATTATAGGCGATCTGTTTCCACACGGCAGCCATGACGATCAGCGCCATCGCGTGATTGCCGTTGAGCAACGGATTCCAGTTGAAGCCGACGATGCGCATCGGGCGGGCCAGCGTGCCGAGCGTCGGATGAAACATGAACAACCAGAGCACGCCGGCCACCGCGGGGGCGACGGCATAAGGCCAGATCATCATTACCTTGAAGACCGGCGCAGCTTTCAGGTTCTTGTCCGCCTGCGTCGCGAACAGCAGCGCGATCGCAAGCGACAATGCCGCGACCAGCAGCGAGAACACCAGCGTCGTCGCCATCGCCCTATAGTATTCCGGCTGCGCGAATAGCGCTTGATAGTTTTCCAGCCCGACGAATTCGGAATTCAGACCGAATGCATCCTCCCGCAGGAAGGACTGCCACACGGCCTGGCTCGCCGGCCAATAGAAGAACACCAGTGTGATGACGAGTTGCGGCAACAGAAGCGCATAAGGCAGCGCCTTGTTGCCGAAGATTGCGGATTTTTCCATGTGGTTCGTCGTGCCCCGGTCTCAACACGTCATTGCGAGGTCAGGGAAAAGCCTTCGGCTTTCCCCCTAGCGAAGCGGCGAAGCATTCCAGTCTTGCTTCTTCGACGGACTGGATTGCTTCGCTGCGCTCGCAATGACGGCGTATCACTTCACCGCCTTCTCGAACGTCCGCAGCATCGCATTGCCGCGGGTGACCGCCGCATCCAGCGCCTGCTGCGCGGTCTTCTGTCCGCCGAGCGCCGCCTCGATTTCTTCCGACCAGATATCGCGGAGCTGTACCATGTTGCCGAACCGTAATCCGCGCGAATTTTCGGTGGACTCCTTGTTGGTAAGCTCTTTCAGCGGCGTCTGTAGCGTTGGGTTCTTGTCGTAGAATCCCGACGCCTTGGTTTTCTCATAGGCGGCCTTGGTGATCGGCAGATAACCGGATTCCTGATGCAGCTTCGCCTGCCGGTCGGTGTCGGAGAGGAATGCGAAGAACTTTGCGACGCCCTTGTATTCCTCCGGCTTCTTGCCACCCATCACCCAGAGCGAGGCGCCGCCGATGATCGAATTCTGCGGCGCGCCCTTGGCCTCCGGGTAGTAAGGCATCGGCGCCGAGGTGAAGGCAAATTTCGCCGTGCTTTTGGCCGTCGCGTAATAGCCCGACGAGGTCAGGAACAGCGGGCATTCGCCGGAGCCGAAGCGGGCCTCGCTGGCATTGGCGCGGCCGGAATAGTCGTAGGTCTTGTCCTTCACCAGTTCGGTGAGCGTCTGCAGATGCTTCACGTGCAGCGGCGTGTTGAATTGCAGCACGGTGTCGAAACCGTCGAGGCCATTCGCCTTGCTGCCGATCGGCACGTTATGCCAGGCGGAGAATTGCTCGATATGGGCCCAGGTCGCCCAGGCATTGGAGAAGCCGCAAGTCGTATAGCCGGCTGCCTTTAGTTTCTTCGCGTCCTCGAACACCTGCGGCCAGGTCTTCGGGATCTCCGCGATGTTGGCCTTCTTCAGCGCGTCCAGATTGACCCACATCACCATCGATGACGAGTTGAAGGGAAATGACAGCATCTCGCCCTTCGATGTCGAATAATAACCGGTGATGGCCGGCAGATAGGCGTTGGGATCGAACGGCTCGCCGGCATCCTTCATCAATTGATAGACTGGTTTGACAGCGCCCTTGGCGCTCATCATGGTCGCCGTGCCGACTTCGAAGACCTGAAGGATATGTGGCGCGGTGCCGGCGCGGAATGCGGCGATGCCGGCATTCATCGTGTCGGGATAGGCGCCCTTGAAGGTCGGGACCACCTTGTAGTCGCCCTGCGACGCATTGAAGTCGGCGGCGAGCTTGTTGACGATGTCGTTGTTGCCTCCCGTCATCGCGTGCCACCACTGGATTTCGGTCACAGCCTGTGCGGGCGCAGCAAGCGCCAGCGAGGACGCGAACAGGGTGGCAAGCGCGATATGCGGGCGGTTCATTCAGTTTCTCCCGGGTGCCGTCATCGTCTCAACGCAACACAGCTGCGCCGGATGACGTGCCTGCGACATTTTGGCAGGGCAGATGCTAGGCGGGAAATGGCGGCAATGGGAAGCCGCAAAAAGTCTACCCCATCGTTATTGCGAGGAGCGAAGCGACGAAGCAATCCAGAGCCATACGAAGAAAGAACTGGATTGCTTCGCCCTGACGGGGTGAAGAACGGGGCTGCGAATCGCGCAGCCCCGCGAGATCGTCAGCGCTTGCGCTCGGCGCCGCTCACGGTTCCCTTGGCAACGAGGTCCTTGATCTCATCGGCCGAGTAGCCGAATTCGGTGAGAATCTCGTTGAAGTGCTCGTTGAACTTCGGCGGCACCCGGCGCAGGCTCGCTTTGGTGCGGTCGAAACGGACCGGCGAGGCTACGCCCTTGTACCAATCCTTCTCGATGACATCGCCGCGATGCTTGGTGTGCGCATTGGCGAGCGCCTTGTCGATGGACTGCACCGGGCCGGCGGGCAGGCCGGCGCCGAGCAGGCGTTCGCAAAGCGGTGCCGAGTCGTGCTGGGCGAGGATCGTTTCCAGCTCGGCGCGCAAGGCGTCGCGATTCACCACGCGGTCGCGGTTGCGTGCAAAGCGCTCATCGGTGCCGAGATCCGGTTTGCCGAGTTCGCGGCACAGCTTCCTGAAGGTGCCGTCATTGCCGACGCCCATGAAGATGTTGCCGTCGCGCGCCTTGAACACGGCATAGGGCACCAGATTCGGATGCTCGTTGCCGGTAAGGGCCGGAGGCTTGCCGCCATTGTAGAAGTAGTTCGACGTATGCGGATGCATGATCGCAAGGCCGGTCTCATACAGCGTCGCTTCCACGAACTGGCCGAGGCCGGATCGCGCACGCTCCTGCAGCGCCATCAGGATGCCGACGCAGGCATAGAGACCGGTCGCCATATCCACCAGTGCAACGCCGATGCGGGTCGGGCCTGACTCCTGTGAGCCGGTGGAGGCCATCAGGCCGACCATCGACTGGATGATGGCGTCATAACCGGGATGGCCGCCATGCGGGCCGTCGGCGCCGAAGCCGGAGATGCGGCAATGGATCAGCTGCGGGAATTTCTCGCGCAGGAATTCGTTGCCGATGCCCCATTTGTCGAGCGTGCCGGGCTTGAAGTTCTCGATCATCACATCGGCATCTTCGAGCATCCGCATCAGCACCGCGCGGCCGCCCTCGGAAGCGAGGTCGAGACCGATGGAGCGCTTGTTGCGGTTGGCGCCGACGAAATAGGCCGCATCCTCGTCATGGAACGGGGGGCCCCAGTCGCGGGTCTCGTCGCCGGCGGGCGGTTCGACCTTGACGATATCGGCGCCGTGATCACCCAGAATCTGCGTGCAGTAGGGTCCACCGAGCACGCGCGACAGATCGATCACGCGCAGTCCGGCAATGGCGCCGGGGGCTACGGGTAAGCTCATTCAATCAGCCTTCTCTCTAGTGTCGTTGTTATTATGCCGGAGAGCATCGTGAAGGCTGTCAGAGCTATCGGGCTTCGGCGCAAGCGGCAATGGCGTTATCCGCGCAGCCGCCATGGCGAGAGCGTGACGCTTGCAAGGTAAACGCAAAAGGCCCGGCGCGGGTGCCGGGCCGTTCTCGTAGGATGGGTTGAGCAAAGCGAAACCCATGCTGCCCGTCGATGCGGCAAATTCCGCCGATGGGTTTTCGCTCCGGCGCTGACGCGCCTGCGCTCAACCCATCCTACGGCTCCTCACACGATGACCGACCGCACGTCGATATTCCCGCGCGTGGCATTCGAATACGGGCAGATCTGGTGCGCCTTCTCGACCAGCGCTTCTGCGTCGGCGCGGGCGAGGCCGGGCAGCGAGATGGCGAGCTCGACATCGAGACCGAAGCCGCCGGCGGAGCGCGGGCCGATACCAACCGTCGCGGTCACGGAGACGTCAGCCGGTACCTTCGGGCCACCCTGTGAGCCCACGAACTTCATCGCGCCGATGAAACAGGCCGAATAGCCCATGGCAAACAGTTGCTCGGGATTGTTGCCCTCACCGCCGGCGCCGCCGAGTTCCTTCGGGGTGACGAGTTTGACATCGAGCGAGCCGTCGGTGGTAACGGCGCGGCCGTCACGGCCGCCGGTAGCCTTGGCGCTGGTCTTGTAGAGAACGTTCACGGACATGGTGGTCTCCTTCAGGCTGTGGCGCTTGCGCGTCGTCTGTTGACGTCATCAATATTGCGCACAAATAGATTGTGCGCAATATAAAAAGACGGTCGCGCGATTAAATTGCGCTCAACTGATCGTGAAGAGGCTTGGCTGCGGGAGCGTCCCATGGCCAGATGCAGCCCGGAGATGACGATGGCGAAGAAACCGGCCCCTGCGGGCCTCCTGCAGCTCGACAACCAGATCTGCTTTGCGGTCTATTCCGCAGGCCACGCCTTCAACCGCGTCTACAAGCCGCTGCTGGAGAAGCTTGGACTCACTTATCCGCAATATCTGGCGATGCTGGTGCTGTGGGAGCGCGACAATGTCCCGGTCAAGGAGATCGGCGAGAAGCTGTTCCTCGATTCCGGCACGCTGACACCGCTGTTGAAGCGGCTGGAGTCGGCCGGCCTCGTCAAGCGCACCCGCGGCGCGGAGGACGAGCGTCAGGTGATCGTGGCTTTGACCCCGCAAGGCAGGGCGCTGCGCGACAAGGCTGGCGCCGTGCCGCAAGGCATTCTGGGCGCCACCGGCTGCACGGTGGAGGAACTGGTGGCGATGAAAGACGAAATCGTGGCGCTGCGCGACCGGCTGAACAAGGCGCTGGGGGAATAGGCGGCTAGAGGCGCTTCCTGGCGAAGGCGCGGCCGGAGCCGGATTTCAAATAGCGCTCGAATGCGAATGCTCGTCCGGGGTCGTCGAAAGCGACGTAAGTTTTGATTCGCCATGGCCGGTATTTCGACGTGTGCGGCACTTCACCGGCATTGTGCTTGCCGAGGCGAGCGCGCAGGTCGTCAGCGATGCCGACGTAATGGCGTTCGAGATCGAGGCTTTCGAGAATGTAGACGTACTTCATCAGCGTGCCCCCACAGGCGCGAGAAGAACATCGATTGTAGATGGAGCTTAGCCGATGGATGTGAGCTTGGAAATTATCAGAGCAAGAACCGCCGAGGTCCGCTTGCGCCCTGCGGGCTTCAGCGGGACATCCTTCGCTCGCTTCGCGTCCGATGGTGTGGAGATTGGCTCGCCGAGCCGAAGCTCGCGAAGCGAGCGAAGGATGGTGGAGCCAGGCGGGATCGAACCGCCGACCTCTTGCATGCCATGCAAGCGCTCTCCCAGCTGAGCTATGGCCCCTAAGCCTGCGACGGACTGGGTCGTCATCGTCGCGCGGCAATCCCAAACCACATGTTCGGGAAGATCACAAGACCCCAAGATAAATTCTTGTCAGGTTCTTGTCACTTAACCTTCTTCATCGTTCGAATGATCGCCGATGATGTCGGTCACGTCGTCATCGCCTTCCTCTTCGTCGGCGATGAAGGTCGAATCGTCGTCGTCGTCATCGCCCAGC
>JAEXHR010000330.1 GCA_023449855.1 Pseudomonadota bacterium | reverse complement strand
GCGCTGCGCTCCATCCGGGCTACGAAGTCTACCGCGCGGTGAAACCGCCATCCACCGGCAGTGCCACGCCGGTGACGAAAGTCGATTCGTCCGACGCCAACCACAGCGCGGCATTGGCGACGTCCTCGGCCTTGCAGAGACGCCCCATCGGCACGGCAGTAAGCAGCTTGGCCTCGTTCGCAGCGGCTTCCGCAGCGACACCCGAACGGCCGGTGAAGCCGAGCTTCATCGGCGTATCGGCAAGGCCCGGGCAGATCACATTGACGCGGACCTGATCGGGCGCAAATGTCTGACAGAGCGACTTGGTGAGACCCACCACGGCGAATTTCGCGGCCGAATAGATCGGGCTCATCATCGAGCCGACCATGCCTGACACCGACGACGTGAAGATCACCGAACCGCCACCACGCTTGCGCATGTGCTTGATCACTTCTCCCGCACCGATGGTGGCCGAGGTGACGTTCAGCGCCATGGCGAATTCATAGGCCTTCAGATCGAGATTCTCGACACCCGCCGGGCCGGGAGTGCCGGCATGGGCCCACAGGATATCGACGCCGCCGAGTGCAGTCGCTGCATCGTTGATCGAGCTCTTCATCTCCTCGGTCTTCGACAAATCTGCCTGTATGGTGACGAGGTCAAAACCCTTGGCCTTCATGTCGGTCTTGAGCTGCGCCAGCGCCTCGGCATTGACGTCCACCGCGGCAACCTTCGCGCCCTCATAGAGGAACAGTTCGACACCGGCTCGGCCCATGCCGGACGCGGCAGCAGTGATAACGGCGAGTTTGTTGGCGAGACGCATGGCTTAGTCCTTTTCTGGTGGTTACGAGATCGAAAAAAAGAACGCGCGGCGCGGGATCACCGGCACCTGCGCGTCCAAGTCTTGGGAGCTGAAGTCTTGGGAGCTGAAGTCTCGGGAGCTGAAGTCTCGGGAGCTCAAGTTTTGGGAGCTCAAGTTTCGGGAGTGAGCACCGTTACTTGATCATCGGGCAGCCACCATCCTTGAGCGGACGGAAGGCGGTCTCGGCCGGGATCGTCGCGACGACATTGTAGTAGTCGTAGGGCTTCTTCGATTCCGCGGGCTTCTTGACCTGCAGCAGATACATATCGTGCAGCACCCGACCGTCCTCGCGCAACGTGGTCTTGCCGAACAGCGGATCCTCAAACGTGCCCATTTCGCGGATCGCCTTGACAACGGCAACGCCATCCTTCGGCGAGCCGACCTTGGCCACCGCCTTCAGATAGGTCAGTGCGGCAGAATAGGCGCCAGCCTGATTCATGCTGGGATAACGGCCGTTGTTGCGCTTGGCGAAGCGCTCGCCGAATGCGCGGGTCTTGTCGTTGAGGTCCCAATAGAAGCCTTCGGTAAGCTGCAGGCCCTGCGCGGTACTGAGGCCGAGCGAGTGCACGTCCGAAATGAACATCAGCATGGCGGCAAGCTTCTGGCCGCTCTGCACGATACCGAATTCGGACGCCTGCTTGATCGCCTTGATGGTATCGCCGCCGGCATTGGCCAGCGCGATGATGTCGGCCTTCGACGCCTGAGCCTGCAAGAGATACGACGCGAAATCGTTCGAATCGGTCGGATGCTTGATGCTGCCGAGCACCTTGCCACCATTGGCATTGATCACCGCCGTCGCATCGCGTTCGAGCGAGGCGCCGAGCGCGAAATCGACGGTGAGGAAGAACCAGTTCTTGCCGCCAGCCTTCGTCATGGCATCGGCGGTGCCGTGCGACAGCGCCCAGGTATCATAGGTCCAGTGCACCGAATTGGGTGTGCAGGCCTTGCCGGTGAGATCCGACGTCCCCGACGCGGTAAACAGCGCGACCTTGTTGAGTTCGGCCGTAAGCGGCGCGACGGCCAGCGAGGTGGCGCTGGTGGGAATGTCGACGAGCACATCGACGCCTTCGGTCTCGAACCACTTGCGGGCGATGTTGCGGGCGATATCCGGCTTGTTCTGCGGGTCGCCCTGAACGACCTCGATCTTGAACTTGTCGGCGCCCGGCAGCTTGTTGAAATCCTCAACGGCCATCTTGGTGGCTTCGAACGACCCCATGCCGCCGATATCCGAGAAGATGCCGGACATGTCAGCGAGCACGCCGAGCTTCACAGGCGTCTGCGCAGACGCCATGGGCGCCGACAGTGCCCCGAGCGACAGCGCGAGAGCGGATACGGCGAGTGTCTTGCGAATGGTCATGTTTCCTCCCCTGACCCCAGATCGACGACACACGGCCCCGCAGGATCTCGGCATCGCTCGAAAATTCTTGTTTATGAATTCATAAGACCTATACATGAATTAGAAGTCAAGACGCTCCGGAGCGATCCAGATGGCTTCCAAAGGCCATTTGGCGCTACAGAGCCAACCGGAACGCGCAACGACGCAGGCGCCCGATGCGGGCGGCCCGACAGGGAAGAACAGATCCGATGCTGGTCAGGCAGGCCGCTAACGTTTTGGAGTTGATGGAGTATTTCGCTCGCCGCAAACGGCCGGCGACGCTGGCGGAGATTTCCGACGATCTCGGCTGGCCGCGCTCCAGCACGTTCAACCTGGTCGGAACGATCGCCGAGAAAGGCTGGCTATACGAGCCACGCGCCCGCAACGGCTACTACCCCAGCCCGCGCTGGCTCACCCTCGCCCGCACCGTCGCCGAAGCCGAGCCGTTGCCAGAAGCCGCGCATGCACTGGTGCTTGAGATTGCCGACAAGACCGGCGAGACGACCGCCATTGCGGCGCTTGCGGGGACCAACGCGATCTTCCTCGACGTCGTCGAATCCTCGCATTCGGTCCGCTATTTCGCCCAGATCGGCGACCGTGTTCCCGTTCACGCGAGCTCCGTCGGCCGCGCCATCCTCGCCCAGCAGACGCCCGAGGAGCGCCGCGCGATCTACCGCAAGATCAAGTTCGAACCGTTCTCGGACACGACGCCTTGCTCGGTCGAAGCGATCGAAACATCGCTCAATGAGGCTGCCGAGCGCGGCTATCATCAGAGCTCGTCAGAATATATCGCAGACCTCGCCGGCGTCGCCGTGCCGCTGCCGCTCAATCACCGGCGGCTGTCGCTTGTCGTTGCAGGCCCGACATCGAGGTGTCTGCACAGGCGGCCAGAGACGGCTGCAACGATTCTGGCGTGCGTCGAAAGCTTCAGGACAGAGGCCTCACACGACTAGCAGGCACACACGCAGGTCACCGCCCGACCATACGCGATCAATTGCCATTGTTGTTCTGGTTCGGAAATTCGATCTGGTTGTTCTGCTTGCCGGTGCTGAAGTCGAAGATTTTTCGCGTGATGCCCGGGGCGATGGCGGAGAGCGGGTTGACGCGCAGCACCGGCGCGCCAGGCGTACCGACCACTTCATAGGTCACGCCGAACAAGCCTTCATTGCTGCCGCCGCCGAGAAACAGGCCGACCACCGGTATCTGGCCGAACATGTTGTTGAGGCCATACATCGGCACAAACGTGCCGCTCATACGCACCTGATTGGCATTGTAGTCGATGTTCCCTTCGATGGTCGCGCCGACCGAAGGCCCCTGCACCAGACCATCGCGAACGGTCATCAAGCCGTTCTGCCGGGTGAACTCCGCGCGCAGACGTGAGAAAGACACACCGGCGTTCTGCGCGCCGGGCGGCCCGTTGGAGGCGGCAACGCGCTCGAGCGACGCCTCCCCCTTTACGGTGAAGTTTCGCACATTGATCAGGCCTTCCTTCGGACGTGTGTCCGTGGAAGGGGCGTCCATCGCCAGAGCGAGCTGCCCCCCGATCATCTTCGAATAGGTATCGGTGACGCGCAGGAATGCGCCGGCATCGTTGGTCTCGACGAAGATGACATCACGGCCGGCGCCTTGCGCCTTGCCGCGCATATCGCCGGTGAGCGCCGTATCGCGGCCGAGCTTGCCGGTCAGGGCGAATTTCGAGATGGTGCCGCCCCGACGCGACACCTTGGCATCGACGCTGCGTACCGCCTCGCCGTAATAGCCGGCCACGGCGCCGAGCTTGACGTCGATGTCGAAATCAACCGACTTGGCCTTGCTCTTGGTGTCCGGCTCCTTGCCGCCGGACATCGCGCCCTTCAGGAAGCCACGGCCATCGAACACGTCGCCGCGCATGGTGACCTTGAGCACGCCGTCATTGCCGCGCTCGGCCTTGATCGATGTCTTGTCGCCCTCGGAAGGCGAATAGGTCGGGAAGTTGACGTTGACGAGATCGCCGTTTTGATCGAGTTCGACCGATCCCTTGATCGATGCGCCGGCGCCATCGACATTGATGTCTTCGAGGCGCGTCGTGTCACCCTTCTTCACCACATTGAAGGACGCCTTGGCCTGCTTGCCCGCGACCTTGGCCCAACCCGGCAGCAGGTTGTCGAGCTTGAGCGGCGTCAAATCAGCTTCGATGCCGAACCTGCTGTCGCGGTCCCCACTACCGATCTTGCCGATCAATTTGACCGGCACGGCGCCGGTCATCATGGTACCGAGATCGAAGCCCATGCGGGCACGGCTGGCATCGTCCAGCGTCGCGCTGAGGCGGACATCGGCATCGCCATCGGTCGGCTTGCGATAATCGAGTTGCCCGGTCTGGCCGTTGATCTTGATATCGCCGCGGACCTGATAGCCCTGATTGTTGGCGGCGATCTTCAGCAGATTGGCCTCGACCTTCTGGTTCATCACCAGCTTGTCGGCAGAGAAATCCTTCAGGTCCGCAGTGATGTTGTAGGTCGTGTCGGCCTTGGTCAATTCGTGCTGGATCGGCATGCCCATGGCGACCTGCGCCGTCACATTGCCCTTGATGGCATTGGGATCGAGCATGTTGCCAGAAGCCTCGCTGAGGCGATCGGAATTGAGCACTTCAACGACGCCCGGCGCCGGACCATCCAGCTTGAAGCGAATCCGCGACGGCGACGGTTTCGGCGCCATGTCCGGCACCTCGAACACGATATCGTTGAGATTGATCTTGCGACCGGCCGGCGTATCGAGATTGGCCTGGCTGATGGTCACGGTCGCGGTGCGACCGGTAATGCGCGCGCGCAGATCGCCGTCATGTACGACGGGCAAGCCATCCACCGGACGCAGCGAGACGTCATTGGCGATGATTGCGACATTCAGGCCGTCGTCCGGGATCGGCGGACCGCGCCGTGTCAGGTTCTTGGTCGGCGAATTCACACCGATCTCGATCCGCTGCAGGTTGCCCGCCTCGATCCGCTCGATCACCCATTCGCGCACTTCCGGCACGATCAGGACGGGCCACATGCGCTTGAGTGCCGAGGCCGACATCGGCGTTCCCGCGAAGCCGAGCTTCATGCGTGGCTCGCCTGCATAATCGACGCTGCCGGTGCCAGCGACGCCGAGTTCGCCATTGCTGATATTGGCCTGGGTCAGCGACACCAGCCGGTTGTCGGGATCGAATTTGGCGCGGATGGAAATGTTGTTGAAGATCAGCGGCGCTTCGCTGGGATTGCGGCCGCCGAGCACAATGGTGCCCCCGCTGAGGCCAGCCTGCCACGCATTGGAAGTGCCGTTCGGCGGCTCCACATGCGCGAGCAGCGTGACGCGATTGCCGCCCGAGATGACCTTGAACGGCGCCAGCAGCACGCGGCGTCCCGAATCCCATTCGAAGCTGATCTCGGCGCTGTCGATGGGCATCGGATAATCCGGCGTGTCATTGTCGATGATGTCGCCCGCACCCGCTGTCAGCTTGCCACGCAGATAGGTTGGGACACCGTCGCGGCCGATTTCGCCCTTGAGCTCACCGGTCAGCGGGATATCGGCGCTGTAAGTGAGATCCTTCATTCTCAGCGCCAGCAGGATGTTCTTGGTCGAGACCCGGTCCGCCTTGAAATCGACCGAGCGCACGCCGTTGCTGGGCGCACCGATATTCACGCCCAGCGACCATGGCGCCTTACCGCCCTCGCCGACCGTGAGCGCGATGCCACCGTCACTCGGCCGCCGCAGGCTCAGGGAGATATTGTTGAACTCCCACTTGTTGCCGCGTTGCTGGTCATCGACGACGAGCCGGCCGTTCTTCAGACCGACCTCGTTGAGGTTCTGGCCGTCGAGACCCGACAGCGTCAGCGTATCCAGCCAGTCGAGGCCGGCGAGAATCCCTGAGGGAGTTTCGCGCCGATCACCGCCTCCGGCAGTCCCCGGCGTCGGCGATGGCTGCACCTGGACGACGGGAGGTTGCGGCTGCCGCGGGAATGTGAGTTCCGGCTGCTTGGTAGGTCCGAGCCACGAGCCCGGCACGCGCGGCGACGCGATACCGGTTGCAATCGGCCTCTCGTTGTTTCCAGTGGAGACCGTGACCTGCCCGTCCGGCGTGATACGCACGGCGAGCGCGACATCGACGAGATTGAGGCTCTCGGCCCGCATCCGTCCCATCAACATGGCCGCGACGGACACTTTCACTTCCGCTTTTGGCGCGCTGGCGATCACATTGCGATCGCGGTCGCGGACGACGATGTCACGAATGCGCACCGCCATGCGGATGCGGCCAGCGCGTTCGATCTGGGTGCCGCCGATTTCGACGGTGTTGCCCTCACCAATATTGTCCTGGATCGCATCGGCGAGCCACGGTGTCGCAATGTCAAAATTGATCGGGCCGGCGCCAAGTCGCCACCACAGGACGGCGAAACAAATGGCCGAAACGATGAACAGCCCGCCAAAGACCGTGACAATGCGCTTGAACCAGCGTCCGCCGCTGTAGTTTTCGCCCAGCGCCCGGAACCGATCGCCAAGCCGGTGCCAGCGCGAGGGTTTCCGCGACAGCAGTTTACGCGCGCGATCATGGCCAGCCGCATAGTGCTGACGATCCCAATCGGAATCGTCCCACTGCATGGACCTGTCATCGGCGCGCGGACGAGGCGCTGCGGGTGGCTTGCTCTTTGCCATGTCCTCTAGGTGCCGGGCCTTTCGGTGGGGTGCGCTGATTGCGAGACCGGTCGCCACCGACAGTTCGCATCGATCTGTGACGAACGCCCAACTGCCGGCAAAACTGCCAATCCCGGATTTGAATTATAGCTCGTCTCGGTCGCTGCAGCACCGACAGGCGCGGGCAACGTGTGTCGTCTCGAATCCTTCAGTCACCATACAGCGAGGTCGGTGGTTTTGCACCGCGCCACCCGTCTCGGCGGTTCCTCGAAGCACCTCTGCAATCTCGTCACAGTGACCGCCCGAAAGCGACGAAAGGAAGGCGTATGTACAGGAAATTGCGCAAGAATCCCTCGAAAACCGAAACAATCGGATGGCCTGTCGCGCATCCGCACTGACACCCTGGAACGGCCACCGCTGCGGCCATCCGCCTCGTCCGGACACCGGCCCGGATTTCGGCCATGGAGCCATTCCAGCACCTCGGATAAGACGGTCCGACGAAATACCGATGACGAAGGGACTCGGCCAATGGCCAAGACAGCGACGACCGCATCCACCGACCCGATGGAGGGGAAGAAGGCGCCAACCTTCAAACTGCCGCGCGATGGCGGCGCGACGGTTTCACTGTCCGATTACGCAGGCCGCAAACTGGTGGTCTTCTTCTATCCGCGTGCCAGCACGCCCGGTTGCACCAAGGAAGCCATGGACTTCACCCGCCTTGCCGCCGACTTCGATGCCGCGGATACCGCCGTACTTGGCGTCTCGGCGGACCCGCTGAAGGCGCAAGAGAAGTTTCGCGACAAATATGAGCTCGCCATGCCCCTGCTCTCGGATGCCACGCAAACGATGCTCGCCGCCTATGGCGCATGGGGCGAAAAGAAGTTGTACGGCAAGGTGTTCGAAGGCGTTCTTCGCAGCACGGTGCTGATCGGCCGCGACGGCAAGGTCATCAAGGCCTGGCGCAATGTGAAGGTGGACGGTCATGCCGATGCGGTTCTCGCCGAGGCACTGCGGCATTAACCCATATTCAAATTGACTGACGTCATTTAGCTGGAATTAACCATGCCGGGCTCAAATCCCTCCCGTAGTTGAGCCCGCCGATGAGTCTCCCGGCAGGCCCGGGAGTGCTGATGTCGAACCGTCCTGTCCAATACGCCGAGTACCCTCAGCACCACGCTCACGACCACGGACGCCCCCAACCGCGCCGCGTCGCCACCGCCAAGGCGCCCGCCTCCATGGCGGCCAAGCAGAGCGACTACACGATCGCGCATCGTGGCAAACAGGTCCGCATTGGGCCGGTGGTGTTCTGGATCGCCGTCGGCACGGTGACCGTCCTCGGTGCATGGTCGGCTGCGACCGCGACCT
This sequence comes from Pseudomonadota bacterium, assembly GCA_023449855.1. Classification (GTDB taxonomy): domain Bacteria; phylum Pseudomonadota; class Alphaproteobacteria; order Rhizobiales; family Xanthobacteraceae; genus Tardiphaga. Next base: position 3,285 of record JAEXHR010000330.1, on the reverse strand, counting down.
ATTTCGCCTTCCGCGACGATGTGCTGACCAAGCTGATCGCCCGCCAGGCCGACATGCAATACGCCTATGAGGATCGCATCGCCGAGCTGCGCGCCAAGATCGACCGCACCACCAGCCGCCAGATGCTGGACCAGGAGCAGTTCGACAAGAAGTTGGAACAGGTGATGCGCCGCCAGAACCAGCTGGAATCCCGCGCCAGCGCCCTCGGCAGCGTGCCCGACCTGTCGGTGACCGGCTCGATCCCGCCGAAACCTCCCGGCCGCGGCGCGTCGCTGGACACCAATTCGATCCCCAAGCCCTCGCCGGTCAGCGACACCGTCACCTTTGTCGCGCCGCCCGACCGCGAAGCGCGGCTGGAGTCGCGCGCGCCCGTTCTGGCAGCCCCGCCGCAAACCCAGGTCGCCAAGCTTGGCGGCGCCGACAACGTCATCGATCGCCTGCAGGCCTCGCTCGACCGCGTCGAAAGCCGTCAGCTGGCTGCTTTGAGTTCGACCGAAGAAGCCATCGATTCCAAGGTCCGTCGCATGCGCGGCGCCATTTCGGATCTCGGCCTCAACATGGCCAAGCTGGAAGCAGCCGCACCGCGTGGCGGGATGGGCGGACCGTACATCCCGGTGAAACTCTCAGCCAGCGCCGATCCGTTCGAACGCCAGCTGTATCGGCTCCAGCTCACCCGGGCGCAGATGGACAAGCTGAACCGCACCATGGCGCAGGTGCCCTATCGCAAACCCGTCGTCGGCACCGTCGAATTCAGCTCCGGCTTCGGCGTACGTACCGATCCATTCCTCGGCCGCCCCGCGATGCATGCCGGCCTCGATTTCCGCGGCTCCACCGGCGATCCGATCCGAGCCACCGCGAATGGTCGTGTCGTCTCTGCAGCCTATGTCGGCGGTTACGGCCGCATGGTCGAGATCGATCACGGCAATGGCCTCTCGACCCGCTACGGTCATATGTCGGCGATCCATGTGAAGGTCGGCGACAGCATCAAGATCGGTCAGGTGATCGGCCTCGTCGGCTCCACGGGCCGCTCCACCGGCCCGCACCTGCACTACGAAACCCGCATCGATGGCGAAGCGGTCGACCCACAGAAGTTTCTCCGCGCAGGCGTGCGTCTCAGCGCCGGCTGAGACACTGGCGGGCATTGTTGCCCTGCCTGCAATGTGATTGAAGCGACGTCGAAATCCATCGAGGTCGCCGCGTGACATCTCCCCGACGCATTGGTCCCCGTTACCCCCGCATTGGCCGGTTCTGCTTCCGCGCCACGCGGCGGCTCACGACCTGGGTAATGTCGCTGGCGGGCTTTCACGCCAACGACTCCCATTTCACCGCCCGGCGCATCGACGAACTCCGCGCCAAACTGGCGCGTGGCGAGACGGTCTATCTCGCCGGACTGGGATTACCGGGCACACACAATTCCGGTGTCGCGCTGGTGGAAGTCACGCAGGCCCACGGCCCGCGCCTGATCGTCAATAACGAGGAAGAGCGCTTCTCGGGTGACAAGCACACCACGCAATATCCACGCGCCGCGCTCGATGCGATGCGCACGACGCTGCGCGCGATGGGCCGCGACGTCACGGATATCGATGCATGGCTGACGAGCTGGGACTATCCCGACCTGCTCGGCACACTGGTGCGGAGTATCGTCGAGGAATTCCCCGACGGCCTGAAGCTGCTTCGCACCAAGAATTCCGTCAGCTTCGATGCGAAGCGTATGGAGCAGATGACGCGAACGCCGAAGCTGCTGCGCAAGCAATTCGGCCTGCCCGCACGCGTGCCGCTAATGATGATGCCGCATCACGACAACCACGCATGGTTCTCATTTGCGGCATCGCCTTTCCCCGATGACGAGCCGGTCGCCGTCGCCGTACTCGATGGCACAGGCGATCTCGGCTCGGTCTCGACCTATGTGGCGCAAGGCGGCGCCATCACGAAACTGTATTGCAACGACAGCGTCTTCGACTCCCTTGGTGCCTTCTACAGCGTGATCTCGTCCACCCAGGGCGGTTGGACCTGGCTCTCGAGCGAGGGCCGCTATATGGGCGCCGCCGCATGGGGCGACATGGATCGCAGCAGCAATCCCTATTACCCGCGCCTGCGCGAGGTGCTCGATTTCGGCACCGATGGCGAGATCCGGCTCAACCGCGCCATGGGCAACTGGTACTGCGACCCGTTCGACAATCCCTACAAGCAGCCGCTGATCGACATTCTCGGCGAGCCGCTCAGGCCCGACCAGCTCTGGAATCCCGACGCCGTGCTGCGCGTCGAGGACATCCAGCACCGGCCCGATACGCAAGACCGCCTGAACAAGGCCGCAGCGACGCAGCTCGTCTTCGAAGACGCCATGATCCATGTCGTTGCCGGCCTGCTGCGCAAGACCGGCGCGCATCGCGTGGTGCTGACCGGCGGCGTGGCGCTCAATGCACTCGGCAATATGCGGCTGCTGGAGCATTTCGACGAAGCGTGGTTCGAACGCGAGCAAGGCCGCAAAGCGCGCCTGCATCTGTGGATGCCGCCGACACCCGGCGATCCCGGCGTGACCATCGGCGCCGCCTGGATCTTTGCGCACCTCATCGGCGCTCCGCGCGGCGCAGCGATGACGCATGCGTTCTACTGCGGCGATGCGCCGGCATCGCAAGACATCGCGAAGGTGCTCGAGACCGACGACATCAATTCAAAGATCGTCGGCGACATTTCGACGCCCGACGGCCTCGCAGCCATCGCCGATCTGATGGCCTATCTCGTCGCGCAGAACGGCATCATCGCGCTCTGTCAAGGCGCGGCGGAAACCGGACCGCGCGCGCTTGGCCATCGTTCGATCCTTGCCAATCCCTGCGACGCCGGCACCCGCGAACGTCTGAACGAACGCGTCAAATATCGCGAGGCCATCCGCCCGCTGGCGCCGATGGCAACGCGCGAAGCGGCGCTGGACTATTTCGATTTGCTGGAAGGCGCGTCAGACGCCGACTACAACGCCTATAACTACATGGTTCTGACGGCCCAATCGAAACCGCATGCGCGCGCCAAGATCCCGGCCGTCATCCACGCCGATGGCACCGGCCGCATCCAGATCGTCCGCGCCGAGGACGATCCGCTCACGCACGCCTATCTGAAAGCACTCGGCCGCCATATCGGCGTCGAGCTGTCGGTGAACACGTCGTTCAATGTCGCGGGCCCGATCGCACAGACCCCGCCACAGGCCGTCGAGACCCTGCGCCGTTCGGCAGGTCTCGACGTGGTACTCATGGTGGCAAGCAATGGCACCGTCACCGCCGCATGGCACGGCGG
>JAEXHR010000262.1 GCA_023449855.1 Pseudomonadota bacterium | reverse complement strand
CCGGTCCCGAGAGGCTCGTGCACCGCACCGACGCATTCGGCCTCGTTCACATAGTCGCGGCGCACCTCGTCGACCGACAGCACACGTGTCTTGTAGCCGAAGATCTCGTTCTGCACCTTCGACTCGGCCGCGATCTTGTCGAGCATGCGCTGGCGATGGGCGAGATAGAGATGTCCGCCGCGCTGCGGCTCGCAATCGATCTTGCCCGAGACGATGAGGTCCTCGAATGTCTCAAAGCCATCCTGCACTTCGGCATGCAGGCGCAACGCCACGTCGCGCCCCCAGCGCGCGATCCATTGTGAACGCGACAGCCGGCCCGACGCATTCTGCCCCTGCCCGCCATTGCGCGTGCTGCAGCCCCAGGCCACCCGGTTGGCTTCCAGCACCACGGCCTTGATGCCATGCTCGCGCGCGAGGAAAATCGCGCAGGCAAGGCCGGTATAGCCGGAACCGATGATCGCGACATCCGCATCGATATCGCTGGTGATCGGACCGTCGTCCTCCGGCAGCACGCCAGCCGTGGCCGTCCAGTAGGTCGGCGCATAGTCGCGGTTTTGGCCGGGGCCGGCCGAGACGAGCGGATCGTGATGCTGGTCGTAGGGCGCGATCGACATGACCGCCTCCTTACGACGCTGCCTTGGCCGGTAGCGGCGGACGGTCCTTGCGGAAGGCGCTCTTGCGGGAAATCTTGTCGCCATTGAAAGTGAAGAGATCACATCCTTCGGCTTCGACCCGCGTGCCATTGGCCGCCGTGCCGCGGAAAATCCATTCGGACAGCGCGCGATCGCCGAATACGCTATGCGAGGTGCAGGTCCAGCTCACATCGGGCATGCCCCTCCACACCTTTTCAAACGCCGCCTTCACATCGGCGGTGCCGATGATGCGATTGCCATACATCTCGGTGCCGACGGCGGTATCGAACACGATGTCGCCGGTCATGCAGGCCATCACGCCATCGGCGTCGTGGCGGTTGAACGCCTCGAACAACGTGACGAGAAGCTGGTGGCGCGCAGACGAATCGGACATGGCAAGGCTCTCTCGGTCATTGAAGCAGGCATCGGCAGGCCGATGATGGTTCGAAGGTGCCAGCGGCTTTGCGCGGCGATTAGGGCCAGTTGTCCCGAACCACCCGGCCAGACCAGATCTGGACCAAGCATTGACTTAAGGCTGGCCCTGCCTGTTTCAGCCGGCGCGGTCATGGTGACGCTATGACGAAGGCTGGATGGACATGCATGATCTCCTGATCGCAATCAGCGATCTCGGCGCGGCACTGACGCCAAAACTGGTCCTGCTCTCCATCGCCTCGATCTTCATCGCAGCGGTCTTGCGCGGCTATACCGGCTTCGGCTTCGCGCTCGCCGCCGTGCCGCTGCTGAGCCTGTTCATGGATCCCACTGAGGCGGTGCCGGTAGCCATCGGACTGCAGCTAGCCGGGAGTCTGCTTGATTTGCGCCAGGCCTCCAAAGCTTGCGATTGGCCCTCGCTGCGCTGGCTCATGCTGGGCGCCGTGATCGGCTCGCCTTTGGGCACACTGATTCTCAGCGCGATCTCGGCGCCGGCTGCCCGTCTCGCCATCAGCGCCATCACGCTGCTGGCAGTGTTCGCCTTGCAGCGCGGCTTTGCCCTGCCGGACACACCGCCTCGTCCGCTGACAACAGTGACGGGCTTCTTCTCCGGCCTGTTCAACGGCCTGGCTGCGATGCCCGGTCCGCCGGTCGTGGCATATTATATGTCGCTCCCGATGCCACGCCGGGCGGCCCGCGCGTCGCTGATGGTGTTCTTCCTGATGACCTCGATCACCGCCACAGTGAGCTTTGTCGGCGTCGGACTGATGACCCTGCACACTGTCGGCCTGTCACTGCTCGGCCTGCCGGTGATGTGGTTGGGCACGCGGCTCGGCGAACTCGCTTTTCGCCGTGGCAATGACGCCCTGCATCGCCAGGTCTCGATCGCGAGCCTCGGCGTCATCGCACTCGTCAGTGCGGTGAAGGGGATCGGCGAGCTGACTTAGCCCATCCGCACTATGATACGTCCGAGGCGCTCGATGCCAGGCTCGATACGATCGTTCCGGATCGACGAGAAGCCGAGGCGGAAGCTGTTTGCCCGACTGCCTCTGGTCATCGCAAACACGTCGCCGGGCTCGATCACCACGCCCTCCGCCAGCGCGGCCTTTGCCAGTTCGGTTGCGTCAACACCAGCGGGGCATGTCACCCAATAGCTCGTACTTCCGACGCCGCGCACGAACTGGCATTCACCAAGATGCTGCGGCAACAGCTGATCAAGAATACGCGCGCGCTCCAACAATACGCGCGACACACGCTGCAGGTGGGAACGATAATGCCCGAGGCCGATAAAAAGCGCCGCAACCCGTTGGTTATTCAGCGGGGGATGCCGCAGCATCAGCCGGCGCAGCGCGCGTAGCTCGCGGATCACCGGCGCAGGCGCCGCGACATAACCGAGCCTCAGGCCGGGCGCGAGCGCCTTGGACAGGCTACCGACATAGAGCACCCGGTCGTTGCGATCGAGACTCATCAGTGGCGGCAGCGCTGGCCCCTCCTGGATCAGCTCACTCTCATAATCGTCTTCGATGAGCACGATGTCGCGCTCCTGCGCCTTGCGCAGCAGCTCCAGCCGCCGCGCCTCGGGCATCACGGCAGTCGTCGGGCACTGGTGCCCCGCGGTGACGTAGGCAAGATCACAGCTCTCGAAACTGGCGTCTGGCACCATGCCGTCAGCATCCACCGCCAGTGGCATTATATTCTCTGTCAGCATACCGAAGATGTTGCGTGCATCCGGATAGCCGGGATCTTCCATCCCGACGCGGGTACCCGGCTTCGTAAACAACCGGGCGATTAGATAGAGTGCATGCTGCGCTCCCATGGTCATCATGATCTCGTCCGGCCGCGCCCGAATGCCGCGCCGCGGCAGCACCTGAAGCCTGAGCTGTTCGATCAGGGCCGGATCGTCCTCGTCGATAAGGTCGCGCGCCCAGTTGTTGATTTCGGGCACGCTGAGCGCAGCGCGCGCGCTTTCGCGCCAGTCATTGGTCGGGAACAGGCTGGGATCGAACTGGCCAAAGATGAACGGATACGGATAGTCCTGCCAGTTGAGTGGCTTGACGATATTGCGATGACCTGACGGCCGCACCGCAAAACGATCGGCCCAGCGCGCCGCGCCGGTGTCATCGGG
>JAEXHR010000222.1 GCA_023449855.1 Pseudomonadota bacterium | reverse complement strand
GAACGGCGGATTACGCTTCGCTAATCCGCCCTACGATTTCGCCTTACAAACTACCCTTGCTCAAATAGCGCCACGCAATGGCCAGCACCACGAGCCCGATGAAGATCAGCGCCACCGGCAGTTTCTTCTTCTCGCGCGGGGGCGGCGGCGTATTCGGCTTGATGCGGCGGAAAGGCGTGACGTTGTCGCGGTTGTTCTGATTGTTGTCGGACATGGGTTTCGGTTTCGGAGCAGGCGCGATGACCGGCGCGGTGCCGGTGCCGCCCATGCGGGCGTAGTAACTGCGATAGACGGTCTGGATGGTCGCCTCGGCCGCCGCGGATTCGGACTGTCTGCCACGGGCAGCCAGCGCAAGATAGCCGGCAAAGAAGGTCTGGGCTTCGTCGGGCAGGGCATCGACGCTGTTGAGCTTCGACATCATCAGCCAGGTCGCAAAATCGGCCCGCGCCTCGTCATTGGCACGCCTGGCGATTTCCAGATTGGAGTCCGTAGTCGACGGCATCTTCGTCTCACACCCGTACACGGCGGATTGTCTGCGCAACCTTGCCTGAATTCAAGCAAGATGGATCAACGCGCGACAATACGGCCGCATGGCGGCGGTATTCAGAAAACAACCATTGAAGGGAAGGATTCCGGAGCGGGAATTCTGGAGCGGGCGAAGGGGCTCGCCCCCTCGACCCCGACCTTGGCAAGGTCGTGCTCTACCACTGAGCTACACCCGCATCCGAGAAACGGCAGCGCTTGCGCCGCCGACGCGCGGACATATGCCAAATGCCGGCGGCGATTGCAACAGAAAGACGAAGGATTGTGCCAAGTTCCGGTAATGGAAATTTTCGCCGGTTTTGGCCCGTCAAACCGTGAGATTCGGGCAAAAGCCACGGGATTGCGGTCCACCGCGACGTTTCGCGGCAATGCGGCCGTTTCGGCCCGATTGCAAAATACTGTCGCGAGCGCCACTTAATGCGCTTCGGGCGTGTTAGAAGCGCGCAGAAATTCCCGGACACAGGTGAGGTTGACGTGACCATCATGGAACAGGGCGGCGATTCAATGCCGCAGGCAGGGTCCGCCCTCATCAAGGACACCACCACCCGCACCTTCATGCAGGACGTGATCGAGGAATCGAAGCACCAGCCGGTGTTGATCGACTTCTGGGCCCCCTGGTGCGGCCCATGCCGGCAACTGACCCCGATCATCGAGAAGGCGGTCACCGCCGCCAAGGGGCGGGTCAAGCTGGTGAAGATGAATATCGACGAGAATCCGGAGATTCCCGGCCAGATGGGCATCCAGTCGATCCCGGCCGTGATCGCCTTCGTCGACGGCCGCCCGGCCGATGGTTTCATGGGCGCCGTGCCCGAGAGCCAGGTCAACGCTTTCATCGACAAGCTCACCGCCGGCCGCCCGGGCGCCGAACCGACCACCACCGAATTGCTGGAAGAAGCCGCCGGGCTCCTCGCCGAAGGCGATCCGGCCACCGCGGCTGCGATCTATGGCGAGATCATCGCAGGCGATGCCGGCAACATCGCCGCCATTGCCGGCCTTGCCGATTGCTATGTCGCCACCGGCGCCATCGAACAGGCCAAGCAGACGCTGGAACTGGTCCCGGCCGCCAAGCGCGAGGAGGCAGCGGTGAAGGCGGTGCAGGCCAAGATCGACCTCAACGAGCAGGCCAGCGCCCTCGGCCCGGTGACCGAACTGGAGCAAAAGGTCGAGGCCGATCCGCGCGACCATCAGGCCCGTTTCGATCTCGCCGTGGCGCTCAACGCCGCCGGCCAGCGCGAAGCAGCGACTACGCATCTGCTCGAAATCGTCAAGCGCGACCGCAAGTGGAATGACGACGGCGCCCGCAAGCAGTTGTTGCAATTCTTCGAGGCCTGGGGCCCGACGGACGAAGCGACGGTTGACGGCCGCCGGCGATTGTCGACTATCCTGTTCGCGTAACCGCCTCTATCAACGAAGCGAGGCCGGACATGCCCATCAATGCCGATTATCGCGGCCCGGCCGAACTGCCGGAAGTGATTCCGGTCTTTCCGTTGCCCGGCGCGCTGCTGCTGCCGCGCGGCCAGATGCCGCTCAATATCTTCGAGCAACGCTATCTGGCGATGGTGGACGACGCGTTCCGCGACGGCCACCGCCTGATCGGCATGATCCAGCCGGCCACGGCTCATTCCGCCGAGGAGGAGAAGCCCGCGCTGTTCAGGGTCGGCTGCGTTGGCCGCATCACCCAGCTCGCCGAATCCGGCGACGGCCGCTACATCCTCGAACTCACCGGCGTCTGCCGGTTCGAGGTGCTCGGGGAACTGTCCGTGCTGACGCAATATCGCCAGTGCAAGGTCGATTACTTCCCGTTCGTCGACGACTTCACCGCGCGCAAGGGCGAGGACGATGTCGATCGCACGGCGCTGCTGGCTGCGTTGAACGATTTTCTCAAGGTCAATAATCTCAAGGTGGACTGGGATGGCATCCACAAGGCGCCGAACGAGGCGCTGGTGAATGCGCTGGCGATGATGTCGCCCTACGGGCCGCCGGAAAAGCAGGCCATGCTCGAAGCGCCTGATCTGAAGACCCGCGCAGAGATTCTGATCGCCATCACCGAGATGGACCTCGCCAAGAAACGCACCAGCGGCGACCCGCCGCTGCAATGATCCGGAGCTTTCGATGAACACCCCGACCGAACGCCAGGACGGCACCGACCCGAAGCTCCTTGAGATTCTCGTGTGTCCGGTGACCAAGGGCCAGCTCGAATTCGACGCCGACCGTCAGGAACTGATCTCGCGCCAGGCCAAGCTCGCTTATCCGATCCGCGACGGCATCCCGATCATGCTGCCGGAAGAGGCGCGGAAGATCGATTGAGATCAAATCGTAGGGCGGATTAGCGCAGCGTAATCCGCCGTTCTTCGTGACATACACTCGGCCGGCGGATTACGGCTGCGCCTAATCCGCCCTACAGCGCCTCGCCCTTCAGCAACCGCGGCACCTCACCCGACAATCCCGCCGCCTGCTTGATGAACGCGCCTTTCAACGGCGGCAGGCGATCGACGATGCCCAAACCGATGTCGCGAATGCTGCGCACGAAGGGCAGATCGTTCGAGAACATGAAGTTCAGCACGTTGGTCGCCAGACCCATGCTCATGGTGTCGAAACGGCGCCAGCGCTGATAGCGCTCCAGCACATCGGCCTGACCGAAATCCATCCCGAGCCGCGCCGCATCGACCACCGTCTCTGCCAGCGCCGCCACATCCTTCAGGCCCATATTGAGCCCCTGCCCCGCGATCGGGTGGATGACGTGAGCGGCATCGCCGATCAATGCGAGGCGCTCGCCGATGAAGGAACGCGCGACAAAATAACCGAGCGGAAAGGCGCGCGGTTTGTCGAGCGCCTTCACCTCGCCGAGATGCAGGCCGAAACGGCGCTCCAGCTCCGTATGGAATTCATCCTCGGGCAACGCGACGATCTGCTCGGCATCCCGTCGCTTCTCGGTCCAGACCAGCGACGAGCGGTTGCCCTTGAGCGGCAGGATCGCGAACGGACCCGCGGGCAAAAAGTGCTCTTCCGCACGGCCTTCGTGGTCGCGCTCGTGGCCGACAGTCACGACAATGCCGGACTGGTCGTAATCCCAGCCATGGGTCGCGATACCCGCGCGCTCGCGCAGCTTCGAGCGCGCGCCATCGGCAGCCACCAGCAGCGCCGCCTCGATCACGCTGCCATCGCCGAGGGTGACACTCACGCCACCGGGCCGCGTGTCGAAATTCGTCACCGGCGTCGCGCGCAGATCGATGCCGGCAGCTTCGGTGCGCAGCACCAGTTCGTCGATCAGGCGGCGGTTCTCGACCATATGGGCGAACGGCTCGCCCGGCTCGACCTCGCCGGCGAAGGTCAGGAAGGTCGGCCGCATGGCGTCATCGACCTTGGAATCCGTCACCACCATGTCGAGAATCGGCTGCGATTCGGCGGCCACCGCCTCCCATACCCCGATCGCATCGAACATGCGCCGGCAGGCGGCGACGATGGCCGAGGCCCGCGGATCGCGGCTCGGCCGCATCGCCAGCGCGGGATCGGCAACAATCACCGGCACGTCCGGTCCCAGCCCCTGGCGCAAAGCCAGCGCCAGCGCCAGCCCGGCGAAGGCGCCGCCGCCGATGACAATGCCTTTTTGTGCCGCCATGATACCCGTTCCCGCTGTTGCCACGCGCTTATAGCTGGGCGAAACAGGAATGCGAAACAAGGCAGATCAATCAAGGCATGGGAACCATGACCTGGATGGTCCGGCCTTGGTAAATCGACCGTCACGCTGCCGCCGACCGCACGAATTCACGAAAGACCCAGACATGTCCAAGAGCCTGATCGATCTGATCGACATTCTCGATCTCGAGACCCTCGAAGTGAACATGTTCCGCGGCCGCAGCCCGAAAACGCGCTGGCAGCGCGTGTTCGGCGGCCAGGTGATCGGCCAGGCGCTGGTCGCCTCGGTGCGCACGGTGGAAGGCCGCATGCCGCATTCGCTGCATTGCTATTTCATCCTGCCCGGCGATCCGCAGATCCCGATCATCTACGAGGTCGAGCGCCTGCGCGACGGCAAGAGCTATTCCACCCGCCGCGTCACCGCGATCCAGCACGGCCACGCGATCTTCTCCATGATGGTCTCGTTCCATGCCGAGGAGGAAGACAGCTTCAACCACTTCGATCCGATGCCCGACGTCCCGCCGCCGGACAAGCTCTCGGCCGAAGAGGTGGCGAAGGACTCGATCATGGAAAAGATGCCGGATTACATCCGCCGCTACTATGAGAGCGACCGCCCCATCGAGCTTCGCCCGGTGGAATTCAAGCGCTATGCCGGCGAGAAAATTCCGGATGGCCGCATCAATTTCTGGATTCGCACCGCGGCAAAGCTCCCGGACGATCCGGCGCTGCATATGTGCGCGCTGGCTTATGCATCGGATTTCTCGCTGCTCGATTCCATTATGTCGCGCTATGGCCGCACCCTGTTCGACGGCCAGGCGATGGCCGCGAGTCTCGATCATGCCATGTGGTTTCATCGCCCGTTCCGCGCCGACGAATGGCTGCTCTACAGCCAGGATTCGCCGAGCGCCCAGAACGGCCGTGGTCTCGCCCGCGGCATGATCTTCAAGCCCGACGGCACGCTGGTCGCCTCCGTCGCACAAGAGGGCTCGGTGCGCGAGCGCCGCGAGAAGCCGAAGAGCTGAAGGACCGATACCGATGCCCTATGTCATCGAGACCTGGGACAAGCCCGGCAGCCAGGCCGTCCGAGCGGAGCACCGCCCGGCGCATCTGGTGTTTCTGGCAAAGCACGCCGCAAAACTGCTGGCCTGCGGCGCCAAGCTGCATGACGACGGCAGCGATATGGGCGGCGGCATCTATGTGCTCGACACCGAGGATCGCGCCGAAGCCGAAGCCTTCATCGCCGCCGATCCTTTCACCGCAGCCGGACTGTTCGAGCGCGTCAGCATCGTCCGGCAGCGCCGGGCCTATGTGGGCGGCGTCTGCCTGTTGTGATGACCTGTAGGATGGGTTGAGCGCAGCGATACCCATCGCTCTCTCCGCCGGTGTTGATGGGATCGCTCCGGCGCGATCTCGCGCCTTCGCTCAACCGCCCTACAATCCCCAGCGCGCTCCCTATGGCAATGCGACGCATGATTGCGTAAGCAAGGCCTTGGGATTGCCCAAACAGGAAGCCTGTCATGAAGCTCGTGGTCGCGATCATCAAACCGTTCAAGCTCGACGAAGTGCGCCAGGCACTGACCGCCATCGGCGTGCACGGCATGACGGTGACCGAAGTGAAGGGCTATGGCCGGCAGAAGGGCCATACGGAAATGTATCGCGGTGCGGAATACATCGTGAATTTCCTGCCCAAGCTGCGGATCGAGATCGCCGTCGATTCAACCCTAGCCGAGAAGACCGTCGAGGTGATCTCATCCAGCGCCCGCACCGGCCAGATCGGCGACGGCAAGATCTTCGTGACCCCGATCGACCGCGCACTCCGCATCCGCACCGGCGAGACCGACAGCGACGCGCTTTAGCCATAATGGACATTACCCTGGGTTACCGCGGGCATCGCTGACGCCCGGCCAGGACAGCCCCTTCGGCATGGCGTCCGCTGGGGAGGGGTCATGCTGAGATATTTGGCCATGGCGACCGTGCTCTGGTCGGCGTTGGGCAGCATAGCGCTGGGCGAGGACGCAGTGCGAAACCTCCCATCCGACGACGCCATCCGCAAGATCCTCACCGACCGCATCGATGTCGAACACCGCGGCGTCGGCATGGTGGTGGGCATCGTCGATGCCCATGGCCGCCGTATCGTCGCCCACGGGGCGCTGAAACAGGGCGAGCCGCGCGTACCGGACGGCGACACCGTGTTCGAGATCGGCTCCATCACCAAGGCCTTCACCGGCCTGCTGCTGGCCGACATGGTTCAGCGCGGCGAGGTCAGGCTCGACGACCCCGTGACCAAATTCCTGCCTCCGGACGTCACCCTGCCGGAGCGCAACGGCAGGCAGATCGCCCTGATCGATCTCGCCACCCATACGTCGGCGCTGCCCCGCTTGCCGAACAATATGAAGCCCAAGGATCCGGGCAATCCCTATGCCGATTACACGGTCGAGCAGATGTATGCGTCTCTGCGCGACGTGACGCTGACGCGCGATATCGGCGCATCCTACGAATATTCGAATCTGGGCTTCGGCCTGCTCGGCCATGTTCTCGCGCGCCGCGCCGGCATGGACTATGAGGCGCTGCTCAGGCAACGCATCATCGATCCGCTCCGCATGACGAATACGGCGATCACCTTGTCACCGGCCATGATGGCCGTGCGTGCAGCCGGATATGACGCCGAACTTCGACCGGCGCCCTATTGGCAATTGCCGACGCTTGCAGGCGCAGGCGCCCTGCAATCCACCACCAATGATCTGCTGACGCTGCTCGAAGCCGAGCTCGGCTTTGCGGAGACGCCACTCAAGGCCGCCATGGCAGCACAGCTCGTTCCGCGCCGGCCGATGGCCGGCCGCGCAACGGTGGCGCTGGGTTGGCACATCGCGCCGGCAAAGACCGGCGATATCGTCTGGCACAGCGGTGGCACTGGCGGCTTTCGCACCTTCATCGGCTTCGACCCCAAGGCCCGCACCGGCGTTGTGGTTCTCACCAACGCTGCAACGGTGGCGGGCGGCGACGATATCGGCATGCATCTGTTGACCGGCGCACCGCTGCTGCCCGCGCCGAAGAAATACGACGTCATTGCAGTCGATACGCAGACCCTCGAACGCTATGTCGGCCGGTACCAGCTCCATCCGCAGATCGTCGTGACCGTGACCCGCCGGGACGATCATTTGTTCGCCCAGCTCACCGATCAGCCCGAACTCGAAATATTCCCGTTCGAATCCGACAAGTTTTTCTGGAAACCAGTCGATGCCCAGGTGACGTTTCAGGCGGAGCCCGGCAAATCCGCAACCGGCCTGACGCTCCATCAGCATGGCCGCGACATGCCGGCCCCACGCATCTCGCCGTAAGCCAGCCGCTCAAACGAACTCAGCACCGCCAGCGGTTGCAGGCAACATGGTTGCCAGCAGCGGCTGAATTGGCCTGCAAATTAGACATCTTCAATCAATCTGCTCGAAATCTGCGTGGCGGAATACCGTTATCTTGCCTCGCGCCTGAGCAGGATTTTGTCGATACCCTGTCATGCTTTTGTTTTAGGCAGAAGTGATTAGACTTTGAGCGCGACCGAATGGCGCACTTTGAGTCGGTCTGCCTAAAACGCGAAAAGCGGGGGATTCATAAACCGTTAGCGGTCTTCGCCTGGTTGGCACGGCATTTGATTCTACTCCTGTCAGGCTGTGACCGCGTTGTGAATTTCTCCGCGTGGTGAACCTCAGTCGAGATCGCCCGGCAGCTCAGTCGGGCCTAAGCGGGGATAGGACCCATGAAAATTGTTATGGCGATCATCAAGCCGTTCAAGCTTGAGGAAGTCCGTGATGCCCTGACCGCCATTGGCGTTCATGGTCTGACGGTGACGGAAGTCAAAGGTTATGGCCGCCAGAAGGGCCACACGGAAATCTATCGCGGTGCTGAATATGCGGTGAGCTTCCTGCCGAAGATCAAGATCGAAGTCGCGGTCGCCTCCGACCAGGTGGACAAGACCATCGACGCGATCTCCGCGGCCGCCAAGACCGGCCAGATCGGCGACGGCAAGATCTTCGTCATCAGCCTCGAACACGCCGTTCGTATCCGCACCGGCGAGGCCGATGCCGCGGCGCTCTAAGCGCCCGCGTCCCCGCCGAGCACTTCGACAACTTTTCCTCTCAACACTCACCTTTTTTCTTTACTCAGGAGTCAAGCAAATGACGTTCAAGCGTCCATCCGGCGCGGGATTGGCGGCACTCGCCGTCGGCCTGTTCGCCGCAACAGCGGCCTATGCCGACCCGACCGTCAACAAGGGCGACAACGCCTGGATGATGACCTCGACGGTCCTCGTGCTGTTGATGACAATCCCCGGCCTCGCCCTGTTCTACGGCGGTCTCGTCCGCTCCAAGAACATGCTCTCGGTGCTGATGCAGATCCTCTACACCGTCTGCATCGTGATGGTGATCTGGGCCGTCTATGGTTACAGCATCACCTTCACCGGCGGCTCCGCTTATATCGGCGGCTTCTCGAAGGCCTTCATGGCCGGCATCACGCCGGACTCGATGGCAGCTTCGTTCACCGCTGACGCGAACATCTCGGAGATGATCTATTTCTGCTTCCAGATGACCTTCGCTGCGATCACCCCGTCGCTGATCGTCGGCGCGTTCGCGGAACGCACCAAGTTCGCAGCGGTTGCGCTGTTCGTGCCGCTCTGGGTCACGCTGATCTACTTCCCGATGGCCCACATGGTCTGGTACTGGGCCGGTCCGGACGCGATCGTCGGCGCTGCCAAGGCTGTTGCAGCTGCGGCTCCCGATGCCAAGGCTGCGGCGCAGGCCAAGCTTGACGAAGTGATGGCCGATGCCGGTCAGATCTTCCTGTGGGGCGCGCTCGACTTCGCCGGCGGCACCGTGGTTCACATCAATGCCGGTATCGCCGGTCTGGTGGGCTGCCTGATCATCGGCAAGCGCACCGGCTACGGCAAGGAGCTGATGGCTCCGCACTCGCTGACCATGACCATGATCGGCGCTTCGCTGCTCTGGGTTGGCTGGTTCGGCTTCAACGTCGGTTCGAACCTCGAAGCCAACGGCACCGCAGGTCTCGCGATGGTCAACACCTTCCTCGCCACCGCTGCGGCGGCCATGGCCTGGATGTTCGCGGAATGGATGACCAAGGGTCACCCGTCGCTGCTCGGCGCTGCTTCGGGCGCGGTGGCCGGCCTCGTCGCCGTCACCCCGGCCGCCGGCTTCTCCGGTCCGATGGGCGCACTGGTGCTCGGCCTCGTCGCCGGCGTGGTCTGCCTGTTCTTCTGCACCGTGGTGAAGAACTCGCTCGGCTATGACGACTCGCTCGATGTGTTCGGCGTCCACTGCGTTGGCGGCATCATCGGCGCTCTCGGCACCGGCATCCTCGTCAACCCGGCCCTCGGCGGCACCGGCGTGATGGACTATGTGGCCGGCAAGATCGGCGACTACGACTTCGTCACCCAGATGCTGGCACAGAGCAAGGCGGTACTGCTGACCCTCGTCTTCTCGGGCATCGGTTCGGCGATCCTCTACAAGGTCGTCGATGTGATCGTCGGCCTGCGCGTCACGGTGGAAGTCGAGCGCGAAGGCCTCGACGTCACCGAACACACCGAGCGCGCCTACAACATGTAAGCGCCAGCCTCCGGCGCCAAGGCGCCGGAGTTTCAGGGATCGGTTGGGGCAATACCCGGCAATGTCCCAACCGTCGAAGGGCCCCAGCGCAAGCCGGGGCCCTTCACTTTTTGGGGGAGACACCGACTCCCGAAATTGCGGCTACAATGTTATATTTCGAGCATGAACAGTGTCAGCGCCCTCGAAATATTGCGGCGATCGGAGCAGGCGTTACGCGAACGCGGCGTCCGCCATGCTGCCTTGTTCGGATCGGTCGCACGCGGCGACAATCGCCCGGACAGCGACATCGACATTATGATCGAGATCGATCCTACCGCTCGCTTGACGGTCTATGACTATGCGGGTCTCAAGGAATATATCGCGGGCCTTTTCGATAGCCCTGTCGATGTGGTGAGCCGTAAAGATCTGAAAGCGCATATCGCGCCGGCCGCGACCGCTGACGCGATCGATGCCTTCTAGGGCTGCCGAAGCAGCACTTCGCGATATCGATCATCACATCGATCTGGCAACCGTGTTTATTGCCCGTGCAGGACCGGATGAACTCAAGAACGACGTGCGTACGCTCTACGCTGTCATTCGCTGTCTCGAAATCATCTCCGAAGCATCGCGCCGCTTGCCGGATGAACTTAAAGCGCGACACCCTGATATCGTCTGGAAGCAAATTGCAGGTGCCGGCAACATCTATCGGCACGACTACGAAGATGTCGCTGCTGGCATCATCTGGAACACGGTCGTCCTGGCATTGCCCCTTTTGAAAGTCGCCATCAGCGATGAGATTGCCCGACTTTCCTGACTGTTGCGGCCGTGCTTTGCACCGACCCGTCCATGGTTAATCGGGCCTTAACCTCGCCGTATCTATGGTGGTCTGATCCCATTTCTGCCGATCTCATGGGGCGGTCGGCGGCGTTGAAAGTACGGGCGTTTTTCCGATGGCTTCCACCATTCCTCCGCAGCTGCATGGCGCTTCCCGGACCTCGGCGGGCCCCGATGGCGAGCGCTCGCCATTTGCGCGGCTGACGGAATTGCTGGCGCCGTATGAACCCGGATTGCCG
This sequence comes from Pseudomonadota bacterium, assembly GCA_023449855.1. GTDB lineage: Bacteria > Pseudomonadota > Alphaproteobacteria > Rhizobiales > Xanthobacteraceae > Tardiphaga. Next base: position 1,186 of record JAEXHR010000222.1, on the reverse strand, counting down.
CTGATCACGCTGTCGCTGGGCGAGCCGCAGCATCCGGTGCCGGATTTTGTCGGGCCGGTTTTAGCCAAACATATCAACGATTTCGGACGCTATCCGATCGCCAAGGGGATCGAGCCATTCCGCAAGGCCGCCGCAAGCTGGATCACCAGGCGGTTCGATCTGCCGCGCGCGGTCGATCCGGAGACCGAGGTGCTGGTGCTCAACGGCAGTCGCGAGGGGCTGTTTTTTGCCGGCATCGCAGCGGCGCGTTATGTCGGGCCGCGCGAGGGCAAGCCCGCGATTTTGCTGCCGAATCCGTTCTATCCCGCCTATGGCGCCGGGGCGCGAGCGGCGGGATGCGAGGCGGTTTTCCTGCCCACCACGGTCGAAAACGGGTTTCTTCCTGACCTCACGAAGATGGATGAGGCACTGTTGCGGCGGACTGCGGCGATCTACATCGCCTCACCCGCGAACCCGCAAGGTGCTGTGGCAACACCGGAATATTTCAGGCAGCTGCATGATCTCAGCCTGAAGCACGGCTTCATCGTCCTGTCCGACGAATGCTATTCCGAGATCTACACCCGCGAGGCGCCCGGCAGCATGCTGGCGCAGGCCGGACCGGATTTTCAGAACGTCGTCGCGTTCCAGTCGCTGTCCAAGCGCTCGAACCTGCCCGGCATGCGCGTCGGCTTCGTTGCGGGCGATCGGAAATTCCTCAGCGCTTTCCATGAGTTGCGCAATGTCGCCGCGCCGCAGGTGCCGGTGCCACTGCAGCATGTCGCGATCGCTGCCTATAGCGACGAGAGCCATGTGGAGGAAAACCGCAGGCTTTACCGGCTCAAATTCGATCTCGCCGACCAGATTCTCGGGTCGCGTTATGGCTACAAAAGGCCCGCTGGCGGCTTTTGTTTGTGGCTCGATGTCTCGAAATGCGGTGGCGACGAAGAGGCAACAGTGCGGCTTTACAGAGATGGCGGAGTCCGCGTCGTCCCCGGCAGTTATCTCGCCCGAACCCAGCCGGACGGCAGCAATCCCGGCGCCGGCTACATCCGGATCGCCATGGTTCAGGACAGTGAAACCACCGCCGAGGCGCTGCATCGCCTCGTGAAGATTCTCGGCTGATCGAAGGCGCAGCATGAGCACCACGATCGAACGCGTCATTCCCCTGGTCGGGCACCTCCCCGCCTCGCTGCGCGAGGCGCTGGGC
>JAEXHR010000210.1 GCA_023449855.1 Pseudomonadota bacterium | reverse complement strand
CTCGTATGGCGTCGGCTGCTTCGCCAGCTGGCCGTCGGCATAGCGCACCAGCCAGTTCGCGGCCATCTCGGCCGTCAGCACCGAGCAGAAGCTGGAGTTGAAGCCGACAAAACCCATTTCCGGCAGGTCGGGATTGGCGATCACGCGATACAGCCGATACTGCCCATCGGGCTGAACCAGCTTGTCGCGATAGGCCTGCGGCAGGAACGGCACGTCCAGCTTGAAGCCGATAGCAAGGATCGCCATATCCGCCTCGACACGCTGGCCGCCGGCCATCACGATGGTCTTGCCGTCGTAGTGATCGAAGGTGCCGCGGATCGCCGTGATGCGGCCGTCGGCCACCATCGGGAAGAAATCCGGCGTGGCGATCGGCACCGAACAGTTCACGCCATCCTCGATGCGGCCCTCCGGCACCATGTCGCATTTGTGGAGCTTGAGCTGCATTTTCAGCAGGCTCTCCAACCCCCGCCAATGCGCCCAGACGAACGGCTTGGCGATGGCATGCTTGATGCGCGAGAGCGTGCTGAGGCCCCAGCCGGGAAACATCTCTTCCTGCGCGCGGATATAGAGGATGCGCTTGAAGTTGATGAGGCCGCCGACGAAATAGGGGATGCGCCACACCGGCTCGCGATAGACGAAGGTGACGGCGCTCGCGCCGGCCTTCACCGAATGCACAGCGATATCGGTGGCCGATTTCGAGCCGCCGAGCACGACGACCTTCTTGCCCTTGACGCGTGACGGATCGGTGTGTTCGGCCGAATGCAGGATCACGCCGCCGGCGGCCTTGAAGCCTTCCTCGCCGTAATGGTGCAGCTCCTTGCGCTCGTTGAACTGGCCGGTGCAGACGGCGACGAAATCATAGTCGGTCGTCGTGGCGTGGCCGGCGGCGTCGCGCGTTGCGACCGACCAGCCTGGCTTGCCGTCCGTGCGGCGTTCGACACCCGTCACCGTGGTATTGAACTGCATCAGCGGCGGCAGGCCATAGTCCTTTGCATAGTCGGCGAGATACGCGTGAACCTGCGGTCCCTTCGGCCATTCCGGATAACTGTCGGGCATCGGCTTGTCGGTGAAACGATAGAGCTCCTTCGGGCTCTGCGTCTGCACCTCTGGATAGGAGCGGGCCGGCTCCCAGACGCCGCCAAGATCGCCGCTGCGTTCCAGAATGGTGACGCGATGACCGTGGCCCTTGAAAGCCTTTGCGGCTGCGAGACCGGCGATCCCCGCACCGATGACGCAGACATTCTTTTGCATGACCATGACCGTGTCTCCTGTTGTCGAATTCGGCACGTGCGATCCCGTCCGCGCGAACGAATGCCTGCGCGATGGATCGGCGCTGAAGTGATAGAATCCGTCATTGCGAGCGGAGCGAAGCAATCCAGTCTTTCTTCGCTTAGCTCTGGATTGCTTCGTCGCCTGCGGCTCCTCGCAATGACGACGTTGTTAGTCGTTGGCTTCCGGCGGCAGGAAGTCGACCTCATGCTCGGCGGAAATCCGCACGATCTCGGCAACGTCGCTCAGATTGTCGAGCTTCTTGAACAGCGCCTCCAGCTTCGCCGCGGGCGATACCCAGAACAGAGCGCGGCATGGCTTGTCGGATTTGTTGAAATAGCCATGTGGAATTCCGCGCGGCATGCGCACGAGATCGCCGGCATGGGCACGCACCCATTTGCCGTCCAGCTTGAGGTCGAGCGTGCCTTCCTGCACCAGGATGAATTCCTCCTGGGTCGGATGGATATGTACCGGCACGAACTGGCCGGGATCGCTGTTAGTCTCGAAAGCAAAGGTCGAATCCGTCACGGCCTTGGGATAGTAGACCTGCCCCAGGATGTTCCAGGTGACGCCGCCATATCCGGTGCCGTTTTCGGTAATGCCCTTCTCAAGCTCTGCCATGGTTCGCTCCTCTCTTGTCTGTGGGAGATGCTGCGTCAGCCGGATCGCCTCCGCTAGCCGTTGAACGAAATCGCTGTCCGACTGACGAAATAATCGAAGGCCGGGACGTGCCGTGCTGCAGCAAATTGCCCCTTGATTGTGCAGGGCGGCAAAAATTTGCGGCGGCCGGGTTGCTTGTTCGCCGTCCTGCGCGTTGACTAGTATCAATCCCCGACAAAGCGAGCGATCGGGCCATGATGATGGGTGGAACGGTATCAACGAGCGGCAGCGCGGCGCCAGATCGGCTCGCGGCGTTCTCGCGCGTATGGACCGACGATATCGACGAAGCCGCTGACGCTATCGGCCGCATCTTCTGCCCGCATGCGCTGACGCCGGTGGCGCATAGCGCGCCGAGCTTTCACGCCCGGCACAACAGCGCCGGCTTCGGCGATTTCTCGGTCAACTATGTCTCCTATGGCGGATCGGTGGATATCGATCCAGGTTGCCTCGATCGCTTCTTCCTGCTGCAGGTGCCATTGCGTGGCCGAGCGCGCGTAAAGACCGGTGGACGCGTGGTCGATGCCGCGCCCGAACGCGCGGCGTCGCTGCTCTCGCCGACATTGCCGACGCGGATGGTCTGGCAGGACGACTGCGCCAAGCTGATCATGCTGCTGGACCGCCGCGTGGTGGAGCAGCGCGCGGCGGCGCTGGCGGAGTGCGGCGAGCGTGTCATCGAGTTCGATCCCGGGATCGACCTGACGACGCCGTTTGGCCGGGCACTTCGCACGCAGCTCGATTATCTCGTCGATCTCGCCGAACATGCCGGTCCCGAGCAGGCATTCTCCCCGGCGCTGACGGCGATGCTGCGGGAAGCCGCGCTCGGCCTGCTGCTCACGGGGCAGCGCCACAGTTTTACCGAAGCCATTGCGCAGATCGATGCGCGCCCGGGGCCGCTGCCCGGTGTGCTCCGCAAGGCGCGACAATATCTTGAGGCCCACGCCGCCGAACCGCTCGATCTGGAGCGGATGGCCCGCGCGGCCGGCATCGGCATCCGTTCGCTGCAGCTCGGCTTCCAGCGGCATTTCGGCACCTCCATCTCGCAGATGTTGCAGGATATCCGCCTCACGCATCTCCATGCGCGCCTGAGTGCCGCGGAGCCGTGCGAGCGGGTGATCGATATCGCCTTCGATCTCGGCTTCACCCATCCGAGCCGCATGGCCAGCGCCTATCGCGCGCGGTTCGGCGAAAGCCCGTCGGAGACGCTGCGGCGGGGTGGGTGATGCGGCCTGCCGCCTAAGCGAGCAGCGCGCTTTCTTGCAAAAGCTTGAAGTTTAAAATATATCCGGCAGGCGCATCCAAGCTGGAAGGCCTGCCATGTCCTTGTCCCGTTCCTCCCACGCTCTGGTCACCGGCGGCGGCCGCGGCATCGGCCGCGCGATTGCCGCGGCGCTGGCAAAAGCCGGCGCGACCGTCACCATCATGGGACGCAACCGCGCGGTGCTGGACGAGGTCGTTGCAGCAGGCGATGCCCATTATGCCGTTGCTGCCGATGTCTCCGATCAGGCTGCCATGCAGGCGGCGATCACGGAGGCCGCCGGGCGCCAGCCCATCGATATCC
>JAEXHR010000208.1 GCA_023449855.1 Pseudomonadota bacterium | reverse complement strand
GCTATTCGGCGTCCGGCAACGTCGCCCGCCAGATCGTCGAGGAGCATCTCGAGCTCTGCCTCGCGGCCGGCTTCACCCACGAGGGCATCAACGCGGAAGTCGCGAAGGGCCAGTGGGAGTTCCAGATCTTCGGCAAGGGCTCCAAGCGCGCCGCCGACGAAATGTGGATCGCACGCTACCTGCTCCTCCGCCTGACGGAGAAGTACGGCATCGACATCGAATTCCACTGCAAGCCGCTCGGCGACACCGACTGGAACGGCTCGGGCATGCACGCCAACTTCTCGACCGAGTATATGCGCACGGTCGGCGGCAAGGCTTACTTCGAAGCCCTGATGGCCCAGTTCGACAAGAACCTGATGGACCACATCAATGTCTACGGTCCGGACAACCACATGCGCCTGACCGGCAAGCACGAGACCGCGCCGTGGAACAAGTTCTCCTACGGCGTTGCCGACCGTGGCGCTTCGATCCGTGTCCCGCACTCGTTCGTGAAGAACGACTATAAGGGCTATCTGGAAGACCGCCGCCCGAACTCCCAGGGCTGCCCCTACCAGATCGCTTCGCAGATCCTGAAGACGATCTCGGAAGTGCCGACGGACAAGAAGGCCGCTGCGTAAGCTGCAGGCTGAAATGAAATGAGAAACGGCCCGGACTTTCGTCCGGGCCGTTTTGTTTTGGGCGTAGCCCGGATGGAGCGCAGCGTAATCCGGGGATGTCGGGATAGTTGAAACGCCGGTCCCCGGGTTACACTACGCTTCACCCGGGCTACGCAGGCGGAGTTACGGAAACATCGCCGGCTGATCGATGCCGATGGTCTCGGCAAAGCCGAGCACCAGATTCATGTTCTGCACCGCCTGCCCCGACGCGCCCTTGGTGAGGTTGTCGAGGGTCGAGACGATGATCGCACGGCCCGGGATACGATCCGCGGCGACGCCGATGAAGGTCATGTTGGAGCCGCGCACATGGCGGGTGTGCGGCGTCTTGCCGAACGGCAGCACGTAGACGAACGGCTCCTTCTCGTACTGCTTCACCAGAATCTCGTGCAGCTCCTCGGCAGTCTTGCCGCGCCGGCCGCGCACATAGATCGTCGAGAGGATGCCGCGGTTCTGCGGCAGGAGATGCGGCGTGAAGGTGACGATGACCTCCTTGCCCGCGGCTTTGGAGAATTGTTCGTCGAGCTCGGCCATGTGCCGGTGCTTGCCGACGCCATAGGCGTTGAAGCCGTCCGAGACTTCCGAGAACAGCATCTCCTCCTTGGCGGAGCGGCCCGCGCCGGTCATGCCCGACTTGGCGTCGATGACGATCTCGTCGGTGTCGATCGCCTTGGCCTTGATCAGCGGCACCAGCGGGAGCTGGGCACAGGATGTGTAGCAGCCGGGATTGGCGACGAGCCGCGCCTTCTTGATGTCGCGCCGATAGACCTCCACAAGGCCATAGACGGCTTCCTTCTGCAGCTCCAGCGCATGGTGCTCGTGGCCGTACCACTTGGCATAGGCCGCGGGATCGCTGAGCCGGAAATCGGCTGAGAGATCGACGACCTTGGTCTCCGGCGCCTTGGCGAGCAGATCCTGCAACATCTTCTGCGTGGTCGCATGCGGCAGCGCGCAGAATACGAGGTCGAGACCGGCGGTGGCCCAATCGACGCTGTCGATGGAGACCAGCGTCGGCAGGTCGTAAGGCGCGAATTGCGGGAAGACGTCACCCATCTGTTGCCCGGCCCGCCGGTCGGCAGTGAGGATCGTCAATTCGACCTTCGGGTGGCGCAACAGCAGCCGCACGAGTTCGGCCCCGGTATAGCCGGAGGCGCCCAGAATGCCGATTTTCTTCTTGTTGCTCATCCCATAAATCCTTCCGCCTCGGCCATAGCAGCCAAATGTGACGTCTCTTCCGCAAACAAATGCGGCCGTAATTTGCGCATCTCGTCCGCGATCTCAACGGCGGCCGGCTCCGGCCGCATCGCCAGCGCGCTCATGACGGCCAGATGATCGGCGTCGGACTTGTGCTGGTTGAGCTTGAAGCTCCCCTCCACCTCATCCACCGCCATCACCACGCCGACAATCGCCCTCTTCATCGCGTCCAGCCGCCCCGCCGCCATCTTCTCCGACGTCCAGGGCCGCTTCGGCGCGAGCCAGCTTTCGAACCTTGCGCTCAGCGCGTCAAGATGCGGGCCGAGCTCACGATCGGACAAAAGGCGCGCGGGACCGGTGAGATGCACGGCCTGATACAGCCAGGTCGGCACCTGATCGGGCGATGCATACCAGTCGGCGGAGACATAGGCGTCTGCGCCGGTGATCGCCATGGCCCATGGCGTCACACCGTCGGCGAGCTTCAAAAGCGGGTTCTGCCGGGCGAGATGGAAGGCGAGATGCGGCGTGCCGTCATTGCCGTAAGCGAGACCGAACGGCACCGCCGACCCGATCGGCTTGCGACCGTCGAAGGCGCAAATCGTGCCGAAGCCACGCGCGTCCGCGAACGCGAGTGCGTTGCTGCGGTCGGTCTGGAATCTCGGCGGGGTATACATATCGGGCTCCTTCTGGGTGAAGGCCGCCGGACGATCGATCGCGCTGCTGTTCGGGAGAGAGACTGCCGCGGACCGTATCCGGCGGCAGTGAGGCGATCCTTAGTGACGAGCGCCTGCTGCCGCGGGAATGCGGCGACGGCGGGCGATGGCGCTGGTCACGAAATGGATCATGGGCGCCGACATAGAGCGGCGCCCATGAAAGGTCAAGGTTGTTTTGTCACTTCGACAATCTCCGCCCTCATGGTGAGGAGGCGCCACATCGGCGCCGTCTCGAACCATGAATGGCGAGGCTCGAACCTCCGCGCCCTCCTTCGAGACGCCCACAAGAGTGCGCTCCTCAGGATGAAGGAGAGTTTGACTTACACCGGGCTCCAGGGCGCCGGCACGATGCGGTAGCCGCCGCCGTCCTTGACCACATGGCCATTGGCCGGGAATGGATAATGGAAGCCCTGCACGCGCATCTTCTCGGCCACCAGCATGTCATAGACCTTGCGGCGGGTGGCCTCGGCCATGGCCGGATCCTGATCGAACATCAGATGCCAGCCGGGATTGGCTGCGAACAGGGCCGGCTGGTTGGTGACGTCGGACTGGATGAACAGCTTGTCGCTGCCCGACGAGAGAATGAAGGACGTATGGCCCGGCGTATGGCCGGCGGCTTCCACCGCCAGCAGGCCCGGCGCAACGTCCTTGCCCCACTCATACTGCGTGACCTTGCCCTTGAGGCCGTCATTGAAGAGTTTGCGGTTGCTGGCGAACAGGCCCTTCATGCGATCGGACGACGCCTTGGCCATCTCGCCATCGTCGTTCCAGTACTTCCACTCGGCGGCCGGCACGAGCACTTCGGCGTTCGGGAAAGCCGGCGTGCCATCGGCCGCCAGCAGGCCATTGATATGGTCGCCGTGGAAGTGCGAGATCACCACCATGTCGACATTCTTGGCGTCGATGCCCGCCGCCGCCAGATTGGCCGCAAACTGGCCGACATTGCCCTTGGTGGCGGCCAAGGCGCCGGGCCCGTTGCCGGTGTCGATCACCACCAGCTTGCCGCCGGTGTTGATGGCCAGCGGCGCGAAATGGATGGTCATCTTGTCCTTCGGCAGGAAGGACTTTTCGAGCTGCGCGTTGACTTCGTCCTTCTTGGCATTGAGCACGAAGGTGTCGGCCAGCGGGAATGTATTGGCGCCGTCGGAGATAACATTCACCTGGGCATCGCCGACCTTGTAGCGATAGAAGCTCGGCGCCTGCTTCTCGGCAAGCGGCGCGGCGGCCTTCGCGGGCATTGCAGCAACGAGCGGAGACGCAGCCAGCGCGGCGGCGCCGGTGAGAGCCTGACGACGAGACAAGTCCATGGTCCATCCCTCCAGTGAAACTGACCAGCATGATGCCGGGCAAATGTCGCAGCGATCTTTATCAGCGGTTTGACAACCGCGCGAGGCGGCAGATCGCCGTGCGCCGGGATCAACACCCGGAAGGTTGGATTATTCCAGTGGGGCTATTTGAGCTTCAGCGCCCATTCGGCTGCGACCGATAGCGCATCGCCGCACATGATGAGCACGCCCGCCCAGACGAAAGCGGACGAGAAGTTGGCGAGCTGGAAGCGCCAATACGGCATCTCGAAAATGCCGGCGACCAGCGGCACCGAGGCCCGCAGCGGTCCGAAGAAACGGCCGATGAAAATGCTGGGCACGCCGTAACGGGTGACGAAAGCCTCGCCGCGCGGCAGCAGGTTCGGATATTTCGACAGCGGCCACATGCGGGCAACGTTGTCCTTGTATCGGTAGCCCAACCAGTAGGACAGCCAGTCGCCCAATGCCGCGCCAATGGCGCCGGCGATGAGCACGGGCCAGACACTGAGGCCGCTAGCACCGACCAGTGCGCCGATCGCAACCAGCGCGCCCCAGGCCGGGACCAGTAGCGAAATGAATGCGAGCGACTCGCAGAAAGCAAGAATCAGGACGATGGGCCCAGCCCAAGCCTGATGCTCCCTCACGAATTCTGTGAGGCCGTGGAAAGCGTCTGCCATGGCGTGACGTCTTGCCAGAGCCGCCGGTCAATTGCCAGCAGTTGCCCTGCGACATGATCATCACGGTTTGCGGAGGAAATCGTCATCGCCGCCCAGCGAACCGTAACCGAACGGCTCCTGGATATTACCGCATAGGCCACCAGGTGCCGCTCGCTTGTGGCCCGATCCGGGCGGGAACCCGGCCCACCGACCTGTTTGCAACCGTTCTGGCGATATCGCGCGGGAACGGACTGTCGCAGCACGCGTCAAGGACGTCATCCGCGCCGCGCCGTTCAGACGATGAAAGCGCCTCGGCAGCGACCGGTGATTGCCTTGGATGACACGCCCTGACGAATTGACAGACAGAAGATCCGCCGATTTAGTTCTCGCAGCGGGGACCAGCGATCTCCCCATCAGGCAACATGCCCAAGCATCGCGTCCTGTTTTGCACCAAGGGCGCCGCATGTCTGCTATCGAGTCGAAACTGCCCGACCTCGCGTCGGGCGATCCACTCATCGATCCCGTCCGCTCGCACGGCATCTCGTTTTCCGAGGCGCTGCGCGTCTGGCTCCGCATCTCCCTGCTCTCCTTCGGCGGGCCGGCCGGCCAGATCGCGGTGATGCATCGCATCGTCGTCGAGGAAAAGAACTGGATCTCCGAGTCGCGCTTTCTGCACGCGCTGAGCTACTGCATGTTGCTGCCCGGCCCCGAGGCACAGCAGATGGCGACCTATATGGGCTGGCTGCTGCATCGGACCATCGGCGGCCTCGTCGCCGGCGTATTGTTCGTCCTGCCGGGCGTGATCGCCATCATGGCGCTGAGCTATATCTATGCGGCCTATGGCAATGTCGGCTTCGTCGCCGCGCTATTCTTCGGACTGAAATCGGCGGTCCTTGCCATTGTCATCGAAGCGGTGATCCGGGTCGGCCGGCGCGCGCTCGGCAATTCCGTCATGTATGCGATCGCCGGCATCGCTTTCGTGGCGATCTTTTTCTTTGCCGTGCCGTTTCCGATCATTGTGCTGACCGCCGGCATCGTCGGCCTGATCGGCGGACGCTTCGGGTACCGGCAATTCGCCGCAGTGTCTCATGGCGGCAAATCTCAGGCTGCGATCGACAGCCTCCTCGGTGACAGCATTCCCGATCACGCCCGCCCAAACCTGCGGCGGACGTTTCGGACGCTCGCCATCTGGCTCGCAGTCTGGCTCATCCCGGTCGTCGCCATCATTGCGCTCCTCGGCTGGACCAGCGTCTTCAGCCAGATCGCGATCTTCTTCAGCAAACTGGCCATGGTCACCTTCGGCGGCGCCTATGCGGTGCTGGCCTATGTGGCGCAGCAGGCGGCCGATCACTATCACTGGGTCACCGCCCGCGAGATGCTCGACGGCCTCGGAATGGCCGAGACGACGCCGGGGCCGCTGATCATGGTGGTGCAGTTCGTGGCCTTCATGGCCGCGTTTCGCGACGCCAGCGGCCTGTCGCCGATGTTGGCTGGCACGCTCGGCGGGTTGCTCGCAACCTGGGTGACATTCGCGCCCTGCTTCCTCTGGATCTTCGTCGGCGCCCCCTACATCGAGGCCCTGCGCGGTAATCGGGCACTTGCCGGCGCACTGGCTGCGATCACCGCGGCAGTGGTCGGGGTCATCCTCAATCTGTCGATCTGGTTCGCGCTCCATACGCTGTTCCAGCAAAGCCTCGCCATAGAGCGCTACGGCCTCAAATTCGACGCACCGGTGCTCGCCAGCGTCGATCCAGCCGCGGTCGCGCTGTCCGCGGCGGCGGCGATCGCGATCCTGGTGTTCAAGCTGGGAACGCTTCAGGTGCTCGGCGCGTCGTGCGTAGCCGGTGTTCTGATGAAAGTCGCGGGGCTGATCTAGGCTCCATCAGCATCGGGCTTTCTCATCGCGCATCCCGAATTCGTGACCGGTATGGATGAACCATCGAGGGGTTGCGGAGCCTAATAGGCTCTCCGCCGGCCCGCCCATTGCGGCCAGACGCCGGCCATCACAACCCAAGAGGATATTTGATGATTGGATCGCTGATGATCTGCGTGAGCGCTGTTGTATTGCTGGTCGGGATGGTGGCCGGCATCGCCATGGGGATCAAACAGGACTTCCTGCTCTCACCCGCCCATGCCCATCTCAATCTCGTCGGCGGCGTGCTGCTGTTCCTGTTCGGGCTGTATTATCGCGTGGTTCCCACGGTTGGCCGCAGCCTGCTGGCGCGGACTCAGGGCTGGCTGCATATCGTCGGCGGCCTGATGTTCCCGATCGGGATCGGCATCACATTGCTGGCCAATCACGCCTATATGGCGATTCCCATCATCGGTTCGCTGATCATGCTCGCGGCCATGGTGCTGTTCGTGCTGATCGTGCTACGCACCGAGCGCGCCGCCGCCGTGGCCTGACCCGGCGCTGCCGGCCGGTTAGCCCATGGACTGCCCAGTCGTGGCATAGTCATCGCAACGATTCGCCGCGGAATGCTGCGGCGATACATCAGACAAGACTTCAAGACATATGGCCAAGGCACTGAAACCGAACAACAAAGCCGACCTCTTTGGATCGGCCACCGCGAAATCCGCCACGCCCACCAAGGCTGCCCCGAAGGCCGCCAATGCGGAGGCAGGTTACACCGCCGCCGATATCGAGGTGCTCGAAGGCCTCGAGCCGGTGCGGCGGCGGCCGGGGATGTATATCGGCGGAACGGACGAAAAGGCACTTCACCACTTATTCGCAGAAGTGATCGACAACTCGATGGACGAGGCGCTGGCGGGCCATGCGACCTTCATCGAGGTGGAACTCACCGCCGACGGCTTCCTCACCGTGTCGGACAATGGCCGCGGCATCCCGGTCGATCCGCATCCGAAACAGCCGAAGAAGTCCGCGCTCGAAGTGATCATGTGCACGCTGCATGCGGGCGGCAAGTTCGACTCCAAGGTCTACGAGACCTCGGGCGGCCTGCACGGCGTCGGCGTCTCGGTGGTGAACGCCCTCTCCTCGCTGCTCGAGGTCGAGGTCGCGCGCAACCAGCAGCTCTACAAGATGACCTTTGCCCGCGGCATTCCGCAGGGCAAGCTGCAGGAGCTCGGCAAGGTCCATAACCGCCGCGGCACCCGCGTGCGCTTCAAGCCGGACACCGACATCTTCGGCGCCAAGGCGCATTTCAAGCCGCAGCGCCTGTTCAAGATGGCGCGCTCGAAAGCCTACCTGTTCGGCGGCGTCGAGATCCGCTGGAAGTGCGATCCCGAACTGCTCAAGGGCATCGAGGATTGCCCGGCGGAAGCGACCTTCCACTTCCCCGGCGGCCTGAAGGACTACCTCGCCGCCGCGATCCATGCCGATACGCTCGTGCATCCGGAAATCTTTTCGGGCAAGTCCGGCCGCAACGGCTCCCACGGTGCCTGCGAATGGGCTGTCGCCTGGACCGCGGATGCCGACGGCTTTATGGCCTCCTACACCAACACCGTGCCGACGCCCGATGGCGGCACCCACGAAAGCGGCATGCGCAGCGCCATGCTGCGCGGCCTCAAGGACCACGCCGAGCGTGTCGGCCAGGGCAAGCGCGCCGGGACCATCACCTCGGAAGACGTGATGGTCGGCGCCGCAGTGATGCTGTCGGTGTTCGTGCGTGAGCCGGAATTCCAGGGCCAGACCAAGGACCGCCTTGCCACGGCCGAAGCGCAGAAGATCGTCGAACAGGCGATCAAGGACCCGTTCGACCACTGGCTGTCCGGCAATCCCGTGCAGGCCAATAAGCTGCTCGAATTCGTGCTGGAGCGCGCCGACGAGCGCCTGCGCCGCCGTGCCGAGAAGGAGACGTCGCGCAAGACCGCGGTGAAGAAGCTGCGGCTGCCTGGCAAGCTCGCCGACTGCACCAACACCGCGACCGAAGGCTCCGAACTGTTCATCGTCGAGGGCGACTCGGCAGGCGGCAGCGCCAAGCAGGCGCGCGATCGCAAGACGCAAGCCATCCTGCCCCTGCGCGGCAAAATCCTGAACGTCGCCTCGGCGACCAAGGACAAGCTGACCGCCAACACCCAGCTTGCAGACCTGATGCAGGCGATCGGCTGCGGCACCGGACCTCAGTATCGCGAAGAAGACCTGCGTTACTCGCGCATCATCATCATGACCGATGCCGACGTCGACGGCGCGCATATCGCCTCGCTGCTGATCACTTTCTTCTACCGGCAGATGCCGAAACTGATCGACGAGGGCCACCTGTATCTCGCGGTGCCGCCGCTCTACCGGCTCACCCATGGCAGCAAGACGGTCTATGCGCGCGACGAAGCGCATCGCGATGCGCTGCTCAAGAGCGAGTTCAACGCCAATGCCAAGGTCGATATCGGCCGCTTCAAAGGTCTCGGCGAAATGATGCCGGCGCAGCTCAAGGAAACGACGATGGATCCGTCGCGGCGCACGCTGCTGCGCGTACAATTGCTGGCCGAAGACCGCGATGGCACCGCGGATTCCGTCGAGCGCCTGATGGGCACCAAGGCGGAAGCGCGCTTCGCCTTCATCTCCGACAAGGCGGAGTTTGCAAGCGAGGATTTGCTGGACGTGTGAGGCTCGCCTCGCGAAACCAGCGGCCGGGACGCGCGTAACTAGCTCATGCGCGCGCCCGTTCTCACCCTCGGCATCCTCTCGATACTGGTCGGTCTGCTCTGGATCGGCCAGGGCACCGGCATCGTGCCGTGGCCACGTTCGAGCTTCATGATCAACCAGATGCCGTGGGCCTATTATGGCGCTGCACTCGCAGCGGTCGGCCTCGGATTGACCGGCTACGCGCTGTCGCGGCCTTGATCGCCAAGCCCCCTTTCCTCTCGCCTCCACTCTTGCGATGATCCCCGTCAGGCGCGCCGCAGAATGCGCCGGCAACGAACGGGGTGGATCGCGTGACCAATCAGCTTTTCGATCTTGAGGGCCATGTGGCCATCGTCACCGGCGGCAATGCCGGCATCGGGCTCGCGATGGCGCGCGGGCTGGCGCAGGCCGGTGCGGCGGTCACCATCGCCGACCGCAATGCCGAGAACTCGGCAGCCGCGAAAGCCGCGCTCGAACGCGACGGCCATCGGGTTCTGGCCGCCGTCACCGACGTCACCGATGCCGCTTCAGTCGCCGACATGGTCGCAGCAACGCATGAACGCTTCGGCCGGATCGATATCCTGATCAACAATGCCGGCATCAGCATCGCCGCGCCGCTCGCGGAGATGACACTCGCCGACTGGCAGACGGTGATCGACGTCAACATGACCGCGCCCTTCATCTGCGCGCAGGCCGTCTATCCCGCGATGAAGCAAGGCGGACGCGGCAAGATCATCAATATCGCCTCGGTGCTGGCACAACTCGGCGCGGGCGGCGCTGCGAACTACGCCGCCAGCAAAGGCGGCATCCTGCAATTCACCCGCTCGCTCGCAACCGCGTGGGCCGCGGACAACATCCAGAGCAATGCGATCCTGCCCGGCTGGATCGACACCGATCTGACCAGCCGCGCCAAGGAGCGCGTGCCTGAACTGCACGACCGCATCGTGTCGCGTGTGCCCGCCGCACGCTGGGGCCGGCCGGACGACCTCGTCGGCGCCGCCGTGTTTCTCGCCAGCGCGGCATCCGATTTCGTCAACGGCGCGGCGCTGACCGTCGATGGCGGCTTCTCCATTCAAGGCTGATTTCGCGCAAAGGACGACACCATGACCAAAGGACTGTTCGATCTCACCGGCCGCGTGGCCATCGTCACCGGCGGCAATGGCGGCATCGGGCTCGGCATGGCGCGCGGCCTCGCCGCGGCCGGCGCATCGATCGTCATTGCCGGGCGCAATCAGGCGAAATCGGATGCGGCCGTGGCCGAACTCGCAGCAAGCGGCGCACGGGCCGTCGCACTGACGCTCGATGTCAACGATGCTGCTGCGGTCAAGGTGCTGGTCACCGACACGCTGAAGGCGTTCGGCCGCATCGACATCCTGATCAACAATGCCGGCATGAATGTCCGCAAGACGCCGGACAGACTGGCGCTGGAGGAATGGGACAGCGTCATCAAGACCAATCTCACCAGTGCGTTCGTGATTTCACAGGCGGTGTATCCCGCCATGAAGGACGCCGGCGGCGGCAAGATCATCAATATCGGATCGATGATGTCGATCTTCGGCGCCAGCTTCTCGCCGGCCTATGGCGCCAGCAAAGGCGGCATCGTGCAATTCACCCGCTCCTGCGCCATCGCCTGGGCGCCGGACAACATCCAGTGCAACGCCGTGCTGCCGGGCTGGATCGATACCGAACTCACGCAGAATGCGCGGCGCGAGGTCGATGGCCTGCATGACAAGGTGCTGGCGCGCTCACCGTCGGGGCGATGGGGGGCGCCGGGCGACTTTGCCGGCATCGCCGTCTTCCTCGCATCGCGCGCGTCCGACTTCGTGACCGGCGCCGCCATTCCGGTGGATGGCGGCTTCTCGGTGCAAGGATAACTGCGAAGACTTTTTCTCTCGTGAAGCATGATCTCATCCCGAAAACCGGTGTCCACTTTTCGGGATCATGCTCTATTTCTCCGCGAACAGCGCTCGCGCATTGCCGTGGGCGATCTTCTTCGCGATCGCCGGCGGCAATTGGGCCAGCCAGGCGCGATAGCCGGCCATGATGTCGTCATAGCTCGCCCAGCGCTCCGGCACCCAGGTGTCGGAGCCGACGAGGAAGCGATCAGGATAGGTCTCGAACAGGCGGCGCCATTCCGGCGTCAGCTTGCCGCCGCCGTCGACGATGCCGCTGCGATAGGACAGCTCGCCCCACAGCTTCGGATATTTCGCGAGCATCGCAGCGACGCGATCGGGCGCGAGGCTGAAGCCCGTATGGGCCCAGATGATCTGCGCCTTCGGATTGTGGCGCATCAGGATTTCGACGGCCTCGGCATCCGCGTGAGCATGCAGATAGAGGTTCTTCTCGACGGCAAAATCGACGGTCTTCTTCACCATCTCCGTATCGGCGGCCTTGCCGGTGAGATGGAATTCGCCGACGCCGCGATAATAGCCGCGCTTGTACTCTTCCTGCACGAGCTCGAAGATCACGGGATCGTTGAACCACGAGCCGATATCGGCGCGGATACGATACGGCCGGATGAACGGCACCACCTGCAGACCACTCGCCTTACCCTCCGTCTGCTTGTCCATCAGCACATGCGTGCCGGTGTTCGGACGGCTGGTGGCGAGGATGCCAGTGACACGATTGCGCTTGAAGACTTCAAGCACCTCGTCCGGCTGATAATACGGCTTCGGCTCCCAGTTATAGTGCATGTGGGCGTCGAAGATCTCGATCGGCTCGTTGGCGCGCGCGGGAGCGGCGAGCAGCAGCACAAAGCCGGCTGCGGCGCAGAGGACCTTGATCGACATGGTGATGCTCCTGTGTAGCCCGGATGGAGCACAGCGCAATCCGGGGACCGGCGTTTCAACTATCTCGACATCCCCGGATTTCGCTTCGCTCCATCCGGGCTACGAGATCACTCCGCCGCGACGGCGTGCGGACGGCCGTCGATCTCGTCGTCCTCGATCTGCGGCTGCAGCTTCCGCTTCAGCTTGCGATCGATGCGATCGAGATAGATGTAGATCACCGGGGTGATGTACAGCGTCAGCAATTGCGACAGGCAGAGGCCGCCGACCACGGCGACACCGAGCGGCTGGCGCAGTTCGGCACCGGCGCCCGCGCCGATGGCGATCGGCAGCGTGCCGAAGATCGCCGCGAAGGTGGTCATCATGATGGGGCGGAAACGCAACAGCGCGGCTTCGCGGATGGCGTGTTCGGCCGAGAGGCCGACACGGCGGCGCTCCAGCGCGAAGTCAACCATCATGATGGCGTTCTTCTTGACGATGCCGACCAGCATGACGATGCCGATCATGGCGATGACCGACATCTCCATCTTGAACAGCATCAGCGTCAGGATGGCGCCGATGCCGGCCGACGGCAGGCCGGAGATGATGGTGATCGGATGGATGAAGCTCTCATAGAGGATGCCGAGGATCACGAAGGCCGCGAAGACGGCAGCGAGGATCAGCACGCCCTGCCCGCGCAAACTATCCTGGAACACCTGCGCGGTGCCGGAGAAACCTGTCGCGATCGTCACCGGCAGCTTGCTGTCGCTTTCGATCTTCGTGATCTGATCGACCGCATAGCCGAGCGAATAGCCGGGCTGCAGGTTGAAGGAGATCGTCACGGCCGGCTGCTGGCCCTGATGGTTGATCTGCAACGGGCCGACCGTGGGCACCAGTTTCGCAACTGCGCTCAGGGGAATGGTCTGGTTGGCCGCGGTCTTCATATAGAGCTTGGAGAGATCGCTCGGATCGACACGAAACTGCGGCTGCGCTTCGAGGATGATCTGATAGTCGTTGGTCGGCGTGTAGATGGTGCCGATCTGGCGCGCGCCGAAGGCGTTGTAGAGCTGATTACGGACCTGATCGACGGTGATGCCGTAGACCGCCGCCTTCTCACGATCGATATCGACCGTCATCTGCGGGTTCTTGATGTAGAGGTCCGTCGTGACGTCGAGCAGGCCCGGCACCTTGGAGATGGCCTCGCGCATTTCCGGCGCGAGACGATAGAGCTGTTCGGTGTCGCTGCTTTGCAGGACGTATTGATACTGGCTCTTCGACGGCCGTCCCCCGATGTTCAGGTTCTGGATGCTCTGGAAGAAGGCCTGCAGGCCCGGCACTGCCGTCGCCTTCTGGCGCAGGCGCGCCATCACCACGGGCGCCGCATCGCGCTCCTTCTTCGGCTTCAGCGCGACGAACAGGCGGCCGTAATTGGCTGTTGCGTTGGGGCCGCCGGAACCGACAGTGGAGTTGATGTAGTCGATGGCGGGATCGGATTTGAGAATGTCCACCAGCGCCTGCTGGCGCGCCTTCATGGCCTCGAACGACGTGTCGGTGGCGGCTTCGGTGATGCCGGTCAGAAAGCCGGTGTCTTCCTGCGGGAAGAAGCCCTTGGGCACGACCATATACAGCCAGATGGTGCCGCCGAGGGTGGCGAAGGTCACCATCAGCATCACGGCCTTGTAGGCCAGCACGCGGTCGAGGGTCCATTCA
Organism: Pseudomonadota bacterium; assembly: GCA_023449855.1. Taxonomy (GTDB): domain Bacteria; phylum Pseudomonadota; class Alphaproteobacteria; order Rhizobiales; family Xanthobacteraceae; genus Tardiphaga. The sequence continues at coordinate 16,127 of JAEXHR010000208.1, read as the reverse complement.
TAACCGCGAAGCCATGCCGCAAACATGCGCTCGAACATGCGCAGGACGATGTTGTCCTTGTGATCGGGATCATGCGCCTTGAGCACGCGCGCGCACAGCATCGGCGTCAATGTCAGCGACACCAAGCCGGACACGATGATGGCGACCGAGATGGTGACTGCGAATTCGCGGAACACGCGGCCGACAATGCCGCCCATCAGCAGCACCGGAATGAACACCGCGATCAGCGAGAAGGTGATCGAGATGATCGTGAAGCCGATCTCGCGCGCGCCCTTCAGCGCCGCCTCGAACGGCTTCATGCCGTGTTCGATATGGCGAACGATGTTCTCCAGCATGACGATGGCGTCATCGACCACGAAGCCGACCGACAGCGTCAGTGCCAGCAGCGTCATGTTGTTGATGGAGTAATCCAGCATGTACATGACGGCACAGGTGCCGAGGATCGAGATCGGCACCGCCAGCGCCGGGATGAACGTCGCCGAAGCCGAACGCAGGAACAGGAAGATCACGATGATCACCAGCACCACGGCGATCATCAGCGTCTCTTCCACGTCGGCCACGGCCTCGCGGACCGAGACCGAACGGTCCATCATGGTATTGACCTCGACCGAGGCCGGGATCTGCGCACGCAGCGACGGCAGGCGCTCACGCACGGCGTCCACCACGGCGACGGTGTTGGCGTCGGGCTGCTTCTGGATCGCCAGCACGATGGCGCGCTGGCCGTTCAGCCAGGTTGCAACCTTGTCGTTCTCGACGGCATCGTAGATCTTCGCGACCTCGCACAGCTTCACCGGCGAGCCGTTACGCCACGCCACGACGATCTGGCAGTAATCGGCGGCCTTGGTCATCTGGCCGGAAGCCTGCAGCGAGATGTCCTGCTTCGGCCCGTTCAGCGTACCCACAGGCGTCGAGGAATTGGCGCGGGATACGGCCGTGCGGATGTCTTCCAGCGTCAGGCCGCGAGCCGCGGCCGCTTCCGGATCGGCCTGGACGCGGATGGCGAATTTCTGTGTGCCATAGATCAGCACCTGCGCGACGCCGGGAATCTGCGACAGCGCCTGGCCGATGGTGATGTCACCGAATTCGTTCACGGCCGAGAGCGGCAGCGTGGACGAACTCAGTGAGATGAACAGGATCGGGAAGTCGCCAGGATTCACCTTGCGGAAGCTTGGCGGGATCGTCATTTCGATCGGCAGTCGCCGCTGCGCGATGGTGAGCGCGGTCTGCACGTCGAGCGCCGCCGCATCGATGCTGCGATTGAGGTCGAACTGGATGGTGATCTGCGTCGTGCCCTGCGACGACGACGACGACATCGAGGAGATGCCGGCAATCGTCGAGAGCTGGCGCTCGATGACGCCGGCGACGGAGGCCGCCATCGTGTCGGCACTGGCGCCGGGCAGCGTGGCCGTCACTGCGATGGTCGGAAAATCGACCTTCGGCAGCGCCGAGACCGGCAGCAGGCGGAAGCCGAAAATGCCGAAAGCGATGATGGTCGCGGTGATGAGCGTCGTCATCACCGGCCGGCGGATACAGAGCTCCGACAGCGTCATGGCGTTACGCCCCAGCCTTGCGGTGGCGGGCCTCGACCTGCGTGCCCTGCGTCAGCAGCAACTGGCCGTCCACAACCACATCTTCATTGCCGGACAGGCCGGTGGTGATCACCGACTGCCCCTGGAAGGTTCGGTCCACCTCAACCGGCTGGATCTGGGCTTTGCCGTCCTTCACGACGAACACGAAATTGCCGGTCTGGCTACGCTGCACCGCGACCGTGGGCACCACGATGCCCTCCTCGACCCGCACGATCAGCTTGGTTTGCACGAGGATGCCGGGCCACAGAATTTCGCTGGCATTGTTCATGATGCCGCGGACCGTGACCATGCCGGTGGTGGAGTCCACCGTATTCTCGATCATGGCGACCTTGCCGCTTTCCGACCGCTCGCTATTGGGGATCGTTGCGATCACCTTCGTCGTACCAGCGGTCATGGCGTCGCGCAGATCGGCGAGCACGCGTTGCGGCACCGTGAAGGTCACATAGACCGGGGCCATCTGGTTGATCGTCGCGAGCGGCGCAGTATCGGCCGGCCTGACGAAATTGCCGACCTTGACGTTGGCGGCGCTGATCCTGCCGGAGAACGGCGCGCGGATCGTGGTGTAGCTCTTCTGAACCTTGAGATTGTCGAGCATCGACTGGTCGGCCTTGATGGTGCCGGCCAGGATGTCGGTCTGGGTCTTGGCGTTGTCGAGGCTGACCTGGGTGGTGGCGCCCTTGCCGATCAGGTCGGCGAAGCGGCGAACGTCACGCTCGGCGCCGGCGAGCTGGGCCTGATCGCGGGCCAGCGTCCCCTCGGCCTGCTCGATCTGGGCGTCAATCTGGCGCGAATCGAGGGTGAAGAGGAGATCGCCCTCGTTCACCTTGGCGCCATCCTCGAAATGCACGGACGTGATGGTGGTTTCGAGCCGGGACTTCAGCGCCACCGAGGAGATCGGCGTCACCATGCCGATGGCGTCCACATCGACCGGCACCGGCTTGCGCTCGGCCTTGGCGAGCTCCACGGCCACAACACGCGCACGGGGCTGAGTTGGCGCCTTGTCGCCGCCCATCCATTGGGAACGCGTGACATAGCCAGCGACGGCGACGCCTCCGACGAAGAGAAGAGCGATCAGCGTTTGTTTCTTCATGTGGCCTTCGTCACCTGTAACAATCTTTTGGTCGAAGCTCGGGTGTCGCTCCCCGGTTTCCGGCCCTGGCTGTTTTATCGGCGCCTGTGCGCTTTAGGCTTAAAGCGTATCATGACGCCGCAGGGGATGGTATGCCACCACGACGCAATTTTGCCATTGTTGTTACCGGAATCCCATCAGATGAGAATTGCCACCTGGAACGTGAATTCCATCCGCCAGCGGCTGGATCATCTGCTGACCTGGCTGCAGGAATGCCAGCCGGATATCGTCTGCCTGCAGGAAATCAAATGCATGGATGACGCCTTCCCGCGCGAGCCCATCGAGGCGCTCGGCTACAACGTCGTCACCCACGGCCAGAAGACGTTCAACGGCGTGGCAATGCTGTCCAAGTATCCGCTCGATGAGGCTACTCCTCGCCTCGCCGGCGACGATCTCGACGAGCACGCCCGCTTCATCGAAGGCGTCGTATCGCTGAAATCCGGCGTTGTGCGAGTCGCCTGTCTGTATCTGCCGAACGGCAATCCGGTGGATACGGAGAAGTATCCTTACAAGCTGCGCTGGATGGAGCGACTTCGCGAATTCACCAAGCTCCGCCTGAAGACCGAAGAGCCGCTGATCCTCGCCGGCGACTTCAATGTCATTCCGGCCGCCCGCGACGTTCACAACCCGGCAGCCTGGATCAACGACGCGCTGTTCAAGCCGGAGACCCGCGACAGCTTCCAGTCCTTGCTCGGTCTCGGCATGACCGACGCGCTGCGCGCCGTCACGGATGAACCCGGCCAATACACGTTCTGGGACTATCAGGCCGGCGCCTGGCAGAAGAACTGGGGCATCCGCATCGACCATTTGTTGCTGTCACCGCAAGCCAGCGATCGCCTGATCGATGTCGGCATCGACAAGTATGTGCGTGCCTGGGAGAAGCCGAGCGATCACGTCCCGGTTTGGGTCGATCTCGATCTGGAAGCGGCATAGACCATCGAAGAAAAGCTGGTCCCTGTCCCGGAATGCGAACCGGCGGTGCGTGACTACGCAGGGGTGTCCGGAGTTGGGACGGCGGCTCGTCAAAGACCGGTGGCAAGACACCTCTCTAGCAAAACTCATGCTCACTAATGCGTGTGAGCCTTGACTAATCAACCGAGTTGAACGCACGATCTCTGCGTGTGTTTTCGGGAGAGTACGCCTATGCCCATCTGGCAGGAACTCGTCACGGTCTACCGCGGTCACACCGGCAAGTCGGCGCCATTGAAGGTCGCGTCGCTTGCGCAGTGGATATTGGAATCGCGCCGCGGAACGCATTCTCTCGCAAAGGATCATCTGAATTTCGCCGGCCTCGCCTATCGAGACGAAATGGCCGAATATGCGAGCCCGGTGACCTATGCGAACGCCGACAACGAACCGACCACTTTCTGCAAGTTCGCCTCGCTGACAAACTTTGTCGAAGGCTACTGGCATTTTATCACCGGCCCTTCGGCGCCTTACAAGAAATGGCAGGACTACAGTTCCGATTCCGCCGGCTACATCTCGTATATCGCAGATGCCGGCGATCGTCCGCTGCCCGGCTATGTCGCCGATGTATCCCGGCTGTTTCCCGAAGCAACGACACTTCTCGGGCCGACACCGGGCGCAGCGCCGACCGACGTCGCGTCGAGAACGCGCAGGCTCATGCCGTCGCCATCCGCATTGAGATCGTGCAGAAATCGCAGCTACCTGCACCGCCCGATCATGCGGACGCCCGCATGGAAGCTGTAGCGGCTCGTATACCTCGCCCTCAGGGCATGTAAGCCTCAGGAGAGACGGCCATCCGGTAAGGTCGGGTAAGCGTCCGCGTCTTTGCGCGGACGCAGCTATCAGTCCCGCTTGCCCTGTACCCAGTGCTCGAGCATCTGCAGCGCCATGGCACGGTCGTCTTCCGAGGCCTTGGCGATGGCCTTGGCGTAGCTGTCGCGGATCCAGCTGTCCTCGGGACCGGCATTGTCACGGGCCAGCGTCAGCCACATCAGGCCGCGGGCCATCTGGCGCGGCAGCATATCGCCGTTGAACAGCATCTGGCCGAGCAGCGCCTGCGCCTGATGCTGGCCCTTCTGCGCAGCGAGGCCGAGCCAACGTACGCCATATTTGGCATCGCGCGGCGTTCCGATCCCCTTCAGATACAGGCGGGCCAGATCGTATTGGGCGTCCGCATTGCCGAAATAGGACGCGGCGTAAGAGAACATCTCGCGCGCACGCTCGGCATCCGCCTTGATCTTCGAATTCGGAATGCCGTCGAGATAGTAGCGGCCGAGCGCCACGAAGGCGTTGGCGACGATCGCCGCCTGCGGCGCCGATGGCGAATCCTCGGCATGCGCATTGGCGATACGGCTGAAATATTCGAAGGCCCGCAGATCGTCCTGAGCGACCCCGTTGCCATCGGCATACATGCGGCCGAGCTTCCATTGGGCGATGGGATGGCCGCCTTCCGCGGCGTATTGCAGGGCGGTCAGCGAGCTGTCGGCCTTGGCAGCCGGCTTCCTGGCCACCGGGGCCGGCGCGCCAGGCATCACTGGCACCACGGACGGCGCGGCATCGCTGCCGCCAACCGGCGAGCCGTCAAATGCCAGAGCAGGCCCTGCGGCAATCACCGCTGTCCAGGCCAACGCCACGAAAACAATACGCTCAAATATCCGCATAACTATGGTTCTCAAGGTCGCCGCCACCTGAAAGGCTCAAGGCGCCCGCACTGGTCAATTCGACACGCTTGGCAAAAGTCTCATGCGTTCCTGACGTGTGGTTGGTCGCGCAAGCCGCCCGTTTGGACGTGCGCGCATCCAATCCGCCGTCAGTCAACTTTCCGTTAGAAATCCCCGTCGCCAACGAGACCGCTGTCGCGTGTCTCCCCCTCATCCCGAGGGCATCGCCTCGGCGGGCGGTCCATCGGTCGGCAGAACGCAAAACGCTCTGATGGGAATGTGGCTTCACGGCCGTCGAGCTCTCTGCAATCGTCCGGCCCGCCACGGCGAAGGCCTGCGGGACGTCCTGATCGGGGCTTGTTGTTGTCAGCAACGGGATGCTGGTAAATTCCCGCATGTCTTTGACGACATCACGGCTGACTGAGTGCAAACCGGAGACAAACGGAGTCTTTTTGAAGACTTTGGAAGATTCAGTTGTCGAACCGTGTCGGGCAACGAACAGCCGCTGCCCATACGTCGCCCTCTGGCGACCCGGCATATGCGACTTGATGTTCGTTTCGACGTCCATCGCGAACCTGGTTTCTCAGGCCGCTCCAAGGATCCGGGACAATCCCTCTGACATCCCGCCGATCTCGAAGCGCTTCAGCCTTCTGGCTGACGAGAAATGATCTCACGAAGGCGTGTGGCCAAATAGCGGCGGTGGCAAGAGGCACCGCTTGACAGGGTTAAATGTTGGGGAACTGTGGCGCAGGAGACACAGGCGTTGCACGGACGCAACCCTACCTGTAGCCCGGATGGAGCGAAGCGCAATCCGGGACCTATAGAGCCGACTGAAACGTCGGCCCCCGGGTTACGCTTCGCTTCACCCGGGCTACGATCGTCTGGCTCAGGTGTTCAGCACCCGGCCGTAGGCGTCCAGCACCGCTTCTTTCATCGTCTCCGAGATGGTCGGATGCGGGAAGATGGTGTGGAACAGCTCTTCTTCCGTCGTCTCCAGATTCATGGCGACCACGAATCCCTGGATCATCTCGACGACCTCGGCACCGACCATGTGGGCGCCCAGCAGCTGACCGGTCTTCTTGTCGAAGATCACCTTGACCATGCCCTGGTCCTCGCCCTGGGCGATGGCTTTGCCGTTGGCGACGAAGGGGAAGCGACCAACGCGGATATCCTTGCCGGCTTCCTTGGCCTTGGCTTCGGTGAGACCAACAGATGCGATCTGCGGGTGGCAATAGGTGCAGCCCGGGATCAGCGTCTTGTCCATCGCGTGCGGGTTCATGCCCTTGATGGCCTCGACGCAGATCACGCCCTCATGCTCGGCCTTGGGGGCGAGCATCGGGGGACCGGCGACGTCGCCGATGGCATAGATGCCGGGAACGTTGGTCTTGCCGTATTTGTCGATCACGATGCAGCCGCGCTCGGTCTTCACGCCGAGCTTTTCGAGGCCGAAGCCCTCGATATTGCCGACCACGCCGACCGCGGAAATGACGCGGTCGAATTCCTGCGTCACCGGCTTCTTGCCGTCATCGATGGTGGCGACGACGCTGTCGGCCTTCTTCTCGAGCTTCGTCACCTTGGTATTGGCGAGGACCTTGATGCCCTGCTTCTCGAATTGCTTGCGGGCGAAGGCGGCGATCTCGGCATCCTCCACCGGCAGGATCTGCGGCAGCACTTCGACCACCGTCACTTCGGCGCCGAAGGAACGGTAGAACGAGGCGAATTCGATGCCGATGGCGCCGGAGCCGACGACCAGCAGCGATTTCGGCATCTTGTCCGGGTTCATCGCCTCAAAGTAGGTCCAGACCAGCTTCTTGTCGGGCTCGAGGCCCGGCAGCACGCGCGGACGCGCGCCGGTGGCGACGATGATATGTTTGGCGGTGTAGCTGCCCTCGCCCAGCGCGCCCTTCGGCGCCTCGGCCTGCGACTTCTTCACCGAGAACTTGCCGGGCGCGTCCAGCGTCGCCTCGCCCCAGATCACGGTGATCTTGTTCTTCTTCATCAGGAACTCGACGCCGCCATTGAGGCGCTTCACGACGCCGCGGGAGCGCGCGATGACGGCCTTGATGTCGAAGGAGATATTGTCGGCGGACAGGCCGTAATCCTTGGCATGCTGGAAGGCGTGATACATTTCCGCCGAACGCAGCAGCGCCTTGGTCGGGATGCAGCCCCAATTGTTGCAGATGCCGCCGAAATAGGCCTTCTCGACGATGGCCGTCTTGAAGCCGAGCTGCGCGGCACGAATGGCCGTCACATAGCCGCCGGGACCGGAGCCGATGACGACGACGTCGAAGGAATTGTCGGACATGGGATTTTGCCTGTCTGTATTTCGCGAACCGCCTCGATCGTCATTGCGAGCGAAGCGAAGCAATCCAGTTCTTCGCTTGCGGTCTTCTGGATTGCTTCGTCGCTACGCTCCTCGCAATGACGACAGCGCTCACACCACCATCATCACGGGATTTTCGATCAGCTTCTTGAATGCCGTGATCAGCTCCGCGCCGAGCGCGCCGTCGATGGCGCGGTGGTCGCAAGAGAGCGTCACGCTCATCATGGTCGCGGCAACGATCTGGCCGTTGCGGACAACCGCCCGCTCCTCGCCGGTGCCGACCGCGAGGATCGAGGACTGCGGCGGATTGATCACCGCGGTAAAATCCTTGATCCCGAACATGCCGAGATTGGACACCGACGATGCGCCGCCCTGATATTCGTGCGGCTTCAGCTTCTTCGCCTTGGCGCGCGCGGCGAGCTCCTTCATCTCGTTGGAGATCTGCGAGATCGTCTTGATCTCAGCCTGGCGGATGATCGGCGTGATCAGGCCGAACGGCAGTGCGACTGCGACGCCGATGTCCGAATGCTTGTGGCGGAGCATCGCAGCTTCCGTCCACGAGACATTGGCTTCCGGGATCTTCTGCAGCGCGACCGCCATCGCCTTGATGACGAAATCGTTGACCGACAGCTTGTAGAGCGGCTTGCCGTCCTTGTCCTTGCCAGCTGCCGCATTGATCTCCTCGCGTGCCGAGGAGAGCTTGCCGAGATCGCAGTCCACCGTGAGATAGAAGGTCGGCATCGAATTCGTCGCAGCCGTGAGACGCTGCGCGATGGTACGGCGCATGGAATCATGCGGCACGGTCTCGTACGAGCCTTCCTCGTACAGGCCAAGGATCGCCTGATCGGACATCGCGGGCGCTCCGACGGAGCCGGTCGCAGCAGCGGCGGCACCAGCGGCCGGCGCCTTCAGCGCACCGCCCGACTTCGCCTTCTCGACGTCTGCGGCCACGACGCGGCCACGCGGGCCGGTGCCGTTGATACGGCCGAGTTCAATGCCAGCTTCCTTGGCGAGACGACGCGCCAGCGGCGACGAGAATACGCGGGCGCCGGTGTTTGCAGCCGCCTGAGCGGGCGCAGGCGCAGCGGCCGGCTTCGGCGCTTCCTGCTTTGCTTCAGCCTTCGGCTCCGGCTTTGCTTCGGACTTGGCTTCCGCCTTGGGCTCGGGCTTCGCCTCGGCCTTGGCTTCCGGCTTCGACGCACCGCCGCCGCTGGCAGCAGCCTTCACGTCCTCGCCATCGGCGGCGAGAATCGCGATGACGTCGTTCACCGGCACATCGGCGGTGCCTTCGGCGACCAGGATCTTTGCGATCGTGCCTTCGTCGACGGCTTCGACTTCCATCGTCGCCTTGTCGGTCTCGATTTCCGCGATCACGTCGCCGGACTTGACCTTGTCGCCCTCTTTCTTGAGCCACTTGGCAAGGTTGCCCTTCTCCATCGTGGGCGACAGCGCAGGCATCAGAATGTTAATCGGCATTGTCAGTGACCTTGTTGCGACCGCGGCGTGGTGGCGCCCATGTCGGTCGGACGAGCAATCTCGGCTTCGAACATATCGACGATGCGGCGCAGCGCCTCGTCCTCGGTGAATTCGCTCTCGCGCCCATAGGCGCGCGCAGCGTGGCGCGCGATATCGACCAGCAGAAGACCCCACATCTCGGGATCCTCGAAGGCGCGCATGAAGGCGATCGACAGGCCGCCATCGAGCACGAAGGCACGCAACACTTCGGTTGCGTCATCGCGCTCCACGACATCCGGCGGTAACGGCTGTTCCTGCGGACCGGCCATATCGACCCCTCGAGCGTTAGCGATAGCAGACGGCCTTGGCGGCAGCGACGACCTCGGCCACCGAGGGCAGCGCGAGCTTTTCGAGATTGGCGGCATATGGCATCGGCACGTCCTTGCCCGACACGCGCGCGACCGGTGCGTCGAGATAATCGAACGCGCCTTCCATGATGCGCGCAGAGAGTTCGGCACCGACGCCGTTCTGCTGCCAGCCTTCCTCGACGCAGACGACGCGGGATGTCTTCTTCACCGATTCAATGATGGTCTCGGTGTCGAGCGGACGCAGCGTGCGCAGGTCGATGACCTCCGCCTCGATGCCTTCCTTGGCGAGCTCTTCGGCAGCCTTCAGCGTGTAGGTCATGCCATGCGACCACGAGATCAGCGTGACGTCCTTGCCGGCGCGCACGATCTTGGCCTTGCCGATCGGCAGGACATAATCATCGAGCTTCGGCACTTCGCCGCTCTGCCCATAGAGCATTTCATGCTCAAGGAAGATCACCGGGTTGGGATCGCGGATCGCAGCCTTGAGCAGGCCCTTGTAATCGGCCGCATTCGACGGCGCGATGACCTTGAGGCCGGGGATCTGCGAGTACCAGGCCGAGTAGTCCTGGCTGTGCTGGGCGGCGACGCGGGCGGCAGCGCCGTTGGGCCCGCGGAACACCATCTGGCAGGTCATCTGACCGCCGGACATATAGAGCGTCTTGGCAGCGGAATTGATGATCTGGTCGATCGCCTGCATGGCGAAGTTGAAGGTCATGAATTCCACGATCGGCTTCAGGCCGGCCATGGCCGCGCCGACGCCGACGCCGGCAAAGCCGTGCTCGGTGATCGGCGTGTCGATGACACGGCGAGCGCCGAATTCCTGCAGCAGGCCCTGGGTCACCTTGTAGGCGCCCTGATATTCGGCGACTTCCTCGCCCATCACGAACACGTCGCCGTCGCGGCGCATTTCCTCGGCCATGGCGTCGCGGAGCGCTTCACGGATGGTCATGGTGACCATCTCGGTGCCTTCCGGAATATCCGGATCGGGAAGCAATGCGGTCTTCGGAGCTTCCGGAGCTGCCTCAGCCTTCAGCGCTTCGGCCTTGGTCTCGGATTTGGCTTCAGCCGGCGCGGCTTCCGCCTTTTCCTGCTTCGCGGGCTCCGGCGCCTTCTCGGCGGCGGAGGCGTCTTCGCCTTCCGCGAGGATAACCGCGATCGGCGTGTTCACCGCGACGTCAGCAGTCCCTTCGGCGACGAGGATCTTGCCGAGCGTGCCTTCATCGGTGGCTTCGACTTCCATCGTCGCCTTGTCGGTCTCGATCTCGGCGATCACATCGCCGGACTTGATGGTGTCGCCTTCCTTCTTCAGCCACTTCGAAAGGTTGCCCTTTTCCATCGTGGGAGACAGCGCGGGCATCAGCACTTGAATTGCCATAGTAACTCCGGATTGCTTCTAGCTTGCGCGCTTCTTAGCGGTAGATGTCGGTGTAGAGCTCGGACGCATCCGGCTCCGGATCGTTCTGAGCGAAATCGGCCGACGCATTGACGATGTCGCGCACTTCGGCGTCGATCGCCTTGAGATCCTGCTCGCTGATCTTCAATTCCAGCAGGCGGCTGCGCACCTGCTCGATCGGGTCCTGATCGTGGCGGATCTTCTCGACCTCCTCGCGGGTACGGTACTTCGCGGGGTCGGACATCGAGTGTCCGCGATAGCGATAGGTCTGCATTTCCAGAATGTAAGGACCCTTGCCTGCACGGCACCAGGCGACCGCCTTGTCGGCAGCGGCCTTCACCGCGCGGACATCCATACCGTCGACCTGCTCACCGGGAATGTTGAACGACACGCCGCGCTTGGAGAAATCGGTCTGCGCCGAGGAGCGCACCACGGAGGTGCCCATGGCGTAGCGGTTGTTCTCGATGACGTAGATCACCGGCAGCTTCCAGAGCTCCGCCATGTTGAAGCTCTCATAGACCTGGCCCTGGTTCGACGCGCCGTCGCCAAAGTATGCGACCGACACATTGTCGTTCTCGCGATAGCGGTTTGCAAATGCGAGGCCGGTACCGAGCGAGACCTGCGCGCCGACGATGCCATGGCCGCCGTAAAAATGCTTCTCGCGGCTGAACATGTGCATCGAGCCGCCCTTGCCCTTGGAGTAGCCGCCGCGGCGTCCCGTGAGCTCGGCCATCACGCCATTGGCGTCCATGCCGCAAGCGAGCATGTGGCCGTGGTCGCGGTAACCGGTGATGATCTGGTCGCCTTCCTTTAGCGCCATCTGCATGCCGACGACGACAGCTTCCTGGCCGATATAGAGATGGCAGAAGCCGCCGATGGCGCCCATGCCGTAGAGCTGGCCGGCCTTCTCTTCAAAGCGTCTGATTAGCAGCATGTCGCGCAGCGCGCGCATCTCCTGATCGCGGGTGAACTCTGGCGGTGACGCCTTGGCGTCATTGCTCGATGCCTGCCCAGCGGGAGCGCTTTTCTTCGTTGCGGCCATGAAAATTCCGGATGCGAGAGAGGAAGTTGGTTCTTCCTACTCCAACTGCCTGCGCCGTGAAAGAGATTGCGTCGCGCGGAATGCCACACTGTATTTCGCACTGCAGCGAGAGTGTGAAACTTTAGAACGCGATCGCAGCTCGTCTTGTAATTTCCGGAATAGAAATGAGCTGTGCTGTCATTTCATCGCCATATGCGGCAACGAAGAGCTAACCATTGCATTCACGCACGGCTGCGTTGTTCTCCACAGCAGCGACTCACAGCGCTGCGCGCTGAATCTTAGTTCGGCTTGATGACGCGGACGACGTCTCGCGAATGCGCATAGTCGAGCTGCCAGCGAACGCGCTCGTCGAGCATGTCGGGATCGAGGCTGCCCGAGCGCAACAGCGACACGCGCTGCTCCGCCTTGGCGCGCTCCTTCTTGAGCTGGACGAGCTCCGAGGTCAGCGCGGTAATCTCCTGGTCGAGCTCCTGCCGCGCATTGAGGCCGTATTTGCCGGTATAGGCGTTGACGCCGAAATAGCTGATCAGCAGCGCGGCCACGGCATAGAGCACGAGGCCGGTGAGGACCGATTTCAGGCGGGTATGCTTGACCATGTCTGAAAATGCGACGGCCCGGTTAAAGCGAGGCTAACAACCGGGCCGTCCGTGTCATTGTCGGGTCTTATTTCTTGTGAAGCGCAACCCAGGCCGCGAAGGCATCGATATAGGATTGCAGCACCGGGCGGATCGACTCCTTGACGATCTCGCCATTCTCGTCGAACGCGTCGCCGACGGCGTTCAGATAGATTTCCGGCTGCCCCATGATCGGCCCTGTGATGCCCGGCAAGGTCTGGCGCAGCGCGAGCGCGGCGCCGAGACCGCCGATCGGACCCGGCGATGATGCCACGAGGCCGGTCGGCTTGCCGAGGAACGAGCTCTTGCCATAGGGACGTGAACCGACATCGATAGCGTTCTTCAGCACGCCCGACACCGAGCGATTGTATTCCGGCGCGACGAAGATCACGGCGTCCGATCCCTGGATCGTCTCGCGGAACTTGAGCCAGTCGGCCGGCGGATTGCCCTCCAGATCCTGATTGAAGAACGACAGATCGTTCAGCGTCACGACATGGAGCTGCAGCGAGGCTGGCGCCAGCCTGGCCAGCGCCTGGGCGATCCGGAGCGAGAACGACTGTTTGCGGAGGCTGCCGACGATGACGGCAACGCTGTGAGTGGTCATTGGTGTCCCTTTGCTGGCGCGCAATGGCGCAAAACGCACCGTGTTCCATGTCCCATCAGGCGGAACCATGCAAGTGCATGTACCCATCATTCGAACCGTGAATGCGTTTTCTGGCGGCCCGTTCGTACACAACCGCGTGACAGGCCGCGCCCCCGGCCAGCCCGGGTTGCCGGGTGTCGAACCGATCACCCGAGCGCGTGACCAGCCACAGGACAGGACTGCGGCGTGGCCACATCCGCCCCGGTTTTGAACTCCCAGGCGTCGCTGCCCGTCGAGGTGTGTAACTGAGACCAGGCTTGTGCGCCTGGCCTGCAGCGAACATGCTCACCTGCGTCAGATAAAACGGGGCCACATGACCATCGAGTTCCTGATTACGTCGCTGATTGTCGTCGCCTCCCCTGGCACCGGCGCGCTCTACACGCTGGCGACTGGCTTCTCGCGGGGCGGACGGAGCAGCATAGTCGCCGCCTTCGGCTGCACACTCGGGATCGTCCCGCATATGGCCGCGGCCATCCTTGGTCTCGCAGCATTGCTGCATACGAGCGCGCTGGCTTTCCAGATATTCAAATATGTCGGTGTCGCCTATCTGCTCTTCATGGCGTGGAAGACTCTGCAGGAACACGGCACATTGAAGGTCGACAATGACGGGCTCTCCGGCCAGTCCGCGCTGCAGGTGACGACCACCGCGATCCTGATCAACATCCTCAATCCAAAGCTGTCGATCTTCTTCCTCGCCTTCCTGCCGCAATTCATCCGCGCGGACGAGATGCATCCGCTCTCGCAGATGCTGCTCCTCAGCACCGTCTTCATGCTGATGACATTCGTCGTCTTCGCGCTGTATGGCCTGTTCGCCGCGGCGATCCGCAATCACGTCATCACCCGTCCCCGCGTCCTGACCTGGATGCGCCGGACATTTGCCGTGGCCTTCGCGGCGCTGGGCGCCAAGCTGGCTCTGGCGGATCGCTAAGCCGGTTACTCCAGCCGTTCCATCTCGCGCAGCGTCGGGAATAGCTTCATCCAGATCAACGCAACCGCTACCGTGCCGAGACCGCCGATCAACGCCGCCGGTACGGTGCCGAACAGCGCCGCGGTCACGCCGCTTTCGAACTGGCCGAGTTGGTTCGAGGTGTTGATGAAGAGATAATTCACCGCGCCAACACGGCCGCGCATCTCGTCGGGCGTCGCAAGCTGCACCAGTGAAAAGCGGATCACCACGCTGACCGTATCCGCTGCGCCGAGAATCGCCAGCGCAGCCACCGAAAGCCACAGCCATTGCGAGACCGCGAACACCGCCGTCGCCAACCCGAAAATGATGACGGCCTGGAACATGCGCATGCCGACGCGGCGGCTGATCGACCAGCGCGTCAGCACGATGGTGGTGAGCAGCGCCCCGACCGCCGGTGCCGCGCGCATGATGCCGAGGCCCCACGGGCCGGTCTGCAGGATGTCGCGGGCATAGATCGGCAGCAGCGCCGTGGCGCCCCCGAGCAGCACGGCGAACAGGTCGAGCGAGATGGTGCCGAGAATGTTGGGATTGCTGCGCACGAAGGTGACGCCGGCGAACAGCGTCCGCAGCGATGGCGGGTCCTTCACCGCAACCTCGCGTGCCAGCCTGATCGCACTGTTAAGTAGCCCGCCAACGATCCAGAACGCCGCCATCATCACGTAAGGCGTCGATGGCGACAGCGCATAGGCGATACCACCAAGCGCCGGGCCACAGATCATCGCAACCTGAAACACACCGGTGGAAAGCGCCGTCGCCTTCTGCAGATGGCCTTCCGGCACGACACCCGGCAGCAGTGCCGAGCCTGCCGGCGCCTCGAACGCCGTGGCCGCGCCGATCACGACAAGCGCCACAAAGATCTGTGGCGCGGTGATCCAGCCGGCATAGGTGCCCCAGGCGAGCAGGATCGCCGTCAGCCCCTGCAACAACTGGCACAGCATCACCACAAGGCGACGATCGTAGCGATCGGCGATGTGGCCGGCAAAGAACACCAGCGCCAGCATCGGTGCGAATTGCGCGAGGCCAACCATGCCGAGCTGAAACGCACTGCCCGTCATATCGTAGATCTGCCAACCGATGGCGACGGCGGCGATCTGCGAGGCAAAGCGCGAGAAGCTGCGCGACACCATGTAATAGAGATACGGCGGATGGCGCAGCAGCACACGCGCGCCGCCGCTCACCACCGCGGGAGACTGATCGGCGAGTGTCATCCAGGCAAGTTCGGGTTGATCAGGTACTTCTCGCCGGTGGCGCGCTTGGCATAGGCGCGCAGGTTGTCGAGGTTCAGCACATCCTGAAGGGAGATGGTCTTGGTGTAGTGACTGGCAAATGTCGTCTTGAGCTCGGACACCATGCGCGCGCGCAGCTTCGCCGCATCCTCCCTGCCGATCTTCTGCAGGAACGGAAACAGCAACCAGCCGCCCATGCCCCAGGCCATGCCCGGCGGCGTCAGTTCGATCGGCCGCGGCTCAAGGCGACCATAGACGTAGACCTGCTTGTGGGTCGTCGAACCGTAGCGGCTATAGACCTTCATGGCCTTCACGGCTGCGACTTCCATCGCATGCAGGATCTGGCCCTGCAGCTTGCCGCCGCCGGTGGCGTCGAAGGCGATGGTGGCGCCGGTCGCTTCCAGCGCGGCAACCAGATCGTCAAAGAAGGTCGGTGCCGTGCTGTTGACGACATACTTCGCGCCTATATTGCGCAACAATTGCTCCTGCGCCTCGCTACGCACGATATTGACGAGATCGATGCCGTCCTTCTGGCAGATCTTGTTCAGCATCTGGCCGAGATTGGACGCGGCGGCCGTATGCACCAGAGCCGTGGGCCCATCCCGCCTCATGGTCTCGGTCATGCCGAGCGATGTCAGCGGATTAACGAAACAGGACGCCCCCTCGGTCGCCGTCGTACCATCCGGCAGCGGCAGCACTTCCTTCGCCTTGATCACGCGATACTGCGCATACATGGCGCCGCCGATCATCG
>JAEXHR010000116.1 GCA_023449855.1 Pseudomonadota bacterium | reverse complement strand
TGTCGAACACGACCCCGCCGAGCCAGGCGCCGAGGAAGCCGCCGACCTGATGGCTGAAGAAGGCGAAGCCATAGAGTGTCGCCAGCCAGCGGGTGCCGAACATCAGCGACACGAGGCTCGATGTCGGCGGCACCGTGGACAGCCAGGCGAGACCGCTGATGGCGCCGAAAATGAGTGCCGAGGTGGTCGTGAGCGGCAGCGTGATGAACGCCACCGTCGCCAGCGCGCGGGTGAAATAGATGAAGGACAGGATGTAGCGCTTCGGCCACTTGCCCTGCACATAGCCGACCAGCAGCGAGCCGATGATGTTGAACAGGCCGATGATGGCGATCACCCAGCCGCCGGTCGCCGCCGGCAGGCCGCGATCGACCAGATAGGCCGGCAGATGCATGGTGATGAAAGCGAGCTGGAAGCCGCAGGTAAAGAAGCCGAGCACCAGCAGCACATAGGAGCGATGGTTGAACGCCTCGACCAGCGCGCTCCTGAAGGACTGTTCCTGCACGGGTGACGCCGCATTGGCTTCCGCCTTCGGCGTAGCCAGCACCATGGCCAGCGGGATCACCAGCAGCATCAGCATGCCGAAGGTCACCAGCGTCGCCTGCCAGCCGGTATTGTCGATCATCGCCACCGTGAAGGGCGCAAAGATGAACTGGCCGAACGAGCCCGCCGCCGTGCCGGCGCCGAGCGCGATGCCACGCCATTCCGGCGGCATCAGCTTGCCGAAGGCGGATAGCACCAGATTGAACGAACAGCCGGACAGACCGAAGCCGATCAGCAGACCGGCGGTGAGATTGAGTTCGAGCGGGGTCGAGGAATAGCGCATCAGCAGCAGGCCGGCGGCATACATCAGCGCGCCGACGCAGATCACGCGCACACTGCCAAACTTGTCGGCGACAGCCCCGGCAAAAGGCTGGCCGATGCCCCAGAGCAGGTTCTGCACGGCGAAGGCGAGCGCGAAGACGTCGCGGCCCCAGCCGAATTCCTGGCTGAATGGCTGCATGAAGAAGCCGACACTGGAGCGGGGACCGAAGGTCAACATGCCGATCAGGGACCCGCAGATCACGATCACCAGCGGCGTGCGCCAGCCCAGTCTCGGTCGAGATATGCTGTCGATGGCCGCCATGTCGTTTCCCCTGTCCTCGTTTTGAGGTGCCGGAGAGATAAATGCATCCGCATGAAAATCCAATGGCCCAATCGTTGATATTCGTGCGGGTCAGGGATGCGATCGTAGGGCGGATAAGCGAGGCGTAATCCGCCGGCCGTCGCCCTTGTTGAAACTCCGCGGCGGATGACGCCTTCGGCTGATCCGCCCTACGGACCGTGCAAAAAACCAAAAAGCGGCGCCGGGCATGGCGCCGCTTTTCAGCAGGCTTGGAGGTAAAGTCGCCTTACGGCTTGTCTTCGGCCAGCTTCCTGGAAATCGCCGCGGTCTGCGCCGCTGTTCCCCAGCTCGGCGCTTCGCTGCCGTCGCCCCATTTGCGCGGGCGATAGAAGGAATGGACGCCGGTGCGGTACATCTTCTTCATCTCGCGCACCCAGGACGGATGCACCCAGTAGGCGTGATAATGCGTGGACTTGCCGACTTCCGGCAGCCACAGCCGGCCATCAAGGGTCGCCGTCGCGATCTTGCGGGCGCGCTCCCACATATCGGGCTCGCGCACCACATCGGGAATGCCGTCGCAGGCGAAGGTGAACTGGCAGGCCAGCCGGCGATGCTTGTTCTGATAGACGACGCCGCAGGGCGTGGTCGGATAGAAACCGGAAAACACGCGGTTCATCACCACCTGCGCCACCGCGATCTGGCCGCGTACGGCTTCACCGCGGGCTTCGAAATAGACGGCTTCGGCGAGGCACTTTTCCTGCTTGGCGCGGGCAGCGCCCGTAAGGCTCAGACGCTCGGCCGGCGTCTTGCCGTGATAGTCGCTATTGACCTCGCCCTTCTTGGCGACGCTCTCGCCCACGCTCGGCGCATTGGCGGGTTGCGGCAGCGCTGCGGTCTTCTTCATGTCGGGATCGCCACCAGGCGTGACGATCGTCGGCTCTTCGCCGGGCTTCCACTGCTCCATCGTCTCGAAGGATTCGCCGAGCGAGGAGGCGCCGAAGAACAGGCTCGCAGTCTTCACCGAGAAACCGTCTTTCGACGGTGACGGCTCGACGGGAATGACAGCCGCTTCGGGCGACGCGTCGTCTGCCGGCTGCACCGGCGCGCCGTTCGAATATTGCGCGAGCGGCGGCGCATGCAGCGCTTCGTCGAGTTCCGGATCGAGCGGCGCATGCTGCATGGACGGCAAGCGGTCGGCCGTCTTGGCGCCTTTCACCGACGTATTGTCGTGAAAGGAATCATTCGATCGATCTTCGAGCGGATCGGCATCGGGCGTGAACATCGCCAGGCGATCGCCTTTCAGCGTGCGGTCCACTTTCGGGAAATCCGCAGCCTCGTAGCGGTGCGGCGCCTGCATCAGCGGATTGCGCTTCACCGTTCCGGTGATGTCATTGGTGTCGAAGCTGGCGAGCTGCAGCAATGGGCGCGACGTGGTGCCGACCGGACGGCCGAAGGAGAAGGTCGCAACGTGAATGGAGGAGACGGCAGACGCATAGTTACGCTGCTGCCAGCGCTCGGTGACGCCCGGCTGACGGGCGAGCAACGACGCAATATCCTGATAGCCCGACTCGGTCGGGGCCATCGCAAAGATGCAGAGACCGAGACCGAAGAGCGCACGCTGCGCGCCCTTCGGCCCGTTACGCAGTACTGACATCGATACGCTCACGCAACGCTTACACCAGCATCGATTTGTGCGGCTGCAACAGCACTTCCGTACATTTCGATCTGTTTCGTTAGTAAGCAATCAAAGTTGCCGCGCGGTTAATCACCGATGCGGCGAGAGCACAGGCAAGCGGTGCTTTGATGCGCGCGCAGGATTCAAATAGTGCGGTAAACCGCTGCGTAACGAGAGTGGTGAAGATTGTGTTGACGAATGTGATGAAGAAAAAATGGAGATCTTTCCCTCCCCCAAGCGGCGAAGCCGCGCCGGGGAGGGAAAGCGCGTCACTGCTACGGCGTGATCGCCACCTTCAGCACGCCGTCGCGCTGATGCGAGAACAGGTCGTAGGCCTGCTCGATATCGTCGAGCTTGTAGTGATGGGTCACCAGCGGCCGCAGATCGACGCGGCCGGAACCGACCACATTCATCAGCCGCCGCATGCGATCCTTGCCGCCGGGACACAGCGTGGTGACGATGGTGTTGTCGCCGAGGCCAGCGGAGAATGCACTCAGCGGAATCGTCAGGTCGGTGGAATAGACCCCGAGACTGCTGAGCGTGCCGCCGGGCCGCAGCGAACGCAGCGCTGCTTCGAAGGTGGATTGCGTACCCAAGGCCTCGATGGCCACATCGACGCCGCGTCCGTCGGTGAGTTCCATGATCTGCCGGACCGGATCGCCATTCTTGAAATCCACCACCAGATCGGCGCCGAGGCGTTTCGCGACGTCAATGCGCGCCGGCACCGTATCGACGCCGATGATCGTGGTGGCCCCCATCAGCTTGGCGCCGGCGACGGCGCAGAGTCCGATCGGCCCCAGCGCGAACACCACCACCGTATCGCCGATCCTGATGCCGCCGCGTTCCGCGCCGGAGAAGCCGGTCGACATGATGTCCGGACACATCAGCACCTGCTCGTCGGTGAGACCATCGGGCACCGGGCTCAGATTGACCATCGCATCCGGCACCAGGATGTATTCGGCCTGCGCGCCATCGATGGTGTTGCCGAAGCGCCAGCCGCCGGTAGCCTTGAAGCCATGCTTCGTTCCGGCGCCGTCCTGCGACGAACATCCGCACAGGCAGGCATAGCTGTGACCGCTCGGGGTGATCGCGCCGGCGATGACGCGCTGACCTTCCTGATAGCCGGTGACGGCACTGCCCAGCTTCTCGATGATGCCGACCGGTTCGTGACCGACCGTGAGACCCCTGGCGACGGGATATTCACCCTTGAGAATGTGAACGTCGGTGCCGCAGATCGTGGTCGTGGTGACGCGCACCAGCGCATCGAGCGGACCCACGTCAGGAATAGGCTTGTCGTCCAGAACGATGCGCCCCGGTTCGACGAATATAGCGGCCTTCATCTTCGGCATGATGCTGCTCCTGTTTGAACATCGCGTCGCTCCCGGCGACGGTCCGATCATCCGGGCAATGCGCGATCCTTGAATTGAGGCAGATCAAGCCGGCCCCACTGTAGGGCGGATGAGCGCAAGCGTAATCCGCCGCGGTCTTCGCCACATGAACTCGGCCGGCGGATTACGCCTTCGGCTTATCCGCCCTACGGACGAGTGTTTGTATTCTCGCGGCGCCGAAGCGTCCGAGGTGTGAGCAGTTCTCCCCTCCAGACATGAGGGGAGGTGGCACGCCGCAAGGCGCGTTGGGTGGGACTTGACGCTGCCCTTGCCTGCTGGATCGCCAGCAAGCCTGAGCCGCGCAACGCCTTACGGCGCGCCACCGCGGGACTTGTGGCTGGAGGACCGCTCTGTCGCACACCGGCACGTCTCCTGTCGCCCGGCCAGTGGCAGCGAGCCTCGGATGACGTTGATCCCGACGGATTTCCCGCCGTTCGCCTGCGCCGTCGCAGCCGACCTATCGGCTCCCCCTCGTAATGGGGAGGGACGGTGGCCCCTAGCCTCCCGAGTCCTGCTTGCGAGGCAGGCCGCGGGCACCGCATCCTGTCCCACTTCCAG
>JAEXHR010000086.1 GCA_023449855.1 Pseudomonadota bacterium | reverse complement strand
AACCGCGCGAGATCTAAAAATTCGCCAAGGGGCGTCTCCACCAGACGCCGCCGGTGATAGGCGCTGCAGGCCCGCCACAGAGCTTCTCTGGCGATTTTAGTATTGGCATGGCGGAGCAGCGTATGCGCATCCGGAATCAAATGGCCATAGGTCTCGAAAATCGCCTGATAAGCCGCGCGTCGCTGCTGAAGATCGACGATCGAGACACGTTGCACAGTCATGTTCTGGCTGTGGATGCGGTAATATGCCTGATCAACGCGGCGGATGTAGGCGACGTCCGAATGCACGGCGAAGCGCATCCACATTTCCACATCGGCTGTGTGCGGGAGGTCCGAGCGATAACCTCCAATGGCCTGCTGCACCGAAGTTCTCACCACAGCCGTCGGGGTCGAGACGAGGCAATGCGCGCGCTGACAAACGATCCGCAGCCAGTCTTGTCCGCGCCAGATCTTTACGCCGGCGGATCTGGACCGTACTGACGGCATAGGATGATCGTCGTGCCAGTAGACGGCATGACCGTAGAGCAACCCAACGCTCGGATTGGCGTCCAGAACCGCGATCGCCCGGTCGAGGGCGCCGGGTGTCAGGATATCGTCTGCTGACAGAAGCAGTGAATATTCGCTATTCGCCCAGCCGAGCAGACCTTCATTATAGGTGGCGATATGCCCCTTGTTCTGCTCATGAGCGACGACGGTGATCCGCACGTCGGTTGCGGCAATCCGTCTGGCAACCGCCAAAGAATCGTCGGTCGATGCGTCATCGATGATGAGGATGCGTAAGTCGCCAACCTTCTGGTCGAGAACACTGCGAACACAGCGTTCCAGGAACCGGCCGTAGTTGTAACACGGTATGACAATATCGATCTTGGCCATCGCGCTCGTTCCGCTTCGATCCGGACGAATCTCCGTCATGCTTACGTACAGCCGGCTGGCTTCCGTTTCGGCTTCGTCTACGCGTGAAGTTCTTTCCGCACGGCTTCCGCGATAAAGGCCTGCTGATCTTCGCTCAGTTGCGCAAATAGCGGCAGCAGGACAGCATGATCCTGAGCGAGCTCGGACTGACGCAGACTGTGCCTACGCTCATCGTTCGCGTAGGGCGCCTCCCGGTGCGAGCACATGATGCCGCGCCGGGTCGCAATGCCCTGATCGAGCAGGTTCTGCATCACAGTTTTCTGGTCTACCCTGTCGGGCAGGCGAATACAGTAGCTCTGCCAGTTCGAGCGGGCCCATTCCGGTTCGAACGGCAAAATCAGCCCCTCGATATCGCCCAGCAACTCGCCGTATCGCTTCGCGATCATGCGCCGCTGCGCCACGATGTGCGACAGGCGCAGCAACTGCTTGCGACCAATTGCGGCTTGAATGTCGGTCATACGATAATTGAATCCGACGCAATCATAGCTTTCGAAAATGACCTGCGCCGAGCTATGCCTGACCGTATCGGGCACGTTCATGCCGTGCTGGCGCCACAGGCGCAACCGGCGATCAATCTCCGGATCCGACGTGGTGATCATTCCTCCCTCGCCGGTGGTGACCACCTTGCGTGGATGGAACGAGAAGCAGGCGACAGAGCCGCGTGGCCTGCCCACGAATTCCCAGCTACCATCGACATCGATCTGGCTGCCGATCGCGCAGGCAGCGTCCTCGATAACCGGGATGCCGTGGCTATCGGCGATGGCGAGAAGCGCCTTGAGATCGCAGGGCATGCCCATCTGGTGGACCGTCAGGATCGCCCGCGTACGCGCTGTAATCGCCTCAGCGACACAATCGGGATCAAGGTTGTAGGTCGCAGCTTCGATGTCGACAAAAACCGGCGTCGCTCCGCAATAGCGGATGCTGTTGGCGGTTGCGATAAATGAATGGCTCGACGTGATGACTTCGTCACCCGGCCCCACACCAGCGGCGAGCAGCGCCATATGCAGCGCAGTCGTGCAATTCGACACGGCACAGGCCTGCTCCGCCCCAATCAGCGACGCGAATTCGCGCTCAAAGGCGTTAACCTGAGCACCTTGCGACAGCCAGCCTGACAACACGACATCGCGCGCCGCATCTGCCTCTTGGACATCGAGAAATGGTTTCGCGATCGGGATCATGGCGGGAGGCGACGTGTGACGCCGACTGACGGCCCTGTAGTCGACATCCGCTAGCGGTAGTGCGTCATTCATGATCGGCTCTCTTCGCTGGATTGAGGTGCGCCCGCGAGACAATAAGAAGAGCGCGTGTCGATACTGGAAATCAAGTCATCCGATAACTGACCGACATTCATGCTATTCGCGAAAACCATTTATGTCGGGTTTGAAACTGATTGTGTCGGCGTCGGTCTGCCCGGTTCCGATGAAAGAGCGGATGGTAGAAATCAGATGCGGTGAAGCCTGCACCGTAACGCGCTCGGCCTCGTTCAGCCCCTGCAGCCGATCCAGCTTGTCGATCAGTTCCTGCTCTGTGAAGGCGACCGCAATGGCGCCTTGTTCTGCGAAGCGCTGGGCGGTCGCGAGCTGATGGTCGTTACGGTGTTCCCCAAGGCTGGCCCGGCGCGGCATCACGATGATGCGTTTGCCAAGCTCCAGGGCGGTGATAATCGAACCCATGCCCGCATGAGAAATCACCAAGCTTGCCGCCTCGACGCGCTCGCGAAATTCGGTCGCATCGATGAATCGCTCCGTGCGGATATGCTCGGGGCGATAGTCCGACGGACCTGTTTGCGCGAACACATCGGTCCTGCCATTGGCGCCCGCCCATCCATCAATGGTGCGGATCAAGCGATCGAACTGTCCCTGCGTCCCGACTGTCGCAAAGATCATAGGACCGATCCCGAGTAATGCGGTCCGTTGGGGCGGGCCAGATGGGGCCACTGGGTTAACCAAAGATCGGCGCAACGACCGATGTAGTCCCCTGACATCGAGAGCCTCTCGGCATTG
The DNA here is from genome assembly GCA_023449855.1 of Pseudomonadota bacterium. Taxonomy (GTDB): domain Bacteria; phylum Pseudomonadota; class Alphaproteobacteria; order Rhizobiales; family Xanthobacteraceae; genus Tardiphaga. Next base: position 19,681 of record JAEXHR010000086.1, on the reverse strand, counting down.
GCAATGCTGTCGAGCCAGATGGTGCGTGCGCCCAACATCCGTCCGAAACGCAATGCGAGATATCCAGGCGCGGCCCCGGTCGAGATCACCACGTCGGGCTTTTCGCTCCAGACAATTGCTGCCAGCCGGCTCGCAGCTGTCAGCAGGGCGAACTTGGTCCAGCGATTGGCATCATTGACCAGATAAAATCGATCATCCGGCACCTGTGCACGATACGACTCATGAACCGTAACGAATGCGACGTCGCAGCCTTCGAAGGCATGCTTGATGCGCATCATCTGTACCCAGTGGCCACCGCCTGACGAAACGGCGAGCACCCTGGGGCGACCGCCGCGCGAATGCTGTAAACGAATATCCGGCACCGCATACCGATGAAATATCGGATCTCGAAGCATCGACTGGCCCTCCCAACCGCTGCACGCCTTGCCATCCCCCCGCGGCGAATTCAGCCAGCAAGAATGGCCACACGTTACGGGATTTAATAAACCATACTTTAAATATTTAAATATTAACTGCAAGATTTTTCTTTTATAGGCATTTAAATTTATAGAATCGATGTCATCCGCTGCTTGCCTGGTGGTGCGATATCCGGGGGTGCTCGATATCAGCGGAAGCTATGTCGCGCTGCTAGCGGCGCTTCGATCTTCTCACGTCGGCGGCAATGCGAAGCTCGTGAAGCCCGCATAGTCACGATCAAAGACGACAGCCCGCCGCGATCCCGCGTACTGCGCGGGTTACCCATAACGATCAGGACGCTGGACTAGGACGCCGCCGCCACCCGCTCTCGCGCCGAGACAAGCGCCCCGCGCTCCGACCGCCACCAATCGACGAGATTGGCAAGGCCTTGTTCGAGAGCCACTGTCGAGCGGAAGCCGAGCAGTCGTTCGGCTTTCTCCGTCGATGCAAGTCGGCGCGGCACGGGATTGACCGAACGCTCCGGAGCAAATTCCAGTGCCATGCCGCGATGACCCATGACTGTTGCGAGCGTCGCGGCCAGTTGCGCAAGACTCGTTTCGGTGCCGCTCGCCACATTGAAGACCTGATCGGTGATCTTCGACCGCGCGGCCAGGATGTTCGCGCGTGCAACGTCCCTGACATGGACGAAATCCATGGTCTGTTGACCATCGCCGAAAATGATCGGCGGCAGGCCGGCATCGAGACGCTCCATCCAGCGGATCAGAACTTCGGTATAGCGTCCATGAATATCCATACGATCGCCATAGACATTGAAGTAGCGGAACGCGACATAGTCGAGTCCGTACATGTCGTTGAAGGCGCGCAACAGCCCTTCGTTAAAGGCCTTTGCGGCACCGTAAAGTGTGCGGTTGTCGTAAGAGTTCTGTTTTTCAGTGGTCGGAAACTCATCGGCCATGCCGTAGACCGATGCGGTGGACGCCGCGATCACCTTCTCGACGTCATGCTTGATGCAGAGGTCAAGCAGATCGAAGGTCGCATCGACCATCACCTCCTTAGCGAGGCGCGGTTCGGCAGCGCAATGGGTGATTCGCAGCGCAGCCTGGTGAAAGACGATGTCCGCGGCATTCACCAACGCGCCAAGCAGTTTGCCGTCGCGGATATCGCCCTGCACCATGCGCACCGGGCCTCGGGTAAAGGCACGCTGCAGATTTTCCGGGCGCCCCCGGATCATGTTGTCCAGTGCAACGATCTCCAGGCACCCCTCCTCACACAAGAGATCGACGATGTGCGAGCCGATGAACCCGGCTCCGCCAGTGACCAGAATTCGTTTTCCCTTCAGATCAGCCAAGACGCTCTCCTGTTGTTGACCGCGTCAATTGCGGTGCGCCCGCATGGGCCATCACTATCGACAAGGTTTATGCAGCCTCGGCGAGTTGGACTTTCTCGAGCTGCGAAACAACTTCGGCCACCTGCTCCGGCAGCAATTCAGAATAGATGGGCAGCGAAAGAAAATGGCTGGCCAGGTGTTCAGTGACCGGGAGGTCGCCGGTGCGATAGCCGAGACTGGCATAGGCCTTCTGCAGATGCACGGGCACGGGATAGTGAATGCCGACCCCGATGCCGGCTTCCTGCAGCGCGCTCAGCGTCTCGTCGCGCCGCGGCAGGCACAGCGCATAAACGTGGTAGACATGCCGGCTACGGCTCGGCGGCTGCGGTCGCATGATGGAGAGCTTGGCGAGACGTCGGTCGTAGTCCATCGCTACGGCGCGGCGCCCTTCGGTCCAGGCTTCGATATGGTTCATCTTCACGGTCAGGACCGCGCCTTGAACGCCGTCCATGCGATAGTTGTAGCCTGCGACGACGTGATTGTACTTGGCCTCCTGCCCCCAATCACGCAGCAGCGCGACCTTGCGTGCCAGCTCCGGATTGTTGGTGACAACCGCACCACCTTCGCCATAAGCGCCGAGATTCTTGCCGGGATAGAAGCTGAAGCAACCGAGATCACCGATCGAGCCCGCACGACGTCCCTTGTATTCGGCTCCGTGGGCTTGAGCAGCATCCTCAATCACCGCCAGTCCGTGACGACGCGCGATCTCCATGATCGGGTCCATGTCGGCCATCAGCCCGTGCAAGTGCACGGGCAGGATCGCCTTGGTGCGCGACGTGATCGCGGCCTCGATCAAGGCGGGATCCATCGTCCAGGTGACGGGATCGACATCGACGAAAACGGGCGTGGCGCCGCTGTAGAGAACGGCAGCCGTCGTCGCCACGAACGTCATGGAAACGGTGATGACTTCATCGCCCGGACCTACGCCAGCCGCAAGCAAAGCCAGATGCAGGGCGGACGTCCCGCTATTGACCGCCAGACACTGATCGGCGCTGCAGTATTCGGCGAAGCGCTTTTCGAAGGCCGCGACCTCCGGCCCAAGCACATACTGAGTGCTTTCGATGGCGCGAAGCACTGCCGCATCGACATCCGGCTTGATCTGACGATATTGAGCTTTTAAATCCAGAAATGGTACCAATGTCGTGATCCCTGCGCAGCGGCGTCCCGTCGGGTCGCACCATTAAAAATATTTAAATATATTTAAATTATTAAATCAACAGAATAATAGTGACGGAATTTGATACGTAGCCAGGTGCTGCGTGTTGGGTGCTCAAGCGGTCATGCGCGACGCCGCAACGATGGGCTCGGCTTTCGAAGCCGGCAGGATGCGTGCCGGCACGCCTGCAACGACGGCTCCCGCCGGCACATCCTTCGTCACCACCGCCCCGGCGCCGACGATCGCTCCCGCGCCGATACTGATGCCGCACAGGATGGTCGCGTTGGACCCGATCGAGGCGCCCTTGCCGACGCGCGTCGGCTCCACCGTCCAGTCGGCAGGCCCTTGGGGCCGCCCGTCTGTCGTGGTTGCGCGCGGATATCTGTCGTTGGTGAACATGACACCATGCCCGATGAACACCTCGTCCTCGACGGTGACACCCTCGCAGATGAAGCTGTGCGAAGAAATCTTGCAGCGCGCACCGATATATGCGCCCCCCTGGATTTCAACGAAGGTGCCGAGCTTCGTTTCGTCACCGACAGAGCACCCATAGAGATTGACAAGATCTGGATGGAAGATCCTTACGTCGCGGCCGAATTGCACATCTTTGGCTATAGGCATTCTTCTTCTCCGGAAGACGAGGAGGACATGTCAATGGGCATCGCGGTTCGGCTTGACCGTCACAACCGGATCGATGCCAACGAAACGCGAGAAAGCGGATATCAAGCGAGCTGCTGACACTTCCAGCTCCGGCAGCATCGGGTGACGGGTGGCAATCAGAGCGGTGATCCACGCAGCTGCGGTGGCGACACAGGAGATCAGGATGCCCGCCACAGGTCCAACCAGCCTGTATTCGACCAGCGCAGCGCAGATGGCCGCAGCTGCACCGCAGCCCAGCATGGCCACGGCGCTCTTCCACGTGGCGTGAAGTATATCGGTGAACGGCAAGCCCAGCCGGCGGCAAATAAAGTGGATAGCTACCACCGCCTGGAACGGCAGGGCCAGCAGCGCCGACGCTGCGACGGCTTCGACACCGAAGAACGAGGCGGCAAAGATGATCAACAATGAGGGCGGCAGCGAGATCAGCGAGGACAGCAACGTGTCGCGCACGCTGCCGGCCGCGACCAGCACCGGATAGGTCAGGCAGGCTGCGAACAGCGCGAGATAGCCGATACAAAGGAGCTGGATGAGCGGAACGACATCCAGCCAGGATTGACCGAGCCAAACGAGGATGATCGGTTTTGCCATCACGGCCATGAAGGTGAGGAACGGCCAATGCAACACGGAGAGCAGCGAGATCGCGTGCAAATAAATGCGCCGGAGATCCCCTCCCGCACTCGTCTGGGCGTAGATCGCCGGCATGATGATCGGGCTGATCACCTGCGTGACCAACTTGTCGAACACCTGGGTCACGTTGACCGCCCGGCTATAGAGGCCTACCGCCGCCAGATCCAGCATGCGCGCGAGAAATAGCTGCGGGGCCGAATTGTAGAACGCATTGATGAGGACCACGCCACTCGAATACAGGCCGAACCGGACAATCTCCGCATGGCCCACCAGCGACGGCCGGAAAATCCGCAGGTTCTTACGCGTCAACATCAGATAGCCCAACTGCACCGCGCTGCCTGCGATCATTCCCCAGATCGGCGCGAGATAGCTGTATTTCATGATCGCCAGTGCAACAGAAACGCCAACCATGGTGACGTTGCATGCGAAATTGCTCGTCGCGATGATACCGAACTGCATGTTCCGACGAAGCAGCGCAATGATCGTCATCGAGAATGGTGTGATCGCGAAATTGAGAACAGCAATGGAAATACCGGACTTCAGGCCTTCGAGGCCCCACATGCCTCCCGCCATATCGCCGAGCGCATAAAGGCCGACTGCAATGACCATCGAGAGGCAGAATGTGATGGTGAAGGCCGTCCTGACATTGTCATCAGACAACGACGCCTTCTGGATCAGAAAATTCGCCCCCCCGAATTCCTGCGACGATGCCGCGAAGACCGAGGTTACCGCCGTCACAACTGCGTAGACGCCAAACTCTTCCGGAGACAGCAGTCTCGACAGAACAGCTGTCGAGACGAAGAACAGCACCAGGCTCGCATAGCGCTCGACTGCCGAGAAGAAAATGGACCGTTGCACTGAATTCATTGCACTTCCATCGCAGCTGCCAACACATCAGGCCGCCCGCCCGAAGGATCAGGCGACACGAGCCTCCTCCGCCAGCCGTGCCGGCTCCTTCAGCGAGACTGGCTTGCCGTGATCGGCGATCGAGCGCGACGCGGCCTCCAGTACCTCGATCACGCGGAGGCCGGACAGACCATTGGAGACCGGAGTTGCACCGGTACGCACACAATCGATGAAATGCTCGATCTCGGTTTGCAGTGCCTCTTTGGTGGAGATGTTGGGCGCCCACATATCGCCGGCGCGATAGCCGATGCGAAACTGATGCGTGTCTTCGGTGGGCGCATCCAGCGTGATACCCTTATCATAGAGCTTGATCTTTTCAGTCGGCTCGAGATCGTCATAGACGATCATCTTCTTGTTGCCGCCGATAAAAGTCTGACGCACCTTGACCGGCGAAAGCCAGTTGACGCTCACATGAGCAACACACTTGCTTTCGAAGAACAGCGTGATATGCGCCATATTTTCAGGCGATCCGGTCACGTGACATGAACCCGTCGCAGAAACCGCGACCGGCGCCTCGTCCATAATGTACTGGATGATGGAAATGTCGTGGACCGCGAGATCCCAGATAACATTGACGTCACTCTGGAACAGCCCGAGGCTGGAACGGGTGCTGTCATAGTAATAGACCTCGCCGAGCTCTCCTTTCGCGATCAGGTCTCGAATCTTCTGCACTGCCGGTGTGTAGAGGAAGGTGTGGTCCACCATCAGGGTCAGGCCACGGCGATCTGCCTCGTCCATGAGATGACGAACCTGGTCGGCGCTTGGTGCCAGCGGCTTCTCCACCAACACATGCTTGCCTGCCTTGAGCGCGGCCAATGCCAGCTCGTAATGGGTTCGCACCGGCGTCGCGATCGCGATCGCATCGATGGCGGGATCATCGAGGAGATTTTGCAGGCTGTCGGTTACGGCCACGCTGGGATAGAGATGCCGGCTCGCCAGCAGCTTTGCCGGATCCTGATCGGCGATCGCGACCAGACGGGCATTCGGGTTGCTGATGAAGTTGCGAACGAGATTTGGACCCCAATACCCGTATCCAACGACGCCAATCCCAACGCGGCTATGTGTCATGAGATGCACAACCTTTATATATTTAATTTATAATGCGACATATTCCTATATTTAATATTATTAAATTTAAATATGCAAACTAAAAATTATCGTCCCGTCGTTGATGGCATCGTCACCTTCGGTGATGCACCGGAGCGCGCCGGACAATGCAACAGGTCAAGCCGCATTACCCTCAGCGCAGTGCGCTGCTGAAAAACAGGTTGTGAGTAATCTGCGGCAGGTCGCGACGCTCGCCGAACGACCACAGGATCCAGCCGAGTTCATGGCTCCGGCACTCCTTCCTGATGGTCAGCTTCGTGGGCGAGATCAGCCGCGCGTTGCGGCCAAGATAGGCGCTGACGATTCGCCAGCTCCTTCCACGCATGTCGCCCTGCCGCGCCTGCGCGCTGTAACTCATTTGCAGGGACGGCATCAGCATGGAGCGGCGGAGCTGGTTCTCGCCGAAAATCCACGTGAATCCACGTATCAGCGCTTGCGACGCGCCTTCCACGCTGTGCCGCTCAGCGAACTCGAGCAGAGCTGGCGCCATACCATACTGGTGGACCGAGTGCACTTCGTAGAAGTCAGCCACTTCACCACGCTCGGCATCGAATAGCCACGGCCATTCGCCCTGCGGCCCTTGCAGCTCGATCAGCCGGCGCGCGCAGGCGTTGCCGAGATGAACCATCTCGAGATCGCCAGCGTACTCACCGTAGCTGTAGCAGGCGACGGCAAGATAGACCTGCGTCGCAAAGGTCGCGAAACGGCGCCGATAACCGGTGGCGCTGTCGCAGAATAACCCGGTCTCCGTTGCGAAGGACTCGCTCAGATAATTTGCCAGCGGAGCGGCGTGGTGGATAAATTCTGTCCGTCCCCCCGCAGCCTGCGCGACGATTCCCGTCAGCAGCAGCCCAATATCCTGCCCCCTGAGATGACTCCAGTTTTCGCGGTCTTCCAGCAAGTGCCGGATCATCTTGGATACGCCGAATGGGAGGTCCAGTTTCAACCTCGCTGCCGCCCATGCGGCCAAGCCGACCGTGTATTTCGGCATCGGCAATCGCGTCAGCTGATCCGCATTGATGCGGAACACATAGGGGACATCGATGCTGCGGGGCACTCCGCGGATACGCGACATGCCGAGCAGCACATGCAGCGTCTGCACGACGTCATTGTGGGAAACAGACTCCCTCGGATTTTCCCGTCCGTCGAGATGATAGATATGCGACCAACGTTCGAGGTCCGGGAGCCAGAACTTCTGCAAGCCGCCGAGTGCATAATTGATCAGCGGGGAATTTGCCGTAGCCTGTTTTGCGCCAATGACCTTTGCTGACACCTCGTCCCGGCTGCTTGCTTCGCTCATGGCGGATCTCGCTCAGTATTCGCGGATGCTCTCATCGAGGCCGCGGAGAAGCGGATAGAGGAAATAGGACATCACACTGCGTTGACCGACCTTTAGCTCGGCCGTCACCGCCATACCGGGAATGAGTTGCACCTGCCCGGACGGACTGCGCAGCTTGCTGTCGGTTACATCCACCAGCACACGATAATACGGCGCGGGGTTGCGGCGCGCGGCGTCGGTCTTGGTATCCGGATTGAACGCATCTTCGCTGACGACGCGTACGACACCGGAGCCCGTACCGTATTTCTGGAATGGGAACGCCTCGAATTTGAGACGGGCTGCTTGCTTGACGGCGATCTGGCCGATATCGCGCCCCTCCACATTCACCTCCACCTGCAGCGGCACATTCCGCGGAACGAGGACGAACAATGTCTCCGCCTCTTTCACGACCGATCCGATGGTGCGGTTGGCCACTTCTAGAACGACCGCATCGGCGGGCGCGGTGAGTACGATGAGCTGGCGGCGCAACTCCGCCTTCTTCAGGTCCTCGGCCGCACCGCTGCGCTTGGCCAGCGTCTCGACCAGCTCCTGATAGGAGGTGCGGCGGAAGTCTTCGATGAAGACCTGGCGATCAGCAGCGGCTTTATCGATCTTGTGTGCAGCATCGACCTGGTTGCCGCGTGACCGCGAGAGGTTACTTTCCACCTCAAGGCGCGCGTCCCGCGACAGCAGAAAGTTGAGCCGCGACCCCACTTCCTTGTCCATCAGGGCCGTGCGCATGGCCTCGATCGACTTCATGGTTTCCAGGCGCTGCGTCAACACGGTCTCTTCGTCCTGCCCGGTCTTCAGATTGGCTTTGGCGCTCGCGATCTGCGCGTCGAAGGTCGTGAGCTGCGTCGAGTAAAACGACTTTCGCTGTGCGAACAGCTTGCCTTGCAGGATCGCATCGGGATTGTTCGGGTCGGACAGCACATAGTCGCGCCCGTCAAGCTCGGCGCGGAGGCGTTCAATGGCCGCATCGAAGGCGGCGACCTTGACACGCAACTGGTCGAGGTCGGCTTGCGAGAACGTCGGGTCGAGCGTCGCGAGTGGATCGCCCTGCTTGACCACATCTCCGGCCCGAACATGCATCTGCCGGATCACCGAGGTTTCGAGCGGTTGCAGCACGAGGTTGGACTGGGTCGTCGTCAACTTGCCCTGCGCCGACACGATAGTGTCGACCCTGGACAGCGAGGCCCACAAGATCGCTGCAAAGATCAACGCAACCACGCAATAAAGCGTCAGCCGCGCGACGCTCGGCGGCGTCCTTTCTTCGATCTCCACTGCGTCCGATTGAAATTCGCGAACGACGTCCAAACGCCGCATCCGCGCCCCGGTCAGTGGGCGCTTACGCCGATCGGATTTGCCGACATTGCCTTCGCTCGCACCGGGCGGAATCGCACGCTCGTTGACGCTCATGATCAGGCCGCCTTCATCTGTTGGCTCCACAAGTGGCGGTACATGCTGCACTTGGCGATGAGCTTGTCATGTCGGTCGACATCGACGATCCGGCCGCCCTCGATCACGAGAATGGCGTCGGCTTCGGCCAGCATCGACAGCCGGTGCGAGACGATGATCACCGTTCGCCCGGCCGCGATGCGGCGCAGGTTATGTCGGATAATCGTCTCGCTCTCGGAATCGAGCGCACTGGTGGCTTCATCGAGGATGAGGATGCGCGGATTGACGATCAGCGCGCGGGCGATGGCGAGGCGCTGCTTCTGCCCGCCGGACAGGTTAGACGCCCCCTCCTCCAGCAGCGTGTCATAGCCGCGCGGCAGCCTCTGTATGAAATCATCCGCGCCGGCGAGCTGAGCCGCCTGCACAACTTCGGCGAAGGTGGCATCGCGCTTTACCCGGGCGATATTCTCCCGGATGGTGCCGCGGAACAGGAAGCTGTCCTGCAGCACGACGCCGATACTCTTGCGCAGATGGACGAGATCGACCTCCCGGGCATCAAAGCCATCGATCCGCACCAGCCCCTGCTGCACGGGATAGAGACCGGACATCAAGCGCGTCAGCGTCGTTTTGCCGGAGCCACTGCGTCCGACGATGCCGAACACCTGGCCAGGCGCGATAGAGAAGGACACATCGTCGAGCGCCGCAGCTCCCTCGGGGCCGTAGCGGAACGAAACGCCCTCGAACTCGATGGCGCCGCGGATATCCGGCCGAAGCCCGCTGCGCAGTGCCTCGCGCTCCGGCGCCTGGTTCATCACCTCGCCCAGCATCCTGACTGCGAGCGCAACCTCCTGATATTCGTGCACCATCGTGACCATCTGCACCAGCGGCCCGGAGACGCGGCCAGCGAGCATGTTGAATGCCACGAGTGCACCGATGGTGAGCTCGCCGCTGAACACATCCAGCGCGCCGAGCGCGATGATACCCAGCGTCATAAGCTTTTCGAGAAGGCCGGTGACGGACTGGGCGCCTGCGGAGATCTTCTCCACATTGAAACGCATCGATACGGATTGGGCGCAGCAATCGTCCCAGACCTTGCGTTGGAGCGGCTCCATCGCCAGCGATTTGACCGTGCGCATGCCGTGCACAGTCTCGACCAGCAACGCCTGCCGCGTGCCTTCCGCCTGGTACAGGCTGAACAGGCGACGACGGAACGGCCCCATCAGCAGCACGACGATCGTTCCACTGAGGACCGTGAAGGCCAATACCAGGCCTGTCAGCTTGATGCTGTACATGGCGAGGACAGGGATGAAGACGAGCAGCGACAGCGCGTCGAGAAAGGTGAGGAACAGCCGCCCGGTGAGGAATTCGCGAATGCGCGACGCCTGCTGCATATGCTTGACCAGCACGCCGGCGGAGATGTGCTCGAAGAAAGTCACGGGCAGGCCGAGCAGATGACCGAAAGTCTTGGTGGCCACACGAATGTCGACCTTGTTGGTCGCATACAGCATCAGATAGCGGCGCAGGAAGCTGAAGATGGCATCGAAGACCAGCGCAGCGATGGCACCTGCGGCGAGGACGTAAAGCGTTGTGAAGCTCTCATGCACCAGCACCTTGTCGATGACGAGCTGAAAGAAGATGGGAACCACGAGGCCGAGCCCATAGAGCAGGATGGCAGCCACCGCGACATCGACGAAAAGGCGCCGCTCGCGCAGCAGCTCCGGCACGAACCAGCGGAACCCGAAGGCTTTTTCAGACGAAGCAGACTTCTGCTCCCGTTTGACGAGCAATACATCGCCGTTCCAGTTGGCGCAGAACTGCTCCTCATTCACGAGCAGCACCTCGTCGCGCCGATCCGCGAGTGGATCGATGACGATGACGCGTCGGTCTTCGATCTCCCCGCTGAGGCCTGCGGCAACAACCCAATTGCCATTGGCAAGCTGAACCATCGCGGGGAAGGCCTCGCCGAGTTCCTGCAGAGCCTGCCAGTCGATCTGGGCGGTCTTGGCGCGCAGTCCGGCATCCTTGGCCATGCGCAACAGGGCGGTAACCGGCAGCGCTGTCCCATCAACCGCATGAGCGTGTTTCAATTGCTCCACGGAGAGATCAACACCGTGGCGGGCCGCGACGTATTCCAGACAATACAAGGCCGTTTGTACCTGATCGCGCTCGTCGTCGGCCGGTTCGACCGCGATCTCCGGAAGCGGCTGCTGGAGATCGTCCTTAGCGGAAATTTGTTGAAGCATTGGGATTCCGCGACGCGTTGGAGGTCAGGGAGGTCATGTCCAGGCTGTTCATGCCCGACACCGAGGTGTCGGACGACGGTCTTGGTTGATTGCGCTTCACCACACCGGCATCGACGAGTCCCTGCAATGCGTTCTGCATCACCTCGACCGAATTGGCGAAAGCTTCGATCGGGAAGATCAGACGCTGGCGAAAGACCTTCTTGGGCGCGTTATTGGCGTCCCGCTCGGTCGGCGAAAGACTGACGATATCAACGCGGACGATCGAGCCACCTACCGTGATCTCGTCGATACCATCGGTGTAAATTTCAGCATGCATCGCAGTTCTCCCTAGCCAGTGAGATTTGCCTTGAACAGGACGTCAACGTCGTAACCGGTTGCATTGAAGCTGTTGGTCGGGAACAGGCTCGACGTGCCATATGCATAGAGCCCGTTTCCGCTACCCGCCGTGCTCGCCGGTGCGATCAGAACGCCGTTGGTGTGTGTGCTCGCGAAGTAGCCGGGATCGGCGGAGTAGTTGCCGTCGGAATGATAGGACGCGACATAGGTCGTACCGGCGGAGACCGAGACCGGCGCCGAGAACAGCACGCTCTGCCAGCCATCGGCGGTCTCGTTGGTGAAGGTCGCTGATGCCAGCAGATTGCCTGTCGCGCTCCACAGATTGCCCACATGGGTACCCGTATTGTCGGCGCCTTTGTAGAAGCGCAGACCGAGCACCTGGCCATCCGTCGTGCTCTCGAATTTGAATCCGAGCTCAACGGATTGATTGTCGTTGGCCTTCACGACCGTTGGTACTGCACTCGCGTCATACAAGCCGGCCGGCTGTGCGCCGTCGACCCAGAGTTTGGCGTCCGCCGATGCCGAGACGCCGAAACTGTTGGTCACCGTGTAGGAGAACCCGGCGGTCCCGGAATAGCCCTGCGTCGGCGTGAAGGTCACGGCCTGCGTCAGCGGATCGAACGACACCGTCCCATGCAACGCGTTGGCGGCGGCGGTCACGGTGAACGGAACGCCATCCGGGTTCTGGTCGTTGGCAACAAGCTGCGAGGATGCAAAAGATGCCGCATGGGCACCACTGATGGCACCAAGCACATCGTCCTGCGGCTCCGGCGCTGCCGGCGGCTTGTTGTAGACGACATCAACCCAGTAGTTGTTGGCATTGTAACTGTTGGTCGGGAACGTGCTGCCGGTGCCATAGGCGTAGACGCTGCCCGATGCGGTGAGATCGCCATTGGTCACCGGACTGGCGAAATAGCCCGCGTCAGCTGAATAGAAACCACTGGTGTGATACGAGGCCACATAGCTGACCCCGGCCTGGATGGTCACGGGACTGGAGAACGACACCTGCTGCCATCCGCTGCCAGTCTCGGCGTTAAAGGTCGCTGTCGCCAGCAGATTGCCATTCGTGTCCCACAGGTTTGCTGTGTGCTGGCCTGTATTGTCCGCCCCCTTGTAGAAGCGCAGGCCCGTGATCACACCGTCCGACGCGCAGACGAACCGGACACCGAGCTCGACCGAATTGTTATCATTGACAGTGTCCGTCACCGGAATTGAGGTGCTGCCGAACAGCGTCTCATCGGGCACGACGAAGAGCGATACGGTCGCCTGCGCGCTGCGACCCTCGTCGTCCTTGACGGTGTAAGAAAAGCTCGCATTGCCGCGATAACCGGCGATTGCCGTGAAGGTGACCGCTTGGCTCGCCGCATCATAGGTGACGGCGCCATGTTGCGCATCAAACACACCGCTTACAGCAAGATGAAGACCGGGCGATGCCGTGTCATTGGCCAACAGCGTCGTTGCCTGGATGGTCCGATTGCCGCCGAAGACGAGGTATCCGCCATCATTGCCTGCCACAGGAGCGGCGCTCGACGGCGCGGCGAATGTGGTGGTGCTGGCCGGCGCCACAGTCACGGTCTGCATCGCGCTGTCTCTGTTTGCCGGCTGCGACGCGACGTTACCAGCCACCGGGAAGCCGAACGACACGAGCGGCTCGAAGGTCAAGGGCTGCTCTTGCCTGAAGCCGATTACCGGCAGCCGCGGCGGCGTGCCAGATTGATCGAATTGGACAGGCGTCCAGCTGTCCAGCGGCGCTTCCCCGCTGTGCCAGATATCCGGCGGCGTGCTCGATCCGACCAGGTGGCGCGGCGCTTCGGTCGGCCGCTGCTCCTGTCCGTCACCACGTGGCACGCTGCCGGTGATCGACGGATCGTCATTGAGCAGATCCTGCACGGGATCATCGCCCTTCGACGTGATATCCGCGCGCACCTGTCCATCGGACCTTTCATTCGATACGCCGGCATCGGGGGAATGCGAAGGCACCGCGGCCGCAGGCGATGCGGTAGCCAGCGAAGCGGCAAGTCCCGCCATCAGGCCGAAAGCGAGCGGGTCCAACTCGGCGGCCGCAGCATTCTTGCCGCGCGGACGGACATCACGCACGGGCTTGATCGCCATGTCGGCCACCGGCCGGCCGGCTGCGTCATGCTGTCCTCCCGATTTAATTTTGGTAACGCTCCGGCGCCGTCCGGGAACCGGCTCCGGCGCCGATGGCGTGCCCGCTCGGCGCAACCCTATCGATGGGCACCCCCCGTCAAAAGTATTTGAAAAATCGACATAATTTTCGCCCTCGCCACCCTGAGGGACTGTCCCCTGCCGTGAAATCGCTGTCCAATCCGACATGATCAAGGGCTTTGTCAGCTGAAGGAAAAAATAAACCGCAACATCAAAATAAATAATCAATATTAAATTTGAGGTCAATTGAATAATTTAAAATTAAATGGAGAAAATAACGGGAACGACCGCCGCGCGATACCGCCGATCAGGCATCTGCAAGATCGCGGAGATAGACGCCGTAGCCGCTCTTCTCGAGTCCGCGGGCAAGGTCGAGCAGGCGATCGCGCGGGATGAAGCCCTGCCGGAACGCGATCTCCTCCAGGCACGCCACTTTCATGCCCTGCCGCGTTTCAAGCGTCTGGACGAAACTGCCGGCCTCGATCAGTGACTGGAATGTGCCGGTGTCGAGCCAGGCGAAACCACGCCCCATGCGTTCGACCTGCAACGTGCCTGCCGACAGGTAACACATCTGCAAATCGGTGATCTCGAGTTCGCCCCGCGCCGATGGTTTGACGTCCGCAGCATGCAGCACGACGTCGTTGTCAAAGAAGTAGAGACCGGTGACCGCCCAGTTGGACTTCGGCGCAGCCGGCTTTTCCTCGACCGCCACCGGCCTGTCGTTCTGGTCGAAGGTAACGACACCGTATCGTTCGGGATCGCGCACATGATAGGCGAATACGGTCGCGCCATGTTCGCGCTTTGCCGCGCGGGCCAGGAGTTCGGGCAGGCCATGACCGAAAAAGATATTGTCGCCGAGCACCAGCGCCACGCGATCTTTGCCGATGAACTCTCTGCCGATAATGAACGCTTCCGCAAGGCCCGCAGGCTTCGGCTGTTCGGCATAGCGCAAGCGAACGCCCCATTGGCTGCCATCGCCGAGCAGCCGCTCGAACTGGCTACGGTCCGCGGGCGTTGTAATAATGAGAATGTCCTTGATCCCCGCCAGCATCAACGTTGAAAGCGGGTAATAAATCATCGGCTTGTCGTAGATCGGCAAGAGCTGCTTGCTCACGCCGAGCGTGATCGGATAAAGGCGCGTTCCGCTGCCACCTGCCAGCACAATACCTTTCAACATTTCAGCTCTCCGCTTGGTCAAGCCTGACATCGGCGGGTAGCCGCTTGAGCACAGGCACCGGGGATGTGTCGAACGGACCTTGGCAGCGACAGATCATACGCTGAGAAGACCGAGCCGCTTGCCGTCATAGATGCCGGAGCGCAGCGGGGCCCACCATGAGCCGTTGTCGACATACCATTCGACCGTCGCGCGCAGCCCTTCCTCGAAGGTCTTGCGCGGCTTCCAGCCGAGTTCACGCAAGGCTTTGCTGGCGTCGATGGCATAGCGCAGGTCGTGACCGGGACGATCCGCCACGAAGGTGATCAGCGAGCGCGTCGGCACCGGTGGCGAGGCGATATCGTCGTAGATTTCGCTTATGCGACTGACCACATCGAGATTGCTGCGCTCGCTGCTGCCGCCAAAATTGTAGCTCTCGCCGGGCTTGCCGTGAGCGAGCAAGCAGATCAGACCCTCCGCATGATCTCCCACATAGAGCCAGTCGCGGACATTCGCGCCGGTGCCATAGACCGGCAGAGGCCGCTCTTCGATGGCATTGAGGATCATCAGCGGTATCAGCTTTTCTGGAAACTGATATGGCCCGTAATTGTTCGAACAGTTCGAAACGATCACCGGCAGGCCATAGGTTGCGTACCAGGCATGCGCGAGATGGTCGGACGCGGCCTTGCTCGCTGAATAGGGTGAACTCGGTCGATAGGGCGTCTCCTCGACAAACAGCCCGGTCTCGCCAAGGGATCCATAGACCTCGTCGGTGGAGACGTGAACGAGGCGGAAGTCAGCGCGGCGGTCGCCTTTCAGACCCGAGAAATACTCCCGTGCGGCTTCGAGCAAAGTGTAGGTGCCAACCACATTCGTGGTGATGAATTCCGACGGCCTCATGATTGAGCGATCGACATGGCTCTCGGCGGCGAGATGGATGACAGCATCGGGCTGATAGCGCGCAAAAACCCGATCGAGTCCCTGCCTGTCGCAAATGTCGAGGCGCTGGAAACTGTAGCCGGGATGGCCGGCGACTGGATCAAGCGACCGCAGATTGGATGCATAGGTCAGCTTGTCGATATTCATCACGTCCGCCTGGTGCTCCAGCACGAGCTGACGGCACACGGCCGATCCAATAAATCCGGCTCCACCTGTTACCAATACGCGCATGCCACGGCTCACTTTAAATTCGAGAAAGCACCCACGAAAGCACAACCGCAACCAAAAAATAAAATATCAATAGGTATCAAATAGATAGGGCAACGCAGATTAACAGCGGCGAGAACGACAATACGTAAATTAAAATATAGATATTTAATTTACGCAACCACTTTCTTTATTCTAAATAATGATATTTAATTTCTGGACTGAGAATGCCGACTGCCGTGCATCGGTGTCGGCAAGCCGACATGGACGTAAATTTCCCCGACAAATTTCGAGCGCCTGGTGGGCTTCCGATGCTTCAAAGCAACATTCTGCAGACAGAACGGATGATGCCGTTGTTCGACGGCCCTGCGAGCAACGAAGACGCTGGTGGCGGGGCAGGACAGATCGTCGAATACGTTGTCGGCCTGCTGCGGCGTCAGTACGGCGTCATTATATTCTCCACCATCCTGACGATGGTGATCGCCGGCATCTATCTGAAGACGGCGACGCCGACCTATACCGGTCAAGTCAAGATTCTGCTCATCAATCAGAAAGCGGCCTTTGTGCAGCAGCAATCGTTGGTGACCGAAGCGCCCATCGACTCCGTGCAGATCGAAACCCAGCTCCAGGTTTTGAAATCCAAGGCTGTCGCGACGTCGGTGATACAAAAGCTGAAGCTGTACGACGATCCCGATTTCAAGCCCTCACCCCGCGTGCATGCGTTCTTCAACAAGGTGCGTGGCTGGCTCTCGATGCCTCTGCTCGATACAAGCGCAGACACGGCAGCCACCGCCGACGAACTCGCCCTTGCGTTCGCCGAACGCCTCACGGCCACCCGCGTCGGCATGAGCAATGTGATCGAGCTCAGCTATAATGCCAGCACGGCTGCGCGGGCGGCCGAAATCGCCAATGCCGTTGCGGACATCTATATTCTCGATCAGTTGAATGCGAGGTTCGAAGCGAACAAGAATGCAACCGCCTGGCTGCAGGACCGGCTGCGCGAACTCGGCCAACAGGCCCTCACGGCCGAGCGCGCCGTCAACGCATTCAAGGCGGAGAACAATATCGTTGTCAGCGACGGCAAGCTGATCGACGATCAACAAATAGCGGAACTCAACAGTCGCCTTGTCGCCGCTCGTGCGTTGACATCGGACAGCCTCGCGCGGCTGAACAGGTTCGACGAGGTCATTCAAGCCATCTCGCCGGACGGCACGAGCCTTGCGGGCATCGATACACCCGGGTCTGAGGTGCTCGCGAGCCCCATCATCAACGCCCTGCGCCAGCAATATCTGGAATTTTCGCGCCGCGAAGCCGATTGGTCGGCACGTTTCGGCAAGAGCCACCTCGCCGTCATCAATCTGCGCAACCGCATGCGCGATGTCCGCACCTCGATAGTGGACGAGGTGCGTCGTCTCGCGGAAACCAGTCGCAGCGATTACGAGGTCGCCAAACATAAGCAGAAGCAGATCGAGGACCAGTTGGCATCCGCCGTGTCGCGGTCGCGCGGCACCAACTCCGCCGAGCTCACCATGCGGGAGCTCGAGATCAGCGCGAAGAGCTATCGCGGTCTCTATGATAGCTTCCTGCAGCGATATATGGGTTCGGTGCAACAGGAATCGTTTCCGAGCGCAGATGCCCGCATCATTGCCTCGGCCTCGCCGCCGCCCAGCAAGAGCAAGCCGAAATCGTCGCTCATCCTTGCGATGGGTCTCGCGGCTGGCATCGGGCTGGGAGTCGGCCTTGGCTTGCTGCGCGATGTCATGGACCGTGTGTTCCGTACGTCCGCGCAGCTCGAGTCGGCGCTGCGTCTGCCTTGCCTGTCGCTGGTGCCGCTACTCAAGGACATCGCCCCGCCCGCGTCGGCGAGCCTGTCGATATCCAACAACGATACCCGGATGATCTCACGGCGCGCGGCCGGCTATTGGGCCGCAACAGCCATGCCCTTGTCCCGGTTTGCCGAGTCGATCCGTGCCATCAAACTGGCGATCGACCTCAATCAGAGTCTGGCGACAAACAAGATCGTCGGCATCACCTCCGCGCTGCCTGACGAGGGAAAATCGACCATCGCAGCATCGCTCGCCCAGCTCATTGCGCATGCCGGCAAGCACGTCATCCTGGTGGACTGCGACCTGCGGAATCCGTCGCTGTCATCGAATCTCGCGCCCTCCGCTACCAGCGGGTTGATCGAGATCGTTACTGGCGCCAAACAGCTCGACGAAGTGACGTGGTACGACAAGAGTACAGGCCTCACTTTGCTACCCATCGCGAAGAAGGGGCCGCTACTCCACACCAGCGAGCTCCTGTCAGCGGAGCCAACCAGGGCGTTGTTCGATAAACTCCGGGCGAGCTACGACTATGTTATCGTCGACCTGCCACCGCTTGCGCCCATTGTCGATGTCCGCGCGACGACGCCGCTCGTGGATTGCTTCGTGCTGGTGGTCGAATGGGGGCGAACCAAGATCGACGTAGTCCAGCACGCATTGCACATGGCGCCGAATGTCAGCGAAGCGACTCTCGGCGCTGTGCTCAACAAGACCGACATGAACATCATGAAGCGCTACGACAGCTATCACAGCGACTATTATAATACCGAACACTATGGCCGGTACGGCTATGTGGACCAGGACGGTTAGCTCGCCGGTATGCAGAGGCGCGGATACGCGGAATGCGTGTGGCAGGTGAGCCACACTCCAAATCTCTATTTAAAGAATAACAATAACTTGCTGGTTTGAATCAATCGGGAGTGCGAATTTAGGCGCTTGAGCGGGTCGTGTGTTTGGGGGCTCTCCTGAAACGTTTTCGGCATCATTTGGCGATACTATCGATCGCAGCTCTTTCGTTCCTCGGTGCTGGCTGCACAATCATGCCAGCCAGCGGTCCGCAGGGCATGGATATCCGGAGCGGCCAGAACGCCGAGCCCGATAGCCTTCCCTATGCGCTTGTGCGGCTCAATCCCGAGGTCGTTAAGATCCTTGGCCACTACACGCCGCGCCTCTCCACCGCCTTTGCCAATCGCACGCCGCCAAAAGCATTCCGCTTCGGCATCGGCGATATCGTCAGCGTCACCATCTTCGAGGCGGCCGCAGGCGGCCTGTTCATTCCGGCCGAGGCCGGCGTGCGCCCCGGCAACTATGTCGTGATCCCGAACCAGGCGGTCGACGACGGCGGCAACATCACCGTTCCCTATGCCGGCGCCGTCCGGGCCAATGGGCGCACCCCCGCGGAGGTCCAGCGAGCCATCGTGGACGCGCTGAAGAACCGTGCCATCGAGCCGCAGGTCGTGGTCTCCGTCGTCGAACAACGGACCTCTCTGATCAGCGTACTGGGCGATGTGAAGGCATCGGGGCGCTTCCCTGCCAGTCCGGCCGGGGAGCGCATCGTGGACGTCATCGCCCGCGCAGGCGGCCCCGCCTCCCAGGGCTATGACATGTGGGTCACCCTGGAGCGTCAGGGTCACCGCGCCAGCGTCCCCTTCGGCGCGCTGGTCTATGAGCCGTCCAACAATATCTTCGTGCTCCCGGCCGACATCGTCTATCTCTACAATCAGGCCCAGACCTTCGTCGCCTTCGGCGCCGCCGGAAATCAGGGCCAGTTCAAGTTCGATGCATGGCGCATTTCGATGGCCGAGGCCGTGGGCAAGGTCGGCGGCCTGTCAGAC
>JAEXHR010000055.1 GCA_023449855.1 Pseudomonadota bacterium | reverse complement strand
GCCGGGCTCGGGGTTGGTCGTCGCATGGTTCGACAGGCGCCGGATCGCACGCCCGCTGGCGATATCGACGACGATGATGCCGCCGATCCCCTCGTTGCTGCTGTCGGTGATGTAGGCGACGCCCTCGGCGCCCTGACGCAGATCGAAGCGCACGTCGTTGAGGTAGGTCGTGGGCAGCACCACGCTAGGCGGCAGGACGATCGTCTTCACCACCCGGTCGGTCGCAAGGTCGATTGCCACCAGCTTTGCACCGCCGGCCTGTGGTTGAGAGAAATTGGGCGCAGCCGTGTCGAGCACCCAGAGGCGATTGGCGCCGTCTGCCACCACGCTCTGCACCGAGATGAAATGCCCCGCCGGGTCGGCCGGATCGGGCCGGTTGGTCGTGGCGTCGGGATAAGGCACCGCCTTGCCGTCGACCAACTCGGCCACGGTGAACGGCGCGTTGTCGCCCCATTGCGGGAAGTTGACAAAAATGCGCCCGATGGGGGCGACGGTCACGCCCGTCGGCATCGCGCCATCGAAGGTAGCGATCTGTTCGATCTGGGGCGCGGATGCACCCTCGCGGGTCGTCGCGCAGGCGGCGAGCGAGAGGGCAGCGCTAGCGGCCAGAAGCAGTTTGACGGAGATTTTCATGACGTCATCTCCTTGAGAATGCGGCCCGCTTCGTGGGGCTCGGACCGGAGATATTGCGGGGGCGCCTTTACCGATGCGCCAAGCGCGGCGGCGGCGTGCCAGGGCCAACGCGGATCCCACAGCGCAGCGCGGGCAATCGCTATGGCGTCGGCATGCCCGTCTTCGAGGATGCGCTCTGCCTGCTGCGGATCGGTGATCATTCCGACCGCCACGACAGGCATGGCGACCGCGTCCTTGACCGTTCGCGCCAGCGACACCTGATAGCCGGGGCCGACCGGGATCTGCTGGCGCGGGTCGAGCCCGCCGCTGGAAACGTGGATCGCCGCGCAACCGCGCCTCTCCAGTTCCTGCGCAAACCTTGCGGTTTCTTCCGCTGTCCAGCCGCCTTCAACCCAGTCGGTCCCGGAAACGCGAACGGTCGCCGGGCGGTCGGCCGGAAACGCTTCGCGCACGGCATCGAACACTTCGAGCGGGAACCGCATCCGGTTGTCGAGGCTGCCGCCGTATTCGTCGCCGCGCCGGTTGGAGATCGGCGAAAGAAACTCGTGGAGCAGATAGCCATGCGCGACGTGGATCTGGATGGCTTCGATGCCGAGCCTGCCGGCGCGCCGGGCGGCATCCGCGAACGCCTCCCGGATGCGGGCAAGCCCTGACTTGTCCAGTTCGACAGGGGGATGGTCGTCTGGAGCGAAGGGAATGGCGCTGGGTGCCACGGTCTGCCAGCCATTCTCCGTATCGGGGGCGATCTGCGTGTCGCCTTGCCACGGCTTGGCGCAGCTCGCCTTGCGGCCGGCATGGGCCAGCTGGATGATCAGCGGCATGTCCGACCAACGGCGCACGCTTTCGAGCACGCTTCGCATCGCCGCTTCGGTACGGTCATCGTACAGGCCGACGTCACCGTAGGTGATGCGCCCTTCCGGGCTGACCGCGGTCGCCTCTATCGTCAGCGCGCCCGCGCCCGAGAGCGCCAACTGGCCGAGATGCATCTGGTGCCAGTCGGTCATCGCGCCGTCGACTGCCGAATACTGGCACATCGGCGCGATGACGATGCGGTTGGCGAGCCGCAGCCCGCCAACCTCAATGGGTTCGAACAATTTCGCCATCACCATTCGCCCGTGTTGGGCATGGAGGCCCAGGGTTCGGCCGGAGCCTTGTGTTCGCCCTTCTGCAGCAGTTCGATCGAGATCCCGTCCGGCGAGCGGACGAACGCCATGTATCCGTCACGCGGGGGGCGATTGATCGTCACGCCGCCCGCCTGCAGCCGCGCGCACGTTTCGTAGATGTCGTCGCCCCCGTAGGCGAGGTGGCCGAAGTTGCGGCCCCCGGTATAAGTCTCGGCAGGGCTGCCGTCCTCGGGCGGCCAGTTGTACGTCAGCTCGACCTCGGCATCGCCCTGCTCGCCGTCGCCGCGGAAATCCTCGTCGGCGGCAAGGTAGATCAGCGTGTAACGCCCGGCTTGGTTCTCCATGCGCCGGGTCTCCTTGAGACCCAGCAGCGTGAAGAAACGGATCGCCGCCTCGGGATCGGCGACGCGCAGCATGGTGTGGAGATAGCGCATGATCAGGCGACCTTGTCCTTGAGGGCTTCCATTACGAGCTCCGCGGTGCGGGTAGCGCTGGCGGGGTTCTGGCCGGTCACCAGATTGCCATCGCGCAGGGCGAAGGGGGCAAAATCGGGGCCGCCCTCGTGCTTGCCCCCAAGTTCCTTGAGGCGCGTTTCGAGCAGGAACGGCACCGCCTGATCGAGGCCGACCGCGCGTTCCTCGCTGTCGGTGAAGCCCGCGACACGGCGGCCAGCCACGAGGGGCGTGCCATCGGCCTTCTTCGCCGAGACCAGCCCTGCCGGTCCATGGCAGACGGCGGCGACGATCTTGCCTTCGCGGTCGAAGCGTTCGACCAGGCGGGCCAGTTCGTCACTGACGGGGTAATCGAACATGGTGCCGTGGCCGCCCGGCAGGAACAGCGCGTCGTAGCCGGCGGGATCGATGCTTGTGAATACAAGGGTGCTGGCAACCTCGCCCTTCAGGGCCTCGTCCTTCAGATAGCGCTCGACCGAAGCGTCGTTCTCGCCGTCGGCGTTGACGCTACGCTGGTCGACGGGGATGGCGCCACCCTTGATCGAGGCCAGCGTAACCTCGGCGCCCGCATCGCGGAACGCGTAGTACGGGGTGGTAAGTTCCTCGAGCCAGACGCCCGTCGGTTCGGTGCCGGGAGTCATGCGGTCGGCGGAGGTGGCCACCATGAGAATGCGGGTCATCGTCAGTTGTCCTTTTCTAGTGATGTCGGAAACACGAGCAAACGCACCCGCCGGCGCCGCGCCCGCCACCAGGACAGCGGTGAGGGCTTGGAGCAATTGGCGGCGATTTTGCTTCGATCGTTCCTTTCGGCGGCTTAGATACGCAGGGAACGGCATCATGAAATCCAGCGGGAATGGCGGACGGCCATAAATCCGGTTATGGAACCGGAATGTCCCTCCTGCAGTTGCGCACCTTCGTCGAAGTCTACCGCCGTCGTTCACTGAGCGAGGCGGCCCGGGCAATCGGCATCACCCAACCGGCTGCGTCGCAGCACATCGCATCGCTCGAGGCGCAATTGGGCCGTCCCTTGTTCGATCGCCATTCGCGGGGTGTTCGACCAACAGCGATTGCCGACGATCTCGCGGCTTCGATCGGAAGCAGCCTCGACACGGCGGAATCGGCACTGGCCAGCGCGCGGGCCCGATCGTCGCGCATCTCGGGCACGGTCCACATCGCCGCGCCGTCGGACCTACTGGGAGAGATGATCGCGCCCCGACTGGCGCCGCTGCTGGATGCGGGGCTAGACCTGCGCCTGCATATCGGCGGGCGCGAGGCGCTCTATGCCTTGCTGCTCGAAGACAAGGTGCACCTAGCCGTCACCGCCTCGCAGCCCGAAGATCCGCGGTTGGCCTTTCA
Source organism: Pseudomonadota bacterium (assembly GCA_023449855.1). Classification (GTDB taxonomy): domain Bacteria; phylum Pseudomonadota; class Alphaproteobacteria; order Rhizobiales; family Xanthobacteraceae; genus Tardiphaga. Next base: position 3,310 of record JAEXHR010000055.1, on the reverse strand, counting down.
TCCGCTGGGCGAAGAGCACCTGCGCGCCGTAGCCTCGCCCGCCGTTGCCATGCGGATTGCCGAATTGCCGCTTGCCGACGGGCTCAACCGGACGGCCCACCTCGCGTACGACCTCGACCGACCGCTGCTGCGTACCTGGCTCCATGCAAACCAGATCGAGCTGACGAGCCAGCCCGCGTTGACCGCGCCCGATCTGAGGGTGCTACGGTCGGGATTGTGCGCGGGTCTCGGCTGGACGGTGATGCCTGGCTATCTCACCCGCAGCGAACGCGCTGCCTGCACGCTGATCGAGATACCTGCCCCGGTCACGGTGCCGCGCAACGCTTACTACCTCGTCTGGGCACGCTCATCGCTGCGACACCCGCGCGTGGCCATGGCTCGGGACGCCCTGATTGCTGCACTCCGAAAATAATGGTGGCCACGCCTGTTGGGCCGTGAGCGCAATGTCGGGTCTGAACCAGTTGAGCGCTGGCGAAACGAATGGCGGCTTTCGGGATCGTCGGCTACAAGGCCGAACGTCCGAATTTAGGGCGCATTGCTGCCAGACGGTTTCACGGCGACCGAGCGGCAGGTTTTGGCAGAAGCTGTCGTTGAAAGCGCGACCGGCGAACGACGCATCTTGGTCGACACCCGCCGGAATAGCGGACGGTCTGCTGCTGGGGAGCGAAAGCCCGGCGCTGAATGGCGACAAAGGGTCGGTTTTGACAGGCAGCACTATTTGTAAATGCGCGTATGTTTGTCCGGCGGAATGAATGTTCCGTGGTATATTTCTCGGATGACCTGATTTGTGAATATCAGTCGCTGTTCATCCTTGTGGAGATTCCTGTCTTCGTCCACGACGCCGATGATCCGCGAGTTCGCGCATTCTCCACGCTCGATGCGTGAGAGTTGCGCAGCAGATATGCCCGACCATGCCGCGACTTGTCGCAGGGTATATTTCTTCTTCTTTCGACATCCCCTGAGATACCGGCCCATGTCGTGAATTGCGTCTGCCCGAACTGTGTCGAAATTTGGTTTCACGCGCCCCGTCGCCCTCTCTCCAGGTTGCCGAGCCACAGCTAGTTGCTCACCAAAAACCCCAAAATAGTCCTGCAATGCTTCGAACGTGTCGGGACGTGGCCAGCTTTTTCCGTTTTCAAACCTGGCATAGGCGGTCCGGGTAATCCCAATGGCATCGGCGACCACCTGCTGCGTCTCCTTCCGATCTGCCCGAAGCGCCTTCAGCGCTTTGGCAAAGCGGCCGTCAAAATGGCTCAACCCTGATGGCAGACGGAAACGATACGGCCTGATTTCATCGGACATCAAAAAATAATAGCAGTCGTGTGTAGTTGATGCATAGCCAGAAAAGCACCGTCCTAACACCGGCTCATGGTCGGCAAGAAAGGCACAGCAAAACTGGATCCGGCAGCGCAGAAAGCGCTGGCCGATCTTGTGCGCCTGCTCGCCAGACAGGCCGCGCATGCCCATTGCGCTGAGGCACTTGCCGAGCCATCTTCGCCCAATACCCCCGAGAAGGACAGCGCATCATGCTCATGAAGTCCGCGCCGCGGATCGTCTTGTACGGCCGCCACTCCACCAGCTTGCAGACGATCACCTCGAGCCAGGACCAGACAGCGTCCTGCATGAAGCTGGTCGATTATCTCAATGGCACGGTGGTCGCGACCTTCCATGATCCGGAAATGTCCGGATACAAGCGCAATCGCCCCGGCCTCAAACAGCTGCTGCGCCTGATCGAGGATGGCGAAGCGGACATGGTGGTGTGCGAGTCTCTCGACCGCCTGGCGCGTGATGGAGAGGACGTGGCCTGGCTGGGGAAGAAGCTGGCCTATCATGGCGCAGAATTATACACGGTGTCGGAAAATCACGTCGACCAGGTAAAATTCGGTGTCGCCGCTCTGCTCGGCGCGATCTTTCTCAAGAACCTCGTCGACAAGACGCTGCGCGGCATGGCGGCGGCGGTCGCAGCAGGCCGGATCGCAGGCGGCCGATCCTATGGCTATGACAGCAGGAAGATTTATGATCAGGAGGGCGAACGGATCCGGGGTTACCTAGACATCGTGCCAGTCAAAGCCGAAGTCGTGGAAAGAATTTTCCGGGATTTTGCGAGCGGTCTTTCCTCCATCGATATTGCAACGGCACTGAACCTCGAGGGCATTCCCGGCCCACGCGGCGGCGAATGGAATGCGTCGACTATCCGCGGCGATCCGAAAAAACATACCGGCATATTGAATAACCCGCTCTATGTGGGTCGCCTGATCTGGGGCCGTCGCAAATGGCGCCGCAATCCCGACAGCGAAAATCGCGAACGGCGCTACAAGATGCGCGATCAGTCCGAATGGCTGGAAATCGAAGTGCCGGACCTGCGCATCATTGACGATGAGCTCTGGGAAGCCGTTCGCGCCGAGATGGAACGTCGATCCATCTCCAATAAGCCCAGAGCGGGCGAAGCAGACAAGCCGGATTCGCCTGCAGGCAAACCGCGCAAGAAGCATCTGCTCTCAGGGCTAATCAAATGCAGCCACTGCGGCTCCAATTATACGATCAGCGGCAAGGATTATTATCGTTGTGCCGGTCACAAGGAGCGCGGCACCTGCAGCAACACGCTGTCGGTCCGCAAGGGCGCACTGGAGCAAGCCGCCATGGCCGTCCTCCAACACCATCTTCTCACGGAAGAGCATGCGAAAATCTTCACGGAGACCTTCAACCGCGAGGTGAAGAAGATCAGCGGTAATGAGATTGATCGGGAAAGGATCACGAGAGATCGCCTCGCTGTGATCGAGACGGAACTGGAAAATCTGTCGGCCAATATGTTGGCTGGCCTTCTCAGCCCGACGCTGATGAAGATGTTGTCAGATCGGGAAGCGGAGAAGGCAGAGCTGGAAATGCGCCTCTCCCGTACAGCACCGACGAAACCGATCGCCCAGATTGTCCCTCACCCGGAACTGCTCCAAAAGTTCAAGGAGAAGATCGGCGCTCTGCGCGATACGCTGAACGACGAGCGCATTCGCACGGAAGCGGCGGAACTGATGGACAGGTTGATCGAGAGCGTGACCATTTACCCCGAAGGCGCGCATGGTCCAGAGGCGGAGATCGTCGCGAAGGTGGCGGATCTGGCGGTTTACGCCCTGAACGACAATACCACCCCGGGGAGGTCCTGGGGCGGTGTTTGTAGTTCTATGGCGGTGGTTGCGGGAGTAGGATTTGAACCTACGACCTTCAGGTTATGAGCCTGACGAGCTACCGGGCTGCTCCATCCCGCGACACTGGGCTTTTGTGTGGCCCTGATAAGCAAAAAAGGGCGGCTTTTGGC
>JAEXHR010000045.1 GCA_023449855.1 Pseudomonadota bacterium | reverse complement strand
TTCGGGGGCGATCAGCGACACGTCACCCGGCTCGACGCCGGTGAAGCCAATGATGGTGCCGATACCGCTGCCGCCGATATCCGCTTTCTCCTGCACCTTCGTCACGGCATCTTCATCGGTGGTGATCTCCGGCGCTGACGGCACCCGCGTGGTCTTGGCGCCACGACCGGCATCGATGTCGCCGAGCGTCGACCAGATCGTCACGTCGCCGCCGGCGAAAGTGAGGACACGCGAACGATTCACGGTGACGTTGTCGCGGGCGAAGATGTTGATATCGCCGTAGCCGAGCGTGACCAGGCCCGCACCTGCATTCACGACCGTGCCAAGCGCGGCCACCTGAAGGCCACCACCCGGTGTGAGCGTCTCGATCGCGCCGCCCGCCATGGTTCGGAACGTGGCATTTCCGATCTTGATGTCGCCCTTCCAAGCCTTACCCGGGAACAGTATTTCAATCGCCGTATAGCCGCGCTTGTAGCCGCCGTTGAGCGGGCGACCTTGGGCATCAAGCGTGAGCTGGTTGTCGCCTGCGGCCTTGAGTTCGTTGATGTACGCCTCACGTATGAAACGCTGCTGCGTCAAAACAGGCAATGACCGGAAACGAGACCATACATCCACGGGTGACGACAAAAGCTCGCCAGTCATCTCGGCCACAAAAAGCTGCAAGCCTCGCTGAATCTTGACGACCGTTGCGCTTCGAACGTCAATGCCAGCCATCATATAGATCGGCAAATATTCGCCCTGGAATGATGTCGCCTTCAGGTAATCCGGCATCGCAGCCATATTGCCCGGATCCAGGTAAGCGGCGGCGAAGGCGTCGTAAGATATCTGCTGGCCTTGCAGGCCGGCCATGACAGAGATAGCCGCACCATCCCGCGCGAGCCCCTTCACCTCACTTAGCTCGACGGCGCGATTGCTGCCGGTATAGGCGTCGTAATTGCCGCGACTGAAGATACTGAACGTGGCGCCATACACATCGCGCCCGGCCGCGAGCGAAATGGCGCCCGGCCCCTGGATATCGACGCTTCCGCCGATGATGTCATTGCCGGCTTCGAGCAGCGACACATCGGTGCGGTGCAGGTTGCGCAGACTGTAATCGATATTGCGGATATCAGTGCCGGCACGGAACCAGGTTTGCTCGCCAGTCACGACCTTGCCGAGCTTTGGACCGAGAGATGTCGCGATAAGGGATCCTACAATCGAACCGCTACGTGCGAAGATCCGGCTTGGCTCGCTATCGCCTTCGTTTACGAGATGTTCGGGATTACGGACCGCGTTGAAATACCCGTTAAACCACCCATCGCTGATACTCCAACCGTTTTCGAGCCGGTTCAACAGCAGCGCTGTAAAGCCGCTCTCGTCGATCGATTGGAAATCCTTCGGAGAGAGCGACATGCGCAGCTGCAGCCAACCACCGCCCACGCCGCCGAAAGGACGCAGCGGGGTCGGCATCATGCTCGGGTTCGCACGCGTTATGACGATGTCGCCGAGGACCGCGTCCGTCTCCGCAAGCAGACGGAATTCGGCATTCGCGCCCGGCGTCGTGAACATGCGATTCTGATTGGTGATCGATCCGTTGAGCGCAGCAATGCGCGTGATCGAAGGATAGAGATTGGTCGCGAATAGGCCAATCAACGAATAGTCCATATCCAAGCCATAGACACCACTGGAAATGTCGAGCTGTTTGGAGAGGAAGCGCCCCTGATTGGTCAGCACCACGTCGCCGCCCACCGATACAAGGTCGAGCGAGGTACGATCTGTGTAACCGCTCATGTAAGCAGTGTAACGGCTGCCGCCACCCAGATAGTAATTGTCGGAGTTGAGCAGCAGCGGGTCCATCACCGTTTGTAATGTCAGATTTCCGGTGGTCTTCACCTTCATCGCGGCATCGCCCAAAGCGATGACGGGTGCGATGTTGTAGACATTGGTAAGTTGATCGGTGACCTGCGTCGACACGGTGCGACCATTCGCAAATTCCCCTGCGGTGATGACGCCAGCGCCGCGGCCGATATAGTAGTAGCCGGCCCGCACTGCACCACCCGCCGTGACCTGCATGAGGCCACCATTGCGCAATTCGAGCTGCATGGCCTCGCCGCTCGTCCGGCCGCCGCGAACGCGGCCATTGGTGGGCAGCGCGACCAGCATATTGACGAGATCGCCGCCGGTGGTCACCGACACGTTGCCGCCGCCAAGTGCCCCAACGCCTTGCTGAAACGCACCGTAGTCGATCCACCATGAACTTTGATGGCCTGTCTCGAAGACGAAATTCAGATCGAGCGAACCGATCTTGCGCAGCCATTCGGTGAACAGCTGATTGTCATCGGGATCGGAAGGCAGCACTGAGGTGGAACTGCCCTGAGCGGAGATCCTCAGATGCCCGCCATCGATGCCATAGGTTGCACCTGGACGCGGCTGGAAGTCGGCATAGACAGTCGGGTCCGCACGGCCAGCCGTGTAAATCGCCGACGTGTTGTGCGCGAGAAGCAGATCGCGGCCCGCCACCACGTCGATATCGCCGGAGCCAGTACGCACGATCCTCCCGGACGCCGCATCGCCCACGGTCAGATTGCCGCTATTGGCAGCCAGTGCCGCGAGCGGCCTGACGGCAAGTGCGTTCGCCGATGTCAGGTCGGCGCCCGAGACGAGACGCAAATCCCAAGACGCCATGTCCTGCAGTACCCCGCTGCGATCTGCGGCCGAGAAGCCGTCGCTGAGATTGCCGAGGATGGAGAGATTGCCGCCGGCGCGCAGCGTGAGGCTGCCCATCCGCGCGGAGACGAAATCGCTCGCCAGATTCCAGTCGGTCTCAAGAACGAGATCACTCGTGCTGCGAATTTCGATACCAGGCATCACCGCGATGCCACCTGCGTTGAGGCGCGCTGCGATGGTTGCAGCATGACTCGCGAAAGTGTTGGCATCGGCAATCGCATCGCCGCGAACCGCATCCACCGAGCCGCTATTGTAGACACTGACACCTTCGAGCACGCTCGAGCGTGCACCGATGATGCCGACCTGCAGGTTTGCGACTGCAATCTCGTCATGCGCCAAATTCTGGAGCGCGCGGAAACGCACCCGGCCGCCATCGGCGCCGGCGACATCGATGGTGCCGCCGCGAATATCGAGCTGGCCGCCGCTGGCTTCGAGCGTGACGCGGCCACCACCGAATTCACCGGTTGCGCCGGCCTGCAACAGCGCGGAGCCCAACATGGTCAGGCCATTGCCGGCACTGATCGAGATTCTGCCGCCGAATTCCGAGCGCGCGTTGATCAGGCCCGCCAGGGTTACCGAGCCCTGGTCAGCGGTCAGCGAGAAGTCAGCCACCTCGGTCAGGCCATCGATCACGACATTGCCCGAACGGATGCGGAACTGGCGCGAGGCCGTAAAACCGGAGGCATTGAGGATCTGGCTCATGCCCGCAAAGTCGGGCAAGGCGGCGATGTCCAGCGCGTAGGAACCACCGGTCTGGCCGGCGGCAGCGCGCGCCTCGATCAGGCCACCCAGCACGACAGTGCCACCATTCGACGCCGTCATCGACAGCTTGCCGGCAGAGCCACCTTCGGCATGAGCGGACAGATTGAGATGACCGCCGGGAGCGACAATCACCGAGCCCACCGCGGTCAGCGCGATACTGCCGGCTTCGGCGAACTGCGCGTTATCGAAGAACTGCTTCTTGAAGCCGCCGACATCGATCAGGCTGCCAGCTCCAATGGAGACATTGCCTGCCGTCGCAGTGAGATTGACGGCACCGCCAAGCGCAACGATGCGACCACCGAAATCGACACTGGTGCCGGTCAGCGCGAACCGTGTGCCAAGGCTCGCTTCGGCATTCTCCACCGGCGTGTTGCCGCCGCCGATCACGCGCAGGACATTCTGCGTTTCGATCGACTGCGATGCACCGCCGCGACCGGTAATCACGGGGCTATTCACAGTTACCGCCGCCGTGCCGGCATCGAGCGAGCCCGTGCTTCGTCCCGTAATTTGGCGGTTCGCGTTCAACGACACGGCGTCAAAGCCGCGCAGCGCTTTGGCGCCACCGCCGAGCACGATCTCGTCGGCATTGAGCGACAGCAGTACATTGCCAACCGCACCGGGGCTGCTGAAAGTGCCGCTGGAATTCTCCAGCGTAATGGTGCCGCCACTCACGGCGATCGCGCCGGTGCCGTAACCGACGAGACCAGCCGCATCGAAGGTCACCGTCTTGAGGCCGGCGCTGCCAAGATTGACTGACGTGTAGAAATCCGCCGTGCTGTAGCTGCGCAACGTCAGGGCCTGGGTATTGGCCAGTTGCGCCAGCGATACGGCATCGAGGACAAGACCACCAATGCCACCTCCGAAACCGATACGGCCGCTGGCTAGCGAAAGCGCCACACCTGACAGCCTCGCGCTGGCAGCAACTCCGGTGTCACCCGTCGCATCGATCAGCAGAGCTTGTCCGCCGGAGAGCGTGGCATTGGCACCGATGGCGACGACGCCGCCCGTCGACGTGTCCACGTTCTCACGCAAAACCTTGACCGCATCGCCGGTGGAGACGCGGATCAGCGCACCGTAATCTCGCGATGGCCTGAGCAGCACATTGTTGTCCGGGTTGCCGTCATCGCCGCCAATATCGCCATAGATGGCTTTCACCTGCGGCGACATCACGAGATCGACGCCGGCTCCAGGCGAGCCACCGCCGGCGACGATCACACTGCCGTCCTGAACGCGGACGGTGCCGCTCGCCGCGAGCAGAATTTCGGAACCGCTGAGACTGCTGCTCGCATCGTTGCGAACCAGAACGTCACTGGCAGCAACCTCGATGCGCATGCCGCGCGCATCGACGCTGCGCACGCCGCCAACCAGCAGACTGCCCGCGCCAAAATTGCTGAGCGACATCGCGTCGATCACCAGATAGCCTGCGAGATCGCTACGGTCCTGTCCCGCTCCCACGATGGCGATCTTGGTGCCAGCGATGTCCACCAGGCCGCCGCGTCCACCGGGGGCCGATTGCGAGCGCAGCGTACCATCGAGCGTGAGTTCGGAGCCGGCCTTGAAAACCACCGATCCGCCATCCATCGGCAGCCGTGGCGTCACCACATTGACGCCGGTGAGGCGGTACTGGCCGAGCTTGAATGCATCCGACGCAAAATAGGTGTTGGCGGAAGCCTCGTTATATTCGCTGTAACTGCGGAACGTCGTTCCCGACATCACACGCCATGCAGAGCCAAGCTGCTCGGAGCCACCGCCGAACGCATCGGCCAACCGCCCGCCCATGATCAGCGAACCGTCAGGCAGTGCGATGTTGTTCGGCCTCGTGGTGCCGGTCGAACCTTTCACGCGGGACACGGTGAAAGCCCCAGGTAGCAACGCATAGCGCGCCGGAAGCAGCGCGTACCAGCCGGCGGCCAGCCCATTTCCACCAGCGAGCCATATCTTCTGCTGCGACGCCGCCGAGATATTCAGGCTTGGAACGACGGCGTAGACGCCTGCCTGAGCAAGGACGTCATGCGATCCTCCGGGACCTGGCACATGCTCCCAGGCGATGAGATCTCCACCTCCCCGGATGTCGACCACCGAACCGGCAGCGAGCGTCACCTTCGGTCCCTGCAAGACGATGTTCTTCTCCGGCAGCTTGCTCAGCGTCGGCGTCGGATTGCCGGTGGTGGGCTGCGTGATCGGATCGACCCAGAACTCGTTGTTGCTGAGCGTGCCATAGGGAACAATAAGGCCATCGCCCGACACGGAAGTGACGCTGCCCTCTCCCAGCGTGATGCTGTCGGTCGCTGTCAGCGTGATGCTGCCGAACGGCGCACGTACGACGCCGTTCTGAACGATGACTGGCGCTTTCAGATTCAGCGTTCCAGCAGCCGACAGCGGAACGCCGGCGGAACCGTTGGGCGAAATCTTCAATTCCGTCCCAGCCTCAATCGAGGCAACAATACCCGTTGCCGGATAGAGTTGCCCGACCTTGAGCTCCAGCCGACCGTCTGCACTCAAAGCTGCCGTTCGATTTGTCGTGAGGTCGGTGAGCAACCCGCCCATGCGCAATTCACCTGCAGTGAGTCGCGTCTCGGCAAAGCCATTGAAGGCGGCACGCGTGACGTCGATCAGCTCGGCCGTCAACACGACCTTGCCGATACCGGAAGAACCGGGCTTACCTGAGCCGGAGTTCAGCGCGATATAGGGAGCAGAGATACTCGCCGTCCCGGCACCGCCACTGTTGATCGCGCCGGTGATCGAAGCCGACTTCCCGAGCGACAGATTGACGCCGGGCGCCACTACGAATCCTGTCGAATTGACGTTGAGCGCGCCGAAGCCGCCATTGTTGACGGTGTCGCTGGAAATCTTGGTCAGCTTGACCGTAGCGGTCGGCAATTCGATGCGCTGGGTCGCGTTACTGTCGACATAGAAATATCTGGCCAGCAGATCGAGCTGGTTGGCATAACTCGGTATCACCGACGAGAGGGGCTGACTGATGCCTGCAGGTGTCGTATCGGCATCGAGATCGACAATCGCCAGCCCGCCACCGCGACTGAGCCCCGTGCTTGCATTGCGGACGGCGACCACCACGGAAGCGTAGCGATATGCCGCGTCAGTCCCCGAACTATACTCGCGGTAGATGTCCAGATTACCGCGCGTATTGAAGGACGTAATGGCACCGGTGTCCCGATCCACATAGTAGATGAGTGTGGGAAGGGTGATCTGGGGCGTGGGCTCCGATACGGTCCCAACGCCGATCGTGAGCGTTCCACCGACCGCCCCCGCTCCGCCGCTGCGCGCAACGAAATTGCTCGCGACAACATCGCGCGACGCACCGCTGAGCTCCAGCGTGATGAGGCCTCCGTTGCTCGCCAGCGTGTAGGATCCGCTCCGCCCGCCGCGGAAATCGAACTCGCCGCTGGCGCCTGAGATATCGACGAGCGATCCCTTCTCCAGATTGATGATCGATGCCTTGCTGAAACTCACCGATCCGCCAGCCAGCACGCTTCCCGAGCGCACGCCATAGGCATCGCTGTCCTCCACGACCACACCGCGCGCGAGAATCCGGCCGCTTGCAGCGAGCTTCAATTCAGCACCAGCGGCAAGCGAGATCGAGCCGGCCGGCGCTTCAATTGTGCCGAGGACCGTCAGATTCCCGGGCACATGCTGGCTGGTCGTATCTTCATGCCCGATCGCGGCGAGAGAAATGCTCCCGCCGACATCGGTACCGACAACGGCACCTGCTCCGACGCGAATACTGTCACCGACCAGGGCCAGCGACGTTGGCTTGTTGGCCACACGATCGGCAAGCGGCAGCGTGACGAGACGACCGAGATCGCCAAGACGCGTGCCCGAAGCGATCGTCGCGGGATTGACGCCCGCCAGATCGACGGCCATCGGCATCTGCGAAATCACAGCGCCATCGGCAACGACGATATCCCCGGTGGTCGTCAGCGCGAAGCCACGGAAGCCGCGTTCGGCGAAGAGCGAGCTTGGCAACCAACCGATCGTTGCATCGGCCGGCGCGATATCTCCGATCTGAATCGCTCCGGAAGTAATGACGGCGAGCGTTCCGCCCGAAGCAGCCGAATAACCTCGCAAATCGAGGCTCGCCAATTGCGCAACCTCAGTCGGCGACAGTGAGATCGCCCCCGCATCGCCCAGCTTGAGTTTTGCCTTGATGCCCGTGGTGTCGTACCAACCGCCGCCGGAGACATCGAAGGTCGCGCCGGGCGCAAAGTCGCCCGTCAGTGTGATCGAACCGCCCTTGATCACCGGCTGCAGATCACCGCGCGGACCGTTGAACCACACGCCGCTGACATCGATATTCGTATGCGAGCCATAGGTCGCGGTTTCCGCGCCGGCCAGCCAGACGGTGCCACCGGCGATACGGATCGTGCCATCGACATTGAAAGTCGCGGGATTGAGCGAGCCCGTATTGGCGAGAACGTTGAAGGTCGTGCCCGGTGCGAGCTCCAGCCGTTCGTCCTTTGCTAGATTGAATCCGGCCGCAACATAGAAGGCGAGCTTCGACATGCCCGACTGGGCCAGGACTTCGGGATCGAGATAGGTCGTCTTCTTGCGTACCGACAGATCGTCACCTGACGAACCCGAATACCAGATCTGGTCCAGCGTGCTGGTCGCAGTGAAGTCGGCGGGCAGCAATTCCGGCTTCCTGGCGATGACCAGATTGCCGATCAGCCATTGGCGATGTTCGTCGCTGTTGCCGCCGAACGTGAACGAGCCTGCCGCCGCCTGCTTGCCCGATGCCGCCTGGCGCTCACCGGTAATGACGCCGCCCCAATAGCTGCCCTCGAGCACCACCGCTTCGGCCGCGAACATCCGGATTTCGCCGGCAGCACGCCCCTCCGTATAGCCGCGCTCGAAGTGGCGCGACGAGCTGCGATCGAAGACGGTCGTCCACGTCTCCGTCAGACGCGGATCGAGAACGCCCTGAACATTGTGGGTGCGCGAGAACGAACCGGCGAAGCCGACATAGAGCCGGTCGGGCGTCGCGTCGCCAATATTGTAGATGCGGCCATCGGCGCCGAGCAGCCTGGTGGTGGTGATCCAGCCATCCTGATAGCGGACCGAACCGCCGGATACGTCAAGCAGCGATCCTGCACGCGTGATGATGGAGCCACTGGACTTGATCGCGATCGTGCCGGCCTGGGTCGAAAGCTCTCCGAGCGTTGTCTTGCCAACACCGATCCAGCCGGAAAAATCGCCAAGCGGCGTGCCGACCCAGGCGCCGGGCGAGCCCGAGATCCACTCGACACCGGCCATCGGACCGTCCGAGAACAGGCCGCTGACACGCTTGTCGACACTGACCGATTTGCCGCGCAACCAGGAGTCCCGATACAGCGGCGAGTCACGCAATTCGTTGATCCGCATCTCGCCGGTGACGACATTGCTCTCCATCGTCAGCAGCACGCCCTGCAATCCGGCTACGCTGAGATAGGCGCCCTCGCCGATATAGACACGGCTGTCGTCCCGCTTGACCGGCTCACCGGTGATCGGGGTTTCGCCTGACAGAGCCGATGTGCTGGCGACGATGCTGATCTTGCCCGCCGGCACGATCACATTGGCATTTGCTTCGATGTCGATCAGCTTGCCGCGCATCTCGATGCGGCCCGGGCTGTAGCGCGTCGCGAGCGAGGTCTGCTCGATATCGCTGGTATCCGTGAGGTCGGGCATCGCTGTGGTGACGCTGCCGGAGCCGAGCGTCACCGTTCCCGCCGACCAGTAGCGCAGCGGAGAGCCCGACGGCATCGAGCCACCATAGGACATCATGCCCTGATCCCAGGCCCGCAGACTGATCGAACCTTCACGATTGTTCAGCGCCGTCGAGGCTTCGAGTGCACCGTTCTGCACGATGCTGCGCGACATCAACGTGATGTTGCCGTGATCCGCTTTCACCAAGCCGTTGTTGACGACGCGGTAACCGACCGAAGCGGCACGTGCGGCCATTTCCGGGAACACGATGTTTTCCAGATCGATCTGGTAGTCGTTACGATTGACCCAGTTACCCTGACCGGTAGCGGTCGCCATGTGGTAATAGTCGAAAACCCAGCGCATCGGTGCCGACACGGCGATATCGAGACCGCGCACCCCCGCCTGATCGGCAACCAGATAGATTTGCTCGCCAGCCGCCAGAATGACCTGACCGTCCGGCGCCGAGATGCGACCGCTATTCAGGACATGCGGCGCAAACACAAGCGCCTTGCCGCCCGAGGCCATGGTGAGCTGTGCACCAGCTTCGATCCGAACCTCACCCGGCGCGTCGCCGATCACCGCACCCGCGACCTGCCCGGGCGCATTGAGGCCAATAAACTGGTCTGGGCTTCGCTGCCCGAGGTAGCCAAACTGCGGCTTCGCGATGCTCGACGCCGATGGATCGTCGAAAATCAGCAATTGCTTGTTGATGCCGGCGCGGAACTGCTCGTCCGACAGGCTGAGCGACGATGCGACGAAGCTGTTGACGTTGACCTGGCTGGCTCCGCCAAAGACGATGCCGTTCTTGTTGATGACATAGACCTGTCCTTCGGCCTTAATGGTGCCGAGAATCCGGCTTGGCGCCAGCGACGGATCGGTGACGCGGTTGAGCGCGATCCAGTTCGCCTTGTCAGTACCGCCCGCGGTCTGGTTGAAATAGACATCGGTCTCGCGGCCGACATTGAAGCTCGACCAGTTCAGGATCGCCTTCTGTTCGGTCTGCTTGATCTCGACTTGAGTACGCCCATCCGCCTGCGTTTGCGTGGGCTTGCTGGCGCCGACCCAGACATCCGGCACGGTGCCGGCGCCTGGCGCGACGACCAGGCCGCCCGCCACCAACCCGTTAGGTACAGTAGCCGCGCCCGCAAGCGCGGCGGCGCGGGCGCCGCTCTGTGCATCGCGGATCGCCTGCAGCGCCTGGGCAGCACGCGCCATGGATTCGATCGACTGGCGTCCCGCCGCCGAAGATTGTTGCGCGCTTGCAGCCGCGGCTGCAGCGGCGACTGCCGCAGGATTGGCTGCTGCCGCCGATCCGCTGCCGCCGCCGAGACTACGCGCTTCCGCGCCCGCAACCGATCCGAGCAAAGCGAACAGGCTGACGCCGACAAGCAGCCCGCTGCGATCGAGCGGCTTGCGCGCATGGCGCGATGACGGGGCGGCAGCGTGAACGAACATGAGAACTCTCACCATTCCAGGGGCAATCAACATCCGCCGAACACGAGCCGGCCGATGACGCGTCCCTGCTGAGACACTTCACCTCGCCGGGCCCCCAATGGATTTTTATGAATTTTTCATGTCGCCCTGGTCTGCCATCGACCGGGCGACTGGTCAGCCAAGCAGAACGAGGCCGCCAGGCAGCATGCGACGCCTTACACCGAAGGCCAGCTCGATCTGGGCGAGAGCGTCGTCGGGACGATCGATCCTGAAGCGGCCGTTGACCGGGTTCTTTGCAAGCCCCTGATTCAACAGAACGATGTGACCGGACCGATAGCGGTTGAGTTCGTCGACCACCTCGCCAAGCGGTGTCATATCGAAAATCATCAATCCGCGTTGCCATGCGGAAGCAATGGCCGGGTCGATCGACACCGCCTGCGCGATTGCTTCGGTCCCGTAGGTGACCTGCTGGCGCGGCCCGAGCACCACGTTTCCGTCGGGATGCGCGATCCGAACTTCGCGCTCGAAACACGTCACGCGCGTCGTTGCACCCAGATGACGAATGTCGAACCGCGCATTCATCGTCGACATCGTGCCATTGCCGGCCACGACCTCGAATGGCCGAGGGCGATCGTCCGCCGGCGCGAATGAGGCCTCTCCTGCAATCAGTCTCACGACATCGGCAGCAACGGAGAGGCTGGTCCGGGCATTCATCTCGACCGCAACGCCATCGGCGACCGAGATCGTTTTTTGCTCCCCTGTGCCGGTTCGAAAGTCTGCCAGCAATTCGGAGTATGACGGCCAAAGATCGAGCGGAGGCTTCGCAAGCATGAAGCCGCCGGCAGATGCCGCGATTGCGCCACCGATGAAGGCACGGCGGGCGAGCTTCGGCCCGCTTCGGCTGGCCATCGCAGCCCGCGCCGTCTTCTCGTCCTGCAGGATTTGACTGGCGGGACCGGCTACGCGCCACAGCCTGCTTGCGCTGGAAAACGCGGCAGCATGAGCACTGCTCCGCGCGCACCATTCGCGCAGAGCGTCCGCATCGGAGGTCGTCGCTTCTCCGGAGGTCAGCCGCCTGACCCACGCATGAGCTTCCCGATCGAGCGGCGTCAACTCGCCAAGGCCGTTCCGCATCTCGATCACCATGCGGCAGCCTCCCGTGCAGGCAGCATGTCGCATCTGCGGTACATTCGATTGCTCGCGCGCGGCCACATGGCTAGGTCCTTCTCCGGCCGAAGCGTGCCGCACAATATTCCTGCGCCTGTTGCAACTCCTTATCGACCATGCTGACCGATATGCCGAAGCGCGCCGCGATCTCCTGGCGGGACACTCCCTCGACTCGCGAGGCCAGCAGGATGGCCTGCTGACGCTCCGGCAGTTTCGCGATGATATCCTTCAGCCGCAAAATATCCGCGCGCGCCTCGAATATCTGCAGCGCGTCGGGCGCCTCATCGGCGATGTGCAGAAGACCATCGACTTCAACCGCTGACAGCCGCCGATTGTCGGAGCGCACGCGATTGAGGGCAATATTGAAGGCCGTTCGAAACAGATAGGCGGTCGGATTGCGCACATGATCCGTGATCTCGGCGCCGCCGAGCCGCACATATGTATCCTGAAGGGCGTCTTCCGCCCATTCCTGCGAACCGAGCCGCCGCGCCAGCCGCGCCTTGAGATCGCCGTAGCGATCGACCAGGAGTTCCTGTAACGCACCGAGGCCCGTCGAGCCCGTCAGGCGAGACGGCTTGCTGTCGGCACGTTTCGGCAAGCGCGAGTGATCAGCCATCGCGCCGTGCAGTCCTGTTCAAACGGCAATCGACGGTGCCACCGGACGACGCCGGCAACACCACCATGGTGAATGGCTGCGGCATATGGGCCGGCGGTACGCGGCCTATGTGCAAAGCCTGCAGGCCATGCTGGATGGCATGATCACGCCGGGTGTCGCCGGACGAGCCAAGCAGGCTGAAATCGGTGACATCTCCCGCAGATCCGACCCTGAAATTGACCGCGACCCGATAATCGCCGGGCCGCGTCAACGTGTTCTCGCAGAGAGCATCGTTGATGCGTTCCTGCAACAGGCCGGAATAGCTGCGCTGGGTGAGGTCAAGTTGCGAGACCGCCGCCCGCGCCACGCTATCGGCCGTCACCGTCGAACGCCGCCCCCCATGCGCGGGCACGACGGCGAATGCCCCGGGCGCCGCATATTCGGCCTCCAGGCCGCTGTTCTGCAACAGCAGGGTCAAAGCCGTCGCCGGCGTAAATCGCCCGACCACCGCCATCGACTTTCGCCCGAGCGCGAGTTGCCCGTGATAGAGACCGACAATGCCCGTCCTGGCGCT
The DNA here is from genome assembly GCA_023449855.1 of Pseudomonadota bacterium. Taxonomy (GTDB): domain Bacteria; phylum Pseudomonadota; class Alphaproteobacteria; order Rhizobiales; family Xanthobacteraceae; genus Tardiphaga. Next base: position 45,811 of record JAEXHR010000045.1, on the reverse strand, counting down.
GTAGCTATCAAGTGCGGACGCCAGAGATTGCTCGGGAATATCGAAAGAGACGACGTCCTGCGTCACCTCGGCCTGCGACCAGGCCATTTGGCTCGTGAGGCCAACGGAAAAACATAGCGTGAGCGAGAATGACGAGAGGCGACAAGAAAGCCGGCGCCACCGGCGATCACGCCTCGATGAACACCATGTCCCCACGAACCACACCCGCAACAAACGAACCGATCCGTTACGCCCCACGGCAGTAACGACGCCCGCCAATCATACCGCCCCCATCGTGACAATCAGGTGACGGTCGGACCTTGAGAATATCGTACCGGTTGCAACCGTAAGACCTGATTTGGCGTCGCGATTTCGAAACACGAGTTGACCTGATGGACACGACCGCAGCTAGGGCGCTTCCAGATCGCTCTCGCCCGGCGAGGTAAATCAGGTCAATATCGCTGCCCCATCGCGATATCTGACGCGCGAAATTAATTGCGGCGGCATGCGGCAAGTAATTGAATTTTCAGCAGCTCGACTCAACTAATAATGGAGACACTTCACCAGCGAGGTGACGACCATGCTTGCCGAGAAGTTTTTTCTGGTGCTCGAGACGATCAGAAGTCACGCCTCCGATGACAGGTTGTCCGAAGGCAGATCGTCTCAGGTCCTGACCGCTCCCGTACCGCAGCTCCCGATCAAGCCGACGGGCGATAAGAACCTGAAGAGCGCCAGCTGAAGCAGTTTTTGCTTTTCGCAAATGCGGCCGTCCGCACCGTTCGAGCGTCCGCGAGTTCGCGCTGGTGCCCCTTGATCGAAAATTGCCATCGCAATCGGCGGCGTCACCTTGGCAGCGCCTTCTATTGTCGTAAATTGTTCCCTACGCCCTGCCGATGGAGTGACCGGTGAACGTCCAGCAGCCAATCGCCCCCGATTCTGCTGACGCAGCCGTTGCCATACGACCGGGTGAACAGGCCGAAATCGAACTCAAGCTGCTGGCGCCGCGAGATCTGCTGGAAAAGCTGTCCGAGATGCCCGTCATCGTGCAGCATGCGCGCAATCGGGGCGTCGTCCGCCGCCTGGAGACGGTTTATTACGACACACCGGAGAGAGCGCTCTTTCAACACGGCATGTCGCTGCGCGTTCGACGCAGCGGCAAGCATTTCATTCAGACGCTGAAGCTTCGGCCGGACGTCGGGCGGCCACTGGCGCGGCGCCAGTGGGAAACGCCGGTCGACGGCATGGCCCCCGATCTGGCGCGGCTTCCCGCCGCCGAGATCGGCGATCCCATGACGACGCTTGCGCCCGACGGGCTCGTGCCCGCATTTGCGACAAAGGTGCGCCGGCATGCACGGCAGCTCGACCTGCCCGATGCGTCGGTTGAAATCGCCTTTGACCTAGGGACGATCGAGGCCGGTACGCGGGAGGAAGTCCTGTCCGAGATCGAGCTCGAATTGAAGAGCGGCAACGCCGCCGCCCTGTTCGATCTCGGAACGCAATTGCTCGACGCTGCGCCGCTGCAGCTCGGCACACGAAGCAAGGCGGAACGCGGCTATGCGCTGGCGTTCGACATCGTGCAGCCCGCGGTAAAAGCCGCCCCTGTCAATATCACTGCCGAATATGCGGTCGACGACGTCATTGCACTGCTGTGTGGGGCCTGCTGGCATCATCTCTTGAGCAACCACGCGGTGGCAAAGCAGGGGTCCGATCCCGAAGGCGTGCACCAGATGCGCATCGCCTTGCGCCGTCTGCGCACGATCTGCTCTCTGTTCCGGCACAAGATCCCGTCGCCCTCTTTCGAGGCGATCAGCAGCGAAGCAAAGTGGCTGATGCGAGAGCTCGGCCAGACCCGCGACTGGGACGTTTTCGCAGCCACCATCGTTTCCCGCGTGGCGACAACGACGCCGGAGGTCGATTTCAGCGGCTTGCGCGAAGCCATCGAGCGGCAGCGCGTGTTCAGTTACGACCGCCTGCAGACGGTCCTCGACGATCCGCGTTCCAATCGTTTTCTGCTGTCGCTCGGGCATTGGGTCGAGCGCCGTGGCTGGCGTAACGACATCGACAGCGATGCGCTGGCGATCCTGTCGCAGCCGATGCAGTCGCTCGCCGGCAAAATCCTGGCACGGCTGCAACGGAAGGCGCTCGCGCGCGGCGCGCACTTTCGCCAGCTCGACACCGCTGCACTGCACGGTCTCAGGATCGAACTCAAGAAGCTGCGCTATGCGGCCGAATTCTTCTTGCCGCTCCATGCCAATCACGCGTCCGCCAGGCGCTACGTGGCCCGACTCGCCAGACTGCAAAAAAGTCTGGGTCATGTCTGCGACATCGCCAGCATTCGCCGATTGCTTACCTCTCTCCGGCAGGACGATCAGCCCGCGCTTCATCTCGCCATCGGCACGGTGACTGGCTGGCAGACCTGCGACGCCATGGCGGCCGCGAAAACGCTGCGCAAGAGATGGCGGCGATTCAAAGCGACGCCGGCATTCTGGAGCCGGTGAAGGTTGGTGAGGATCGTCAGCAGAATAATGACGCGCGGTGATCTTCGTCCACTCAGAAGCCGATGACTTCCTGGACGCTAGCGTCGCAGGTGCAACAGGCAGCACCGGTGATCACGCAATGTAGCCGGAAATACCGTCCCAGAGCAGCTTAAGTGCCGTCACCGTCAGCAAGCCGTAACAGGCTCGATAGACCTGCTGTTGGTCCAGCACACCATGAAATCGCCAACCGCCCCATACACCTGCCGGAACAACCAACAAGCAGATTGCCATCAGTTCCCACGTCTTTCCCTGCGGCTGCGACAGCAGCAGCCAGGGTCCCAGCTTGGTGGCGTTGCCAACCGTGAAGAACATGCTCGTCGTTCCAGCATAGATCTCCTTACTGAGACCGAGGGGCAGCAAATACATCGCGAGCGGCGGCCCGCCTGAATGGGCGACCATCGTGGTGACACCCGAAGCAAAACCGGCAGTGACGGCCTTTTGCGTGGAGCGCGGACGCCTCGTCACATCCCCGCCTCGCGCGAGCCACAGCCCGACAAAGGCAAGCGTGATCACGGCCATCACGATCTCGATCGTGTGGCGATCGAGGGTGCGAAACAACAGGTATCCCGCTGCAATACCGGTTAGCAGCCCTGGCAGAAGCGGCAACAGGTCTGGCTTCGACCATGTCGACGGCTTCCAGTAACGCAATGCGATGATGTCCATCGCGACGAACAGCGGCGCCAGCAAGCCACCCGCCGCCACAGGGTCCATCACCAACGACAGAACCGGGATACCGATGATCGCAAAGCCGCCCCCGAACGCTCCCCTCATGAAGCTGATCAAAAACACGCCGCCAACGGCGACCAGAATCCCGAGGATCGTCAGCTCCATGACTGAGCCTCTGCCACAAATGCCGCTGTCTCCCGCTTCAGAGTCGTCGAACTTGCGACCTCGGCGTGTCGGGCGACATGGCCCTGGACCTCGTCGGCTGGAGTATCGATCCGTCGAACACCAGCGTCCAAACGCCCGCACCGGGCGATTGTGTTGAGACGTGCTGACATGTCCGATCTCCCGGAAAGGTGCCCAGAGCCACGCGCTGTGTCCGGAGCAATCGTCCTCTGGAAGCTTGCGCGTCTGACCGTTGGAGCCTGCGCGGCTTCAGAACGGTCGTGTTGATGCGCGCAAAATGATCCGATACATATATCGGTGCAATCAAAACATTGATCTCGGTGCAATAATGTCGAAATCCGACTATCTAGGTCTCGCCGACGCGATTGCAGCGGACATCGCCGCGGGCAAACTCAAGCAGGGAGATCGCCTCCCGCCACAGCGCAGCTTTGCCTATGAGCGCAATATTGCTGTCTCGACGGCAAGTCGCGTCTATGCCGAGTTGCTCCGTCGTGGCCTTGCCGTCGGCGAAGTCGGCAGAGGCACCTTTATCGCCGGCAAGACGAAGCGCGCCGCCGCAGACGCCGGTGAGCCGTACGGCACCCGAATTGATTTCCAGTTCAACTACCCGCTGCTCGCCGGGCAGGCTGCACTCATCTCGAAGAGCCTCGCCGGTCTCGACCAACCATCCGCGCTGGAGGACGCATTGCGGCAGGCAACCAGCATCGGGACGGCGACAATCCGCAGCATGGGAGCCACCTATCTGTCGCGGGGCACATGGGCACCCGCGCCCGACCAGCTCGTCTTCACCGGCAACGGTCGTCAGTCCATCGCTGCAGCGCTCGAAGCAACGGTCCCTCCAGGCGGCCGGTGCGGTGTGGAGTCTCTGACCTATCCCTTTATCAAGGGCATCGCTCCCCGTTTGGGGATTACCTTGGTGCCCCTCGCGATGGATAAAGACGGCGTCAGACCCGATGCCGTCGAAAAGGCCCATCGCGAGGCCCAGCTCTCCGCCATCTACATCCAGCCGAACGTCCACAATCCCTTGGGCATCACCATGAAAACGTCGCGCCGGACGGATCTCCTGCGCGTGATCGACAAGCTCGGCATTCCGGTGATCGAGGACAACATCTATGGCTTTCTCGATGACGAGCCGCCGCTCGCTGCACTTGCGCCGGATTCTTGCATCGTTCTCGACAGCCTCTCGAAAAAAGTGGCGCCGGGCCTGACATTGGGCTTCGTTGTGCCTCCACACCGATTGCGGGAACGGGTGATGGCCGCGGTACGATCAGGAGGATGGACCGCATCGGGCTTCGCGTTTGCCGCAGCACAACGAATGATTGGCGACGGCACGGTCTCCGAACTTACAAGACTGAAGCGCCTTGACGCGCGCGCTCGTCATAAGTTGGCAGCGGATCGCCTGTCAGATTTCGAGATCCAGGCCAATGAGAAATGCTACCATCTATGGCTGACGCTCCCACCGCACTGGCGATCGCAGGATTTCGTCGCAGCTGCAGCCAGGCGCGACATCGCGTTGACGCCGTCCGCAACTTTCTCGGTCACACCTGGCCATGCCCCCAATGCCATAAGACTGGCTTTGGCGACACCGCCGATGGATCAGCTCGATATCGGCCTGCGTACCCTGGCTGCGATGCTGAACGAGAAGCAGTACGACTACGATTCGACGGAATGAACACGCTGGAAGCGTGTGTCACCGCTTTCTGAGAATGGCGCGCCGTGCCGGATGATGATGAGAACGATGTCTACTCCACAGCCCTCAAAGGCTCTCCTAAAGCTGACCTATCGCCATTTTTGAAGAAACTGCCATCGCTCAAGGGCTTGGCGTATTTGGGACGCGATCCTGGGCAATCACCTTCACGCGCGGAATCTTAGCGTCTCCACTAGAAGGGTGAATGCAGACGAAGCATGTTGCCGGTGCGGATAATAGAGGTGATAGCCGGGAAGATCGGGCGTGTACTTGCCCAGGACCCGCACCAGCCGGCGATCGTCTAGATGGCGCTGGACTTGATCGAGCGGCAGATACGCAAGGCCGTGACCGTCGAGCGCGGCATCGAGGATCAAGTCGATCGTATTGAAAACGAGCGGCCCGTCGACCCTTACCCGCGCCTCGCGGCCGCCGCGCATTAATCGCCATTTGTTCAGCGTGCCGGAGGTCGGCAGGCGCAGATTGATCGCGCGGTGATCGATCAATTGCGCCGGCGAATTCGGGACAGCGTGCGTGCGGAAATAATCCAGCGAGCCGACGATCGCCATCGGGATGTCAGGCCCGATACGCACCGCGATCATGTCTTTCGCTATCTCCCCACCGAGCCTGACACCGGCGTCAAAACGGTCAGCCACGACATCGGAAAGACCGTAGTCGATAGTGAGCTCCACCGTGATGTCCGGGTTATCCGGAAGGAGCCGCTTCATAGTCGGCACGATGATGGTCTTGGCAGCATGCTCGACAGTGGTGATCCGGATCGTGCCAGACGGTCGATCGCGAAGTTCGCCCAGCGAGGCAACTGCGGCGTCCAGATCGAACAGCATGGGACCAAGCGTCGCCATCAGCCGCTCACCCGCTTCGGTCGGTGCTACGCTGCGTGTCGTGCGCGACAGCAGCCGCACACCCAGCCGCGCCTCAATCCGTCGCACGATCTGACTGAGCGCGGATTGCGCCATGCCGAGACGCGCCGCTGCCTTGGTAAAACTGCGCTCCTCGGCGACGACGACGAACGCCGCCAGATCGGCGATCTCATCCCGCCGCATTCATCACTCCAGTGATAGACCAAATATTAATTCCCTGCCTAATCGACACAATCTTTCTGACCTAGATTGCCCCCATCGGCAAGGGGCTGCCCCGACAGCATCTCGAGCGGCCCCCGGTTCAACAGAAGGAGACTGGAAATGCGCAAGATCAGCTTCAACAATTCGAACAACCCGACCATCGCCATGTCGGCAGTGATCAACTTTCCCGAAGGCTTCGACGAGAAAAGGAACTATCCCGCAATCGTTGTTTCGCATCCGGGCGGCGGCGTGAAGGAGCAGACCGCTGGCACCTACGCCAGGAAGTTCGCCGAACAGGGCTTCGTCACCATCGCATTCGATCGTTCCTATCAGGGCGAGAGCGGCGGCGAACCGCGCCAGCTCGAAAATCCCTATATCAGCACCGAGGATGTCAGCGCCGTCATCGACCATCTGACCACGCTGCCCTACGTCGACAGGGAGCGGATTGGCGCCATGGGTATCTGCGCAGGAGCCGGCTACACCGCCAATGCCGCGATCCAGGACCGCCGCATCAAGGCGATCGGCACGGTGAGCGCAGTCAACATCGGCTCGATGTTCCGCAACGGTTGGGAAAACAACGTCAAGTCGATCGACGCGCTGCCCTATGTCGAGGCCGGTTCGAATGCTCGCACTTCGGACGCGGAGGGCAAGGGTTACGCGACCATGCCGCTGGCGCCACTGACCGAGAAGGACGCACCGAACGAGGAGCTGCGGCAGGCCTGGGAATATTACCACACGCCGCGCGCAGAATGCGCGACAGCGCCCGGCTTCGCGACGCTGCGCAGCCTCAATCAGATCATCACCTACGATGCCTATCACATGGCCGACGTCTATCTGACTCAACCGATCCAGATCGTCGCCGGCAGCGTGGCGGGCAGCAAGTGGATGAGCGACGACCTCTTCGACCGTGCCGCGAGCACGGACAAATCCTTCCATGTAGTCGAGGGCGCCAACCACATGGATCTCTATGACGGTCAGGCGTTTGTCGATGAGGCGGTGTCAGTGCTCGCGCCGTTCTTCCGGCAGAAACTGACCGGCACAATCGTGAAACAAGCTGCCGAATAACAATACTCGTCCATGCCATAAGAAAAGGAAGATCTCATGGAAACCGTCAGGATTCGTAATGCTGGCATGTATTGGGATATTGCCGCCAATATTCACTTCCCGCCCGATTTCGACGCCGGCAAGAGCTATCCGGCAGTGGTATCGAACCATCCCATCGGAAGTTGCAAGGAGCAGACCGCCGGCAATGTCTATGGCGCGGCGCTGGCAAAAGCCGGCTTCGTCGTCATCGTGCCCGACGCCGGCTTCCAGGGCGGCAGCGGTGGCGAACCGCGCTGGCTCGAAGACCCCGAACAGCGGGTGAAGGACTATCGCGACGTCATCGACTACGCTCAGTCCCTGTCCTATGTCGACCCTGACCGCATTGGCATGCTCGGCATTTGCGGCGGTGGCGGTTACTCGGTGAAAGCGACCATCATCGACAAGCGCATCAGGGCGCTGGTCACGATTACCGGCGTGAACTTCGGGCGCCTCATGCGCGAAGGCTTCAGCAACTTCGATCCCACAGGAACGCTGGAAGCCATGGCCAAGCAGCGTACCGCCGAGAACGCGGGTGCCGACGAGCAGATCAACATCTTCCTTCCCGCCAGCGTCGAAGCGGGCAAAGCCGCAGGCATCACCGACATCGATGTGCTGGAGGCAACCGACTATTACCGCAACCGCTGCCCGGCCAAGGGATCGGGTACGCGCATGCTGGTGTCACATGCCGCCACGGCGATGGCATGGGACGCCTTCGCCTTCGCCGAGACGCTGCTGACCCAGCCGATCATGCTTGTGTTTGGTGACAAGCCCGGCGGATTCGGCGCCTATCGCGATGGCATGGAGCTATATGGCCGCGCTGCTTCCAAGCACAAGGAACTGGTGGTGATCGAAGGATGGTCGCATTACGACCTCTACGACAAGCCCGAACCGGTGCGCCGGGCGCTAGAAAAGTCGGTGCCGTTCTTCAAGACGCATCTCGGCAGCGTAGCCGCCGCAAGCCGGCCGCAGGCGGCAGAATAAACGCACGCGTTGTTCATGGAGCGGCGCCGGACTTCGGCGCCGCTCCATGCAGTTGTGAGGGATGGGAAATAACGAAAGTGCCTGTCCTGGGCGCGAGTGGTTAGATCGCGCGCAACGCGGTCCCTATGCTCAGTGGCTACAGCGATGTGGAGCTGACGCTGTTCGCCCGCAGCCCCACGAAACTGACGCAATGCCCGCCAACACCCAAGTCGTGCAGAGCGATGTGCTTGATAGCGGGAAACTCAACGACGCAATCAAGGGGCAGGATATCGTCGCCGCCAGTCTCACTGGCGGCGATCTCGACGCGCAAGCGAAGAGCGTGATCGCGTCAATGCAGGCCACGGCGTGAAGCAGCTGATCTTCGTACTGGCGCTCGGAATCCACAACGAGGTGCCCGGCAAGTTTGGCGAATGGAACAGCGCGACCATCGGCGAGAACCAGAAACCGTTCCACCCGAAACTACTCGAACTTTTCACCGCCAAACCTCGCCGTTTTCACGCTTTTCCGTACACAGGCGATGTCCCGCGCTTTGCTCGGGCGTAGCTTCGGCGGCAATAAAGGGCAATCGGTGGTTTTGGCGCGCCACTCAGAACAAATCTGCGAACACTTATGTGATTGAAATTACTGTTTAATTCTGTATCGAAACTTATTGCTGGCTGACTGTCACCTTCGGTCGGAAATTAGTAGGTTTTGAGCACAGACGCCGCGGAATTAATAGAGCGCGCGCAAGGATGCTCGTGCGTCAGCTTTAGGATCGCATGGATTGATGCTATGGTGGGCGCTGTGTGGACGTCATAAGTTAGCCAAACCGAAGCAGATGGATCTGTTACGTTTGGGCCGAAATGGACCGCCGACCAAAGCACTCGGTTAGGAAGGCGTCGAGCATGACGTGAGCCCGGATCATCAATTGGCAATCATGCGCGACATCGCGCGTTGAAAGCGATAGGAGATCGTATCCCGTGAAACGTGCCGTCCCGCTTTGACGACCTTACGCCCGCCGACCCAGACATCTTCCGCCCGGGCCCTGGCGGCGAATATCCACGAGTCTAGGAGTGTATCGCCGTCGAGGTCGAGGTTGTCCGCAGAAGCCAGATGAACGAGGTCGGCGGCTTGGCCGACATCGATCCCTGCTTCGACACCCAGCGCTCTTGCTCCGCCCGAAAGAGCTTCTCCGAACAGGGCTGCCGCGGTAGATTTCCCGGGGTCGGTCAGCACATTTCGCGATCGTCTCGTTAGACGTTGCGAATACTCGAGTTGCCGCAATTCATCACCGATACCGATGAGTACATTAGAGTCCGATCCCACTCCAAAAGTTCCGCCAGCGGCTCGATAGTCGGCGGCGGGGAAGAAGCCGTCTCCCAGATTTGCTTCTGTTACCGGGCAGAGCCCTGCAACGGCTCCACTGGATGCGAGGGCGCTGGTCTCGTCCGGTGTCATGTGAGTCGCGTGGATCAAGCACCAGCGTCTATCCACGGCGACGTGCTCGAACAACCATGAGATCGGTCGCCGCCCGGACCACGCGACGCAGTCCTCGATTTCCTTGACCTGTTCTGCGATGTGCATGTGGATCGGTCCTGTCTCGGCAAGGGCTATCACGGCCGCAAGTTCCTCCGGAGTCACCGCTCGGAGGCTGTGTGGGGCAACGCCAAGGGTAGCTCCTGGCAAATTTCGCATTATAGCGCGACATCGATCGAACAGATTCGCGAAGTCGTCGATCGAGTTGACGAAACGTCTTTGCCCCTCAGTCGGGGCGGTGCCGCCGAAGTTTGCATGAGCGTAGAAGACGGGGAGCAATGTTAAAGCTATACCTGTGCGTTCCGCTGCCGCTCCGATCCGATCGGCCATCTCCGCGAGATCGTCATATCGGTGACCGTTTTTATCGTGATGAAGATAGTGGAATTCGCCAACGCGCGTAAAGCCCGCCTCAAGCATTTCCATATAAAGTTGCGCAGCAACACTTTCCGCATCGTCCGGCGTCATTCGCAAAGCGAAGTGATACATCACCTGGCGCCAACTCCAGAATGTGTCTTCAGCGGGGCCACGGATTTCGGCAAGGCCTGCCATGCCTCTCTGAAATGCGTGGCTATGAACGTTCGACATGCCAGGGATTAGATAGCCCACACGGTCATCGTTCGCGTCAGGGGGCGCACCGGTCGAAACGGAAGAGATCCTTCCTGAATCGAACGTCAACCTCACGTCCCTGACCCAGCCGCTTCGAAGTAAGGCTTGCTTTGCGTGTATGGAAGTCGGCACGAGAATTCCTTCGCTGTTGCTTCAGGTCAAATATGTCTATACATACTGTCGGTGCCTCTGTATAGCTCACTCAGGGGCTTAGGGAGGTTTTTGATGTCTCAACGAAGCGAAGCGTCATCCGACATCCGAGTCTGGCACAACGCAACGGTTGCAACGTTGGCAGAGGGTGGTCGTGGAATCGGCATGATTGCCAACGCGGCTGTGGCGGTGCGGGCAGGGCGCATTACCTTCGTCGGTGAAGCCGACTTGCTGCCTGGGTGCTTCGACGAGGTTGAGCGGATCGATTGCGGTGGTCGGCTGATTACGCCAGGTCTTATCGACTGCCATACTCACTTAGTCTACGGCGGGGATAGATCCCATGAGTTTGAACTCCGGTTGGCGGGAGCTTCTTACGAGGAGGTTTCCCGTGCAGGCGGAGGGATCATGTCGTCCGTGACAGCGTTGCGGGCTGCGTCGGAGGATCAGCTCGTCGAGCAGACGCTGCCGAGGGTCGATGCCTTGCTCGCCGAGGGGGTGACAACGATCGAGATCAAGTCTGGCTATGGCCTCGACGTCGCGAACGAGGTGAAGGCGCTTCGTGCGGCGCGTAAAATCGGCGGTCAGCGCGACGTTACGATTCGTACGACGTTCCTGGGCGCGCATGCGTTGCCATTGGAAATGAATGGCGACAAAGCCGCTTATGTCGCCAAGGTGGTCAACGAGATGTTGCCCGCCGTTGCTTCCGAGAATCTTGCCGATGCGGTGGACGGTTTTTGCGAAAGCATTGCTTTCTCCCCAGAGGAGATTGCGAGGGTTTTCGATGCTGCCAAAGCTTGCGGTTTGCCGGTGAAGTTGCACGCGGATCAGCTTTCGAATCTGGGAGGCGCTGCGCTTGCGGCTTCCTACGGAGCCCTCTCGGCCGATCATCTTGAATATACTGACGAGATTGGCGCCTCGAAGATGGCGGGGGCAGGCACGGTGGCGGTCCTCTTGCCGGGTGCATTCTACTTTATTCGCGAAACCAAAAAGCCTCCGATCGAGACCTTCCGGCGCCATGGCGTTCGGCTTGCGCTGGCAACGGACAGCAATCCCGGCACGTCACCGCTAACCTCTCTACTGCTGACTATGAACTTGGCTGCAACACTCTTTGAAATGACGGTGGATGAATGTTTGGCAGGTATTACGCGCGAAGCGGCGAGGGCTCTGGGAATGCTTTCGTCCGTAGGTACGATCGAGGTCGGGAAATGGGCTGATCTCGCGATCTGGAACGTCAACCGTCCAGCCGAACTCGTTTATCGTATGGGTTTCAACCCGTTGCATGCACGGGTGCGTCGCGGCGAGTTTTCACCGATCATCGTCAAATGAAATAGGAAATCAGATCAGTGTCTGTCGTCGAGACCGTGCAGGGGGCGTCTCCAGTCATTCTTGGATTTCCTCACACCGGAACAGAGATCCCCGCAGAAATCTATGCGCGCCTCAACGAGACGGGGCGTATGTTAGCCGATACAGATTGGCACATCCACAAGCTCTATGCCAATCTGCTACCGGGGGCGTCGACCGTGCGAGCGACGTTCCATCGATACGTGATCGATGCAAACCGCGATCCCGACGGGACGAGCCTATATCCTGGTCAAAATACGACCGGTCTCGTTCCGCTCACGGATTTCGATGGAAATGCAATCTGGATTTCCGGGCAGGAGCCTGGGGCGCGGGATATCACGCAGCGCCTGAACAACTATCACGCTCCATACCATCGTGCCCTGTCCGAGGAGGTCGCACGTGTGCATGCGAAGCATGGCATCGCGGTGTTGTACGATTGCCATTCTATCCGATCACGCATTCCCTTCCTGTTCGACGGGTGCCTCCCGGATTTTAATGTTGGCACAGACAGCGGAAGGTCCTGCTTTAAGGAGTTGGAGGTGGCGGTATGCTCCGTCACAAATCTCACAGAGGAATTCACCAGCACCTTGAATGGGCGTTTCAAAGGTGGATGGACGACGCGCCGATATGGGCGCCCTGCCGATGGCATTCATGCCATCCAGATGGAACTCTCCCAAATCAGCCATTTGAAATCAGAAGCTGCGCCCTTCGCGCTTGACGCGTTGAAGGTCGAGCGTCTGCGTGTCCCTCTCAAGGCTATCCTTGAGAAGATCGAACAACTCGCACTTGCTGCCGTATCAAAGTCCAAGGAGTGAAACCCAATGATTGATCCTCGTCACAACACTCGCGATGTTCGCGCTCCGACAGGAACGGAATTGACAGCCAAGAGCTGGCTCACCGAGGCTCCTCTGCGGATGCTCATGAATAATCTGGATAGAGACGTCGCTGAGAACCCTAACGAGCTCGTCGTCTACGGGGGCATTGGCCGAGCTGCACGGACCTGGGACGATTTCGACCGTATTGTCGCATCACTGCGGTCATTGGATGAAGATCAAACCCTACTCGTTCAGTCGGGCAGGCCCGTGGGCGTATTTCGCACGCATAAAGATGCACCGCGAGTACTGATAGCAAACTCAAATCTTGTCCCGCACTGGGCAACCTGGGAACATTTCAACGAGTTAGACCGAAAGGGGCTCATGATGTACGGTCAGATGACCGCTGGATCATGGATCTATATTGGTAGTCAGGGGATTGTGCAGGGGACCTACGAGACGTTCGTAGAGGCCGGTCGACGACACTATGGCGGTGATCTCAAGGGACGCTGGGTGCTCACCGGAGGCTTAGGCGGAATGGGCGGCGCGCAGCCTCTTGCTGCCGTGATGGCGGGGGCATCCTGCCTCGCCGTCGAATGCAATCCGGAATCGATCGATTTTCGTTTGCGTACCCGATATCTCGATGAGAAGGCATCTACCCTGGACGAAGCGATGGACATCATCGCTCGATGGACCAGTAGAGGTGAGGCGAAATCTGTCGGTCTTCTCGGAAACTGCGCGGACGTATTTCCGGAAATGGTGCGGCGTGGCATCCGGCCGAGCATGGTGACTGACCAGACATCCGCTCATGATCCGGTAAACGGGTATCTGCCTAAGGGGTGGAGCCTTAACGAATGGCGCGAAAAGAGAGTGACGCATCCGAAGGATGTCGAACGCGCGGCGCGAGCATCAATGCGCGATCAAGTCGAGGCGATGCTTTCATTCCACGCCCAGGGCGTGCCGACATTCGACTATGGAAACAACATTCGCCAAGTCGCGAAGGAAGAAGGAATTGAGGAAGCGTTCTCGTTTCCCGGCTTCGTACCAGCCTACATTCGTCCGCTCTTCTGTCGCGGAATCGGTCCTTTTCGATGGGCCGCGCTTTCAGGCGATCCCGAGGACATCTACAAGACGGATGCAAAAGTAAAGGAGTTGCTGCCTGACCATAAGCATCTCCATAATTGGCTCGACATGGCCCGGGAGCGCATCGCGTTCCAGGGGTTGCCAGCGCGGATCTGCTGGGTCGGTCTTGGTGATCGCCATCGTCTCGGTTTGGCGTTCAACGAGATGGTCCGAAACGGGGAGCTGAAGGCCCCGGTCGTTATCGGCCGCGATCATTTGGACTCCGGGTCCGTTGCATCTCCCAACCGGGAAACAGAAGCCATGAAGGATGGTTCGGATGCGGTTTCAGACTGGCCCTTGCTGAACGCTCTCCTTAACACAGCTTCTGGAGCTACCTGGGTTTCGCTTCATCATGGCGGCGGCGTCGGTATGGGATTCTCGCAACACTCGGGCGTTGTGATCTGTGCCGACGGCACTGACGATGCTGCGGCTCGCCTTGAGCGTGTTCTTTGGAATGATCCGGCTACCGGCGTTATGAGACATGCAGACGCAGGATACGAAACAGCGATCGACTGCGCGAGGGAGCAGGATTTGCGACTTCCATCGGTGTTCAGAAGCTAGTTCTTCGCTTCGCTAAGCATTCTTCGAGGATGCGATGCTCTAAAATGGGCGGCACGTTCGAGGGAACGCGCTGCCCATTTGCTGCGTAAAACATCAAGCGAAAGGTTGCGGGCAGAGGGTGCGCGTCATCGAATAAGTATTGTTTTGGCTTGCTGCCAATACAGCTAGCGATCGTCGCATCGCCTGAGAACCGCCGAAGCTGCGAAAACTTTAGCCAGTAAGCGCCTCTTTTTTGTACTGCACTGCAGTAGATAACGTCTGTTGGAGAACGATCCGACGAAAATATTCGCTTGAATTCTCAGAGTGACCGTACGAGCATGTCTATACATATTAGAAAAACGGATTCCTGGGATCACGAATGAAGAAGGAAGGAAATGTCATGGGAAACCTCGACAGAGCGTGTGATCACACGTTCTTTCAACAGAACGGTCTAACGGTCCAATGCAGATACTGATATCCGGATTGGCGATCGGCTGTGTTTATGCGCTGATCGCGCTTGCTCTCGTCTTGGTTTACAAGGCGACCGATGTGGTGAACTTCGCGCAGGGCGAGATCGCCATGTTCGGAGCCTTCATCGCATGGATGCTTTGCACCCGCTTCGGCCTCTCCGTTTGGCTCGTTCTAGCCCTTGCTCTTCCGATCGGCGCAGTCATTGGCATCGTTACTGAGCGAGTGGCAATTCGTCCGCTTGCGAAATCGTCGCCCTTGACGGCCTTGATCGCTACGATCGGTCTTTGGATGATCTTTCACTACGGCGCGGGCTGGCTCTGGGGATTCGACCCGTTCCGATTTCCTTCGTTGCTCAGCGACACTCCAATGCAGATCGCAGGGGCGCGGCTAAGCGGAAACAGCGTTGCTATCGCAGCAGTCACCATCGTTCTGCTTGTTGTGCTCTACATTTTCTTTGAACATTCACGCGAGGGCATCGCAATGCGTGCCGCAAGCATGAATCAGCGCGCGGCACGACTGATGGGTGTGAAGACCAAGAATGTTTCGGCTTGGTCGTGGGGAATGGCAGGCGCGATCGGTATGATCGCCGGAATCCTGTTGGCGCCGATCACTTTCGTCGATGTTGATATGATGTCTCA
The DNA here is from genome assembly GCA_023449855.1 of Pseudomonadota bacterium. Classification (GTDB taxonomy): domain Bacteria; phylum Pseudomonadota; class Alphaproteobacteria; order Rhizobiales; family Xanthobacteraceae; genus Tardiphaga. The sequence continues at coordinate 30,421 of JAEXHR010000045.1, read as the reverse complement.
GGCATTGATCAAGGCGATTGCAGGTGCGGTTCTCGGGGGAATGACATCGTTGCCCGGAGCGGTCATCGGTGGGCTAACGATCGGGATCATTGAAACCATCGGCGGTGCCTACGTGTCGTCCGAGTTCAAGGATGTTTTCGCATTCTTTGTGATCATCGCGGTCTTGATGGTCAGACCCGAAGGGCTTTTCGGAAAGCCCGCAATCAAGAAGGTCTGATATGAATCGCTCTAGTATTATCGCCATTGCAATATTGGCTTTCGCTGCCGTCCTGCCACTTTTTGGGAAATCGTACATCGCCTTCGTTCTCGGTAGCGCGGCGCTCTACTTCATCGTTGCGGTATCGCTCAACGTGCTCGTTGGCTTGAGCGGGCAGGTTTCGATCGGACATGCGGCTTTTTGGGCTTTGGGGGCCTATGGTTCCGCGTTGGTCGTGACCAAGTTGGGACTGCCATTCTGGATCGGAATCGCGGCGGGCACGCTGATATCGACGATCTTCGGAATTGCAGTCGCGATACCTGCGCTCCGTATTCAAGGACACTATCTGGCAATTGCCACGCTGGCTTTCGCGCTCTTCATCGAGAAAGTCCTTCATGAATGGGAGGGATTAACGGGAGGCCGCGCCGGCATCTTCGTTCCGAGACCGTCGCTATTCGGATATCAACTCTCCAGCGATCGCGACTATTACTGGCTTCTGCTGATTGTCTGTGCGTTAGTCGCGTTTATTGCTAGTAACCTTCAACGCTCCCAAACGGGTCGCGCCTTGCAGGCCCTGCGCATGAGCCCCACGGCCGCACAGTCTTGTGGCATCGATCGACGAAGGGCGATGATTGTCGTCTTCGGCATCAGCGCGGCATTGTGTGGTTTGTCGGGGGCGCTCTATGCCCATTTCATCGGATACCTGAGCGCGTCGACGTTCTCGTTGGAGACTTCCCTTTCATTCATCACGATGGTCGTGATCGGTGGGACCGGAAGCATCGCAGGGGCTCTCATGGCGGGACTGTTTTTGGCCATTGCGCCGGAAGTTTTGCGAGGATTCGATACGTTGCAGATGGTGATCTACGGTGTGCTGCTGCTTCTTTGCGTGATCTTTTTGCCGCGCGGTCTGGCGAGTCTACCTTCCGTGATACGGGCGCGACTGCGGTCAAAGCAGCTCAATAAGGCAGTGCGATGACTAGTCTTCGACTTGAAAAACTGTCCATCATGTTTGGCGGATTGCCAGCGCTGCAAGATGTCTCCCTGACGGTCGATGCAGGCCAGATCGTTGGTCTCATCGGCCCGAATGGAGCCGGTAAAAGCACGCTTTTGAACGCCACTTGCGGAATTTATAAGCCGACGTCTGGGACTGCCTCCTTCGGAGATCGTGATCTCTCAAGAGTTGCTCCGCACGAACTCCCTGAACTAGGCATCGCGCGAACTTTCCAGAATCTCGAACTCTTTGGTGAGTTAACGGCACGAGAGAATGTGCAGGTTGGCTGTGACTTCCGTTTCAAGAGTTCGCTTTTATCGGATCTCTTTGGCGTGGCGTCGAAAAGCCCAACAACATCCGACGCATCGCGGGTCGTGGACGAGATGCTTGCCCGGTTTGATCTAACGGACGTGGCCAGCGAGCCCGCTGCTACACTTTCATACGGGATACAGAAGCGTATAGAAATGGCCCGGGCGCTTGTGGCGCAACCCAAGCTGATACTTCTGGATGAGCCCGCCGCGGGTGCAAACCCAACTGAGAGCAAAGTCCTGGGAGAACAAATCAAGCGATTGCGTGAAGAGATGGGAATCTCGGTCCTGCTAATCGAGCATGACATGCCGCTCGTCATGGGCGTTTGCGATCATGTGGTTGTCCTTGATCATGGGACCAAGATCTTTGAAGGCAGTCCTTCTGAGGTCGCCAAGGCTCCTGCTGTTGTTGAAGCCTATCTCGGAGAGGAGCCGGACAATGCTGGCCATTGAGGGTCTTTCCGTACGATACGGTGGCGTTTCGGCACTTCGAGATGTCAGCTTCAGAATCGAAGCTGGAACCATTTCGTGCCTACTCGGCTCCAATGGTGCCGGCAAGACGACGCTCCTTAATGCCGTCATGGGAGTGGCAGATCAGCAAGCCGGCAAACTCGTCTGGGAAGGCAAGCCTATCGAAAGACTCCCGACGGAGAAAATCGTGTCGTCCGGAATAGCGCTGGTGCCGGAAGGTCGCCAGTTGTTCGGCGATCTGACTGTTGGCGAGAATCTCAGGATGGGGGCGTTCCTGCGTAGAGACGTCTCGCCTAAGGACTACGACGAGATATTCGATCTGTTTCCACGTCTCGCGGAGAGACGAAGTCAACTCGCCAAAACGTTGTCTGGTGGTGAACAGCAGATGGTCGCAATTGGGAGGGCGTTGATGTCCAAGCCTCGTCTGTTGCTGCTCGACGAGCCTTCGCTCGGGCTGGCTCCGATCCTCGTGCGTGAAGTAATGCGCCTGATCACAACCATTCATGCCCGAGGCGTGACTGTATTCGTGGTCGAGCAAAATGCCAGGCAAGCTCTGGCGATTTCTAGTGTCGCGCATGTTTTGGAGAAGGGGCGCCTTGTGGCGTCGGGGCTTGCAGCCGACATCGCAAACAATCCCGCAGTCAGAACGGCCTATCTCGGCGCGAACGCTCACTAGACGTAACCTCGAAAGGAACGAGCACTATGAAGATGACTAGAATCGCCTTGGGCTTGATCGGTGCGGTTGGGCTTTGTTCGCCGGCTTTGGCAGAGAATGGAGTAACCAAGGACGAGATTGTGATCGGCGCGTTCTTGCCGCTTCAAAGCGGTCTGGCGGCAGGCGCAGCTCAGGTGCGTGATGGTGCTTCGGCATATGCTCAGCACATCAACGACCAGGGTGGTATAAACGGCCGCAAGATTAAGTGGCTCACCGAAAACGACTCCTACAACCCACAGCAGGCGGTTGCGGCGACGCGCAAGCTCGTTGACCGCGACGAAATCTTTGCAGTTGTCTCGCCGCTCGGGACCGTAACGGCTATGGCGGTGCTTCCCTATCTCGTCCAGAAGAATATTCCCATGATCGGCCCCGTCGTCGGCAGCCCTAAGCTATTGGAGCCGACTGACCGTGTTGTCTTCGGGGTTCTGCCGAGTGGCGTCACTCGCGGCAAGGCAGTTGCCCAGCATGCGGTCGAGGAAATGAAAGGTAAGTCGATAGCTGTGTTCTCGCAGAACGATGACTTTGGAAAAGATGTCCGTGATGGGGCCGTCGAGTATTTGAAATCCAAGGGAATGTCGATCGCAGCAGAGGCAAGCTACGCGCCAAATGATGCCGACATGAGCAGTCAGGTCGCAAAGCTTCGGGCAGCGAATCCCGACGTCGTGGTTCTTGCAGGCATTCCCAAGCCGCTCTCGCTATTCATCAACGAGGCAGCAAAGCAAGGCTGGAAGCCAAAGTATGTTGGCCCATCCCAACTCACAGACCCGCTTATGGTTGAGCTATCCGGCGATAATGTAAACGGTACCGAGATCATTTATGATGTCGCGCTTCAGAATAGCCCTGCGGCCAGTGAAGCTAACGCCATTCTGGCAAAATACGCGCCACAGACACGGCCAGGATACTTTGCGTATAACGGCATGATCGGGATGATGCTGTTCGCAGAAGCCGTGAAACGCGCAGGCACAGAGCCGACTCGGGAAAAGGTGATAACCGAATTGGAGAAGCTTCAGCAATTCAAGAGCGGTATTTTCCCTCCTATCTCTTATGCTCCCAATAACCACGCAGGCGTGAAGACGTTCGGCGTTGCCAAATGGGAAAACGGCAAGTTGGAGATGGTGAAGGGCTGGTGAGCCGAGCGACGTATTGACGGGAGCGGGGCGGCGCTCGTTGCGCTGCCCCTGATCTTGGCTGAATCTTACTGTTGTGGCGCGCTTTCCGCTTCTAGTCTGCTAGATACGGCGGTGATGCTGTGGCGGATGTCTTCGGCTGTATCTCGTATTGACGCGCCGGTTCATCGGTTCGCGGCAAACCTTTCCAATCCTTTATGTTGGTATACTTTCACGGCGAAGGATCTCCGCGCGAACTAACCTCGCACGATCGATACCATCTTCAGTTTCAAGTTATGCGTTCTCAGGTCGATGATAGCTTCATCGTAGGACGACCATATCGACATTCCTGAGATCCGCCGGACCGCGCTCATGCGCTAGAGCGATCACACGGTCATGGCAGGTATATTCGATATGTGTATGCCGAGTGTGGCCGGTGAGGTTTCGCCACTTTCAATGCGGAAGTTATGGCGCGTTGTATGACCGTGGAGCTGAAAGCATGCCACATTCTCTAAGGGATTTATCGAATAGAGTGGTTCTTAGCGGGGTGTGACGGCTCGGCGGATCGTCTGAGAGGCGCTGGCAATCTGAGCGCCGACCTGACCGTTCTTACGGCTTAAAACCGCCGATGCGCCCCGCGAGCCACGCTTGCGCCGATGAGATCAGAGCTTTTGGCATCAAAACTTGGTGGAGATACTCGCGCTCACGGTTAGGGCTCTGGACTTCGACGCTTCCGTGCAGCATTTTCGAACGGATAGACCTCAGGGCGCATGCTACCAGCTGCCTGTATTTGAATGAAAGCAAGGATATTCTAGATGGCCCCCAGGCGTACTGCGGCAGCAGGAAAGACGCATTCGCGGTCGTCCACAGGGGTTCTCCTCTATCAGCGGATCCGGCGTGACATCGAATCCAAGATACTGTCCGGGGATTGGCGGCCCGGATACAAGATCCCCTTCGAAAAGGACCTGATGGCGAAGTACGATTGTTCGCGCATGACCGTGAACAAGGTGCTTGCGGGGCTGGCGGCAGAGGGGCTGATCGAGCGGCGGCGCCGTGCAGGAAGTTTCGTTGCCCGACCACGGGTTCAGTCTGCCGTTCTGGAAATTCCCGACCTTAGGGAGGTTGTCGAGCTGCGTGGCGAGAAATATCGATACAGTCTTGCAGACGTCAAAAAGCGGGTCGCCAGTCGCGCCGACCGGACATGGCTCGGCGTTACTGTGAAGGCACCCGTGCTTCAGGTCACGTGCCGGCACGAAGCTGGCGAACAACCTTTTGCGTTCGAAGATCGTCTGATCAATCTCGTTGCCGTACCCGAGGCTTCGAACGAGGATTTCTCGCTGGTCCCGCCCAGCGCGTGGCTGGTAAGCCACGTTCCATGGACGCAGGCAGAACATCGAATCTCCGCAGTCAATGCCGATGCGGCCATGGCGAGCGAACTCAATGTCCCGGTTGGTTCCGCATGCTTGGTGATAGAGAGATGGACATGGCGAAACGGAGAGCCGATCACAGCTGTTCGTTTGACGCATCCCGGCAATCTGTTCGACCTCGTTGCGCGTTTTACGCCCTCAAGTGTCGATCGACGTAAGGCTGCAGCATAGTTCGACTTTCTGTGCCTGATGCAGGGAGGTCGCCATCCTCGGATCTTTGCGAGTGCGAGAACGTGGGTCTTGAGACCTCAGGTTCCTTCTTGCACGCTTTTCCTCAGGTAGCGGATTCTAAGCCCTCGCGGGCTTGGTGGCTTTGGAACTAGGCTGCCATTTTCAGGGGCCGGACAAGTTGACGTATTACCTGGCGGGTTGGCTCCAGAGCGGGCACCTATCGCCCCACTGTGTCGCGGGCGAAATCAACAAGGTAGTCGTTTAGCTTAATAGAGAACTTTTCGGCAGCGGCGGTGTCTTGGTCGATAATCGCATGCAATATCGCCATATGTAGCCGCCGGCCGGCGTCGATCTCTTTCCGCTCATCGACCACATGGCTGATCCAGAAGCGCCGTGAGAGACCCTGCAACGGTCCCATCGCGGCTGCGAGATAGTCATTTCGCGCCCCTTTGACAATAAGATCGTGCGTGCCCTGAACCGTCTCGATATAGGCCCTCATTGCAAAGCTACCCTCTGTGAGGAGGGCCTTCATCTCGACCATACTGCGTCGGTCAGCCTCGGTTGCGCGTCGGCAAGCCAACTGCACGGCGAGGGCTTCCAAGACCCGCCTTGTCTCAAGCAGGCGAAACTGCGCTTCGACAGAAATCGGAGGTACAAGGACGCCCTTATTTGGATGGATCTCGACCATCCTATTGCGGGAGAGTTGCTGTAACGCTTCTCGAATAGGCGTTCGGCCCAACCCTATCTGGTCCATCAGCATAGCTTCGGACACGAGCGAGCCGGGTGCGATCTCGCCGAACAGGATCATGTCCTCAATTGCCCGATACGCACGGGCCGTTTTTCCGATCTCAGTCATCTTTGAGTTTCCGACTCACCCCACTGGTTGGCGCGCCGCATCTTGTAGCCGAACGGACGCGCAATGCCTCTGATCTTGACAACCGATATATCGATTGCATATCGATATATCGGTTGGTTCGAAATTGCACTGATAGCCGTCGGATCAAAATGACAATGTACAGCGGACCCGATAGGCGCCGCGTAGTGGAGATGGTTCGATGAAGTATTGCCCCGGGTCGGAGAAGTCACCGCTGCCGTTCAGCCCGTTCAAGAGCTGCACGGTGCCGCGACCCATCGGCTGGCTTTCCAGCATTAGTCCGGAAGGAGAGGAGAATTTGGCGCCTTATAGCCAGTGGCAGAACCTCACCTTCGATCCGCCCATGGTCATGTTCTCTGCGAACCAATATCCCGACGGGCGGCGCAAGGACACTGTTCTCAATGCTGAACGGACCGGTTGGTTCGTGTGGAATATGGCGACTTGGGCGTTACGTGAGGCAGTAAACCGTAGTGCGATGGCTTTGCCACCGCATGAGAGCGAGTTCGACGTCGCTGGGGTTACGAAGAAGTATGCGGACTTGGCGCGGGTCCCGATGGTGGCCGAGAGCCCCGTGCATTTCGAGTGTCGCTATTTGAGTACGCACCGACTGGCGGGCAACTCGAATGTCGGGACTATCGACATCGTCTTTGCGCGCGTTGAGAAAATTCACATCGACGATAACTTTATCACAGCGGACGGTCGTCTTGACATCCCCGCCATCCAGCCGATCGCGAGGTTGGGATATTTCGATTACACTGTTGTCCGCGAGGTGTTCGAGATGCGTGTGCCGGAGGCCGATGGTGACGCGCAAGCCGGATTAGAAGGTCGCGCGGGCTGATTTTTCGTTTCATAAGCTTCAAAAATGGAGGAATGATCGATGGACCAGCGTTATTTACGCCCCGCTAGACCGAACGTTTGAGGTCTATGTTGGCGTCAGGGGGGCGTCCCGGGCGTTGTTGTCTTGGCCACGGATATTCACGACAATTTCTATGAAGGTGCGGCTGGGCGGCGTTCAATTAACGCGGCGCAGCCCATGAAACAATGACCGGCGTTGCCGCGTGTTCACTTTCCGGACAACCTATTTCACCTACCTCAAGATCACTGACTATGGTTGGTCGTAACCGTCGATGGTGCTGGATAATTTGTCGCGCTACATAGCAGCATGGAGCCTGGCCCCACCATGTGTGCGTTCGACGTAACGGCCAAATTGGATCAAACCCTGGCAGCATCGGCCTGCATTGCGCCGCCGTTGTGCCTCGACCGAGGCTGCTGAGCGACAATGACGCATCGTATGTTGAAAGTGGTCCGGCTGACTGGCTCAAGGACCAGGGCAGACGGCATGTTCGGGGAGCACCGTATCACCCGCAAACTCAGGGTAAGATCGAGCAGCAGTACCAAATCCTGAAGAGCCGAATCTTGCTCGAAAACTGCTAATAACCCTGAGGTCTCGACCGAGAGATCGTATCCTTCGTCGAGCATTACAATCACGACCACTATCATGTGAGCATTGAGAACGCCAAACCGGCCGACTTCTACTTCGACAGAGCCGAGACGATCCTCATAAAACGCCTGTGGATCGCACTACCTGCCATCGCAAACTGGCGCCTGCAGACCGCTTAAGCTCCACCCCGCGATCCGTAGCGATAACAAAATCGCTGTTTTCAGATAGCCTTTGCAGCAAGGGCTTATGAGGATGTGTAGTGTGCTGGGAAACTCTGACGGCAGACGTTGGCCAGCCAACGAGCCGGGAAGATCGATCTTGAATCAGTATATCCCTTACGCCTAATCATATCCGAAACACGCGCAACCGTTGCTTTCCCTTTGCCGGTACTTTTCGTCCACTCGCTGAATCAATTTTAATTAAACCGTAAGCATTGCAGATGCACAGGTGTGGCCTCTACAGTCTTCTACTTTTACGTGCATAAGATTGACGAATTTCGCAGAGACTTGCAGAACGTCGGCCTCGGTTTCATCTTTTTGGGAAGGATGAGGTGATTAAGGATGGCCAACAACAAAAAACTCGAAGCCGGGCTGAAGGCGATCGCTAGAGATTTCCATTTCCCTGGTGGAGGGCGCAAGAAACTGTCGCGCCTAGTGACCGAACACTTGGCCTGGTTCGATTCTGCCGAGCGCCGTGGCATGACCTGGCGAGACATAATCACGGCTTTGACCGCTGCGGGCGTTAACGGCCGAAGTGGTCGGCCGTTAAGTATCGGTACGCTCTCCGCGACGGTCTGGCGTGCGCGCTCGGAGAAGGCCGCCGGGGAGACGGAACGCCGTCGCGAACAGCCTGAACAGTCGCAGCGGGTCGGTGTACGTCAAGAAGGACAACCGACGGGCATGGCGGCAGAGAGGTTGCGGGGTGAAAAGCACACTGTGGTCATGCATGGAACGGATCACGGTCGACCCCGCCCAGCGGCCCCAGCACGGTCGAAACGCTCGAACAGTGATGGTGCCGAACAGCGCAAAAAAGACGTACTCGCATTTATGGATAGGGCACGATCGGTTCGCCGACGACCAGAGTAGACGGAGCTAACAGCAATATTGCGGGGAGCCTAAGTTCAACGAACGGGCGACTGACGAGATTTCTGATGGAAGACCTTTTCGAGTATTTCAGCGATCGATCCAGCACTGCACCAGATATCGCCGGTCACGCGATGATCGTGACCGTTTTTCTCTTCCGTGCGGTATGAGTCCAGAAAAAGCGCGTACGTCTCCGAAGACGGGGCGATATCAAGTTCTGCGACAAGTTCGAAGACGTCGACAGCCACATTGAACACGCAAGGTTGGATATTGACGATCGATCCGTACCACTTGAAGGCATCGAAAGCCAAACCGACCTGCTCGCGGTGCTTCTTGTCGGTTTCCGCTCTCGCCCGTTCAACCAGAGCCCTTGTGACGAGACAAATGATCAGCAGATCGGTCGTCATTGGCGGGAGGTCTTCAACAGGAATGAACTTGACTTCATGAATCAGCTCCGTGTGGCGGTGGAACAGATTTCCAAGTGCTTTGAGCGAGATGAATTTCGCCGAGCCGAACAAGTTCCGTCCAACTTCCTTTTGTAGTTTGTCGTTTAAATTGTGAAGCGCGTTCAGAAAATTTAGCAGCGTGTCTTCATCGGGGACTACGCAGTGATTAAAATAGGATCGGAAGAATCGGTCGATAGCGCCGTTGAGTGAATCGGCGTCCATTCGCAATTCCCCGTGACGATAGCTCAAGCTCCGGGAATTCGCTCGCGCAGGCAAGCACCCGCTCGCCAATGGCAACGTCATCACCATGTGTCCCAAGTGTCATTCAGGTATTCACGTTGTTTCGGCGGGTGTAAACGATCCACTCCCCCGTCATACTATAGTCTTGGCTACGCTTAAGCGTCTTGATCTGCTCGGCTCGATTCGAGGTCAGACCATATGAAGATTGATGGCAGCGAGCGGCGCTGGGGAGTTGACGCAGAAAACTGGACGCCACACATGCCGATTCAGTAACGTCCGAGCACTACTCGAACGTTCCTTCAGCTAAATCGGCCAGTCACGACACCGCTCGGATGATTACCACTTGGTAACGTTATTGATTTCACAGAACCGAACGCCATTCTTTTAGTGATCTCCGTACGCTTACTTTTCCCATCTGAGGGATCGGCAGTAGGCTCTAAGAAATCAAACGTAAATGTTCATTCCGTCACTATAGGCAGCTTCGCCTCCGATCCGAAACGTCAGCCTGCAAGAGCCGCCTCCATGTCCGACAAGCAATTGGTCAAAGATCGTTTTGAAGAACAAGTAAACCCTGAATCAGAAGCTCTACTGAGCATACTGGGCCGCTGGAAACCTCCCGTTCGCGAACCCGGCGTTCGCGACATTGAAGTGCAACTGCGAACCGCGGAGTTTTTTACTGCACCGTATGAAAGCAAATCGGGAAAGCCGATCAGCTCCAAATCGATTGACGGCGTCCCGCTCATCATGATCGAATTCCCGACATTCGAACAGGTTAGCTGCTCGATTCTGGACGAACTTGAGAATCGAATCGAAACTTGGGCGATTAGTTGCCAGGCGCTTCGAGACGATCTGCATCGCGCCTATATTTGGCTGCAAGTCAGCCTGCAATATGACTCAGCCGATAAGCTCCAACGCCGTCACGATCACCTCGTAAAAATCAAGAAAACGGCTCATCGACTGCGGGAGCTCTTATCGATTGATCACGAGGATTGGATTTCTATGGGCGTTGACTGGATTGTCCATCCGATTGATCCATCGCGAATTGGCGCTATTGAAGGAGAGAATCCGGAAGAACGCGCCTTACGATTTCTCGAAGCAAAAACCGACGCCCTCAGGAGCAATCCGCGCTTCCGCTACGAAGCACTTGTGGTAGCTCTAGATCACCTTGTTAAAGAGGCCGATCGTCTCGCCGCAGAATCCAGTCCTCACGCTCCCGTAGAGCAACAGAATCCATTTGAGAATTTCCTAAAGGGTCCACTGACCGAAATCTACAAAAAGCATTTGAAAAGTTACGAAAAGCAAGATTTCCCGCACGCGGGATCGAGGACCGCGTTTGCCCTGTTCGTTCAGGCCGCTTTTAAAATGATGCACGTTGATTACGAAATCGAAACGGTCCAGCGGATGATCCGTGACGTAAATTCAGAGCGAAGACGTAGAAAGCCAAAGACCAAACTCTAGAGCTTCGCCTTTCTCCCCGCCAGATCCGAACTGCGCCGACCTTGTTGACCAGCTTGCACACTCGGTCGGCAATTGATTTTGCGTATTATATGAGCGCTGTCAGATCTTCCCGATCTAAAGCCCCGTTCCAAGGCCAGACTTTTGAAGCCAGGGCGGCGGAGGTGACCACGATACAATTACGCGGCATGGTCGATTTTGTGCGCTCCCTTTGACAAGCGCTCACCCGCCCTCGCTCCGTTCTTTCCATGACCTCTTAGCACTTGCTCGAGCGCATCTCGTGGCCAGCGGCCCCGATGTCCTGTCCGGAAGGATTTGCAAGACGGGCGAAAAATAAAAGCCAAAAAAGCAGCCCGCGGTGACCTTTCGCAAAATCCATCATAGCTTCCGATCAGCGCTGCAGAGAAAAACGCGCGGCGACACGACACCAGCATCCTGAGGCATGACGGACATGAACGGAAACAGCGGCACCAATACCGAGGCGGAAATCATCCCGCTGTATCGTACGAAGCAGTATCTGAGCGGTGATTGGCGGTCCGTCGATCCAACGACAGCGACTTACGCTCATCTCCGTCATGCTTACGGTTTCTTCAACCGTGTCTTTTTTGAAAACCAATTGCCCCAGTGCCTTATCACGACACAACGACGAAAGGGCATGATGGGCTATTTTTCCCGTCGTCGATTTACATCTTTTGACGGCGTTTCGACAACCGATGAGATTGCGCTGAACCCGCATCACTTCACTCTTGGTGATAAGGAGACCCTCTCTACGTTGGTCCATGAGATGGTGCATCTTTGGCAACACCACCACGGCAATGTATCTCGTGCCGGCTACCACAATGTTGAGTGGGCAGAGAAGATGGTGAGCATCGGTCTGATCCCGTCTCATACGGGAACTCCCGGGGGGAAACAGATCGGTCAGCATATGAGCCACTATGTCGAGCCGGCTGGCCGGTTTGATAAGGCAGCGAACGAGCTAGTTCAGAAAGGCTTCGTCGTTGCCTATGTCGAGAAGACGAGCATCGAGCAAAAAGTCCTTCAATTGAAAAAGCGCGCCAGCAAGACGCGCTTCTCTTGCCGCGAATGCGGACAGCTCGCATGGGCGAAGCCCGGCAGTGAGATTGACTGCCGTCGCTGCAACCTTCCCCTCGCTTAAGCGAGATCACTTCAGTTCAGAGTTTCGATCAACGGCAAGGACAGAGAATGTATAACCAGATTCCCAACAGCGTCACCGCGGCTATACCGGCCATCGCGAACGGCGGCGCGTTGCTGCGGGAGACGATGTTCGGCCATGAAATGCAGGTGGTTGTGGCTTCACTCTTCGAAGGCGTCAGCGAGGCTGAACACATCCCTTCCATGGTGGCGTCCGCCATCAAGTCCAGCAGGGTAGTTCAGGACATTGCCATCCGCGCGAGTGTACACGAAGGTTTGCTCATCAATAAGCTCGAAGCGCTGCCGCTTTACTCGTTGCAGGCGATCCAGATCGGAGTCGAACAGTTTCGCGCAGCGAGCCCGACAGAGATGTTCGGACCAAACCGGCTTCCTTCTATTGCGACTTTGATCCGCTTGGGCTTGGTGGCGACGCGCGGTGAGGCCGCCTGGGGTCTGGCCGTGGTGCAGTTGGATGATTGGCGCATCTGCGAAGTTGTTTTGCGTCAGGATCCGTCCAAAATGAACATAGCTCATTTGCCGCATTCGCTGGCAGACGCCAGCGCGGGCCTCGCTCGCCTCATCAGGACTGAGCTCGATGGTGAAACGGTTCCGAAAGGGTGGCAGATTGCCATGGGGCTTGCCGGCCTTATCGCGCTGCGCACCGGCTGGCCCAATTTCCGGATCGAAGAGCGCAATAGTTGTGCCGTGCTCAAGATCGATCGAGAGGAGATGCTGGCCGATCTCTATCGCGGCGAGCTGCGAGGCTTGGTGCTCCAAGACATCAACGCTCCTGAAGCCGCAAAAGTCTGACAGCTGGCACACCGCTGCCGCCAAGCAAGCCGCGATCAATCCGGTCGCGGCGGCAACAGACGAGGCGAACTCGGCCGTGATGACCAGCCGTCAATGAACGGGCGCAGAATGAACGATCTCATTCTCGATCGCACTATCCTTTATGCACGACCTTTGGATTTCTGGCCTCTACAAGCGAAGGGAAAAGAGGTTTTACCGGCATGCATCGATCTTTTCATCGCATCGGGATTGCTCCGACTAACGCACATTTCGATGTCAGATTGCTTTCTGGTCACTCCCGAACTCATCCGCATCGCCGCGCCGACTGTTGTAAATATAGAGCATCTCCATGCGAGCCTCGCGACTGGCGGCGCATTGCGTAATGCTCTGGTCGAATTGCGCTGCGCCGCTATCGTCGATCGCGAAATTATGGCCGCCTGCGTCAAGCTGAGCAAAGAGATGGAAAAGCTCTCCACATAGCAGGATTCGTCGGCCTGGTTTGAGGCCTAGCATTCACAAGTCATCACCATGCACGGCGATATTCGCAGCCGAAATCGATATCGCTACCAGATGAGATGAGTATCAGACAATGCAGGTCAATAGTGAACCATTGATACATTGCATGCGCACCGATTCGGACCTACTCGACGGCCAGTGGGGCGCTATCCTGCACGAAATTGGTCATTATGTCGCTTCGAATGCGGATGGTCCTGTTCGAGGCCACCTTATTGTTCATGCCTGCTCACAGCGTGCCGTCGCTGGGTTCGTACCAGATGATGCATCTGCAGCGTTGCTTGAGCTCGATCGTGCGCGATGGGCATTCACTGCATCAGCTGGTCTACTCGCCGAATATCATTTTTGTGGAATGGAACGGCCACAAAGAGCGCAAGCCGACATCATCGCCTATCAGTCAGTCTTTGGCCCCGCGTCGGCAAACGAAATTGTCGCTCGCTGGAAGCACGACCATTTAGCGCGGATCGGCGTTCTCGCCTCCTACATCACGGTGAATTTCGAACGATGCGTCAAGCATTGCCGCAGCGAACGTTTTCTGCACGGGGACTATCACGTCATTCCTAGTTGCATGCTGCAATCACCGCAGCGACGAGGATTGAGCACGTATCTGGAAGAAATCGCTTTGACTTACCCGAGCAGGCGGCGCAACCGCGCGCTTGGCGAACTCCTGGTCGCTAATTCTAATTTCCAAATGAATTCGAAGCGATATGTTTGAGAAACATTGCGCTCGCAGCCTGCAAAAGCATTCGTTCCCGAAATCTACAACAACCTCTCCGCCGATAATTGGTCACGTCCTAAATTCTCGGAGATCAACGTGCCCGACACCGACCTGCGCATTCGCCTCGTGACCCTGGACGAGGCGTTCGACGACCTCGGTCGCAACCCGCGGCCCTTCCTTCTGATCAACATCGATCAGCATCCCGGCGGCATCCCTATGCCGAGCGAAGGCCTGCTGGAGCGGCTTCGAGAGGATTGCGTCAGCGACCTCATGATCGTGCCGACGACGCTGGCCGAGCTCGACGCCGCCCTGCCGCTTAGCCGTGACCGGGAAAAATTCATCGCGGGCGAGTTCGTCTTGGTAATGGTTACGAAGGTGCACGAGAGCCCTGAGCGCCCGCACGGCGGTCAGGGCGTTGTCGGGCTTGAGGAGCGTGCCCGCGACGGTCTCTACGTCACGGTGACGATGGCGATCGAGAGGCTGCGCGCCTGCGAGGACCAATCGGAAGGCCGGAAGATGGCAACCGACACGCGGCGCGGCGAGATTTTCGCGCAGTTGCAGCCACTGCTTGGCAATATCTCGGCTCGCAATTGCTTTGCCGAGGGCCAGAAACTAGTTGCAACCTGGTATCCTGGGCTCAGTTCCTATCAAGCGATGAAGTCGGTCTACGTCTACACGCTTGAGCAGCTCCGCAAGGGCGCAAAATCCATCTCCGTCAAAAAAGAGCAGATCGAACTTATCCGGACTGCTCACGCGGTTTACACCAAGGCGGAGGATTTCTTGAGGGCTCAACACGCAATGTCCGCCGAGCTCCGCAAAATGCTTGAGAGCGAAGATTTCAAGAATGTTTGTCTTGAAGAACAGCATGAGATGCAGGCGAAGTTTCTTCTCGAGCAGGCGCCGGCCGGGCATCAAGACCTCGCGCACAACAAGCATGGTGGACCGTCGCTGTCACAGATGATGCGGGCGGCCGCAGCGATGGACCTCAATCCGTCTTGGATCTATGCAAACGCTCTGTTCCATAAGACCGAATTGGAAGGCGCCATGCTCCTGGGCCGCATCGACCGTGGTGTCGGCGTGATGCTCGAGCCCAAACTCATCAAGGCGCTAAAGCGCTTCATGGCGCAGGCTGATGAATCCGACGGCAAGAGCGTCGTCGATGACCAGACCGAGGCTGCGCGGCGCCTCCGCGATCTTGCCCTTCGGGTGAGGACGCGCGCTGGCTGGGAGGAGTTCTTTGCCATCGCCGAACAGGCTGGTGGTGGGTTCTGGATAACCAAGACTCTTTAGTTGGTCTGCGGAGCCAAATCTTCGTTCCCGAAATTCTGAGGCCTAACTGGCCTTAATAGAAGGGCTCCGCAACCGGCGGGGCCCTTCGCGTTTTGGCTCCCGCAAATGAAGAGGGAGCCATATGGCCAAGACCAAATCTCCGATCCACCCCGTCAAGGCGGTTACCCCGCCCGTGACCTGCATCGTCGACGGCGACGTCGGCGGCGTCGGCAAGTCGTTGCTGGCGATTCTCATCGCGATGGCATTTTCACTCGTCGACGCCACGCTGAGGGTGTTCGAGCTCGACGAGCAGGGCAAGCTCCAGCGATTCCTTGGCCCCGAGGTCCAGAGCCTGCATGCCGCCAAGCTCGACGCCGATACTGATGGCGAGCGCGACTTGTTGCCGGTCTTCGCTCCCTTCCACGAGGCGCTGACTACCATGCCGCAGACCAATACGTCCGTGCTGCTCGAGGTCGGCGGCGCGCTGACGGAACTTGCAAACTCGTTCATCGCGGAGGTCGACGTAGACGACGATATCTCGGCACTCGGTCTCAACGTCGTGGTCTTCCTAGTCATGGTCGCCACGGCGGAATCGGTCCGACAGGTCCTCGCGCAGGCAGCAAGGCTTGAGCGCCTCCTGCCCTCGGCTCAGATCGTGATTGTGCTCAACGAGCGCGACGGCTGCCCGCAGAAGGCCTCGCGCGACATGCCGGATGAATTGGCTGGAGGAATTGACCGCCTCCTCGACACTTATACGCACATTCGCCTGCCGCGACTGAGGCCTCAGTCACGGCGCTTGCTGGAGATGCTGGGTGAGTCGCCGCCCGTGGTCATGTCCTGGCGCCACGACCACTTCCGGGAAGCCATGGTGCGGACGAGGCTGCCGCTGTCGTTCGCGAAGCGTTTCGTAAACGACGTCGCGGACTGGAGCGGAAGGATTCACAAGGAACTGACGCGCATCCTCCCGTTCCTCGGGGGTGGTCATGGCTGAGCGGCTCAAGGCGTTTCTGAAGGACGTGAGCACCTTGCGTGCGCAGCGAAATGCGGAGCAGTTGGCGCGGATGGACCAGTTGAAGGCGATGACGCCCGAACAGCTCGTTCGCCTCCCGCGCCAGGAGCTGCAGGAGCTCACCGATCGGCAGTATGCCGAGATCGTTCGTCAAGTTGCACCCGAGCATCATTTGCCGAAGCCGCCGGAGGTGTCGGCGGATGCGGCAAGATCCTGGGCCGTGCCGCGCGGGATCGCGATCCCGACAGCCGCCCGAGCGGCGGTGCTCGGTATGTTGGCGGGACTTCCCGTCCTCCTCGCAAGCCTTGCGATCGGTCCCACCATCGATTGGTGGCATTACCGCAATCCGCCGGTCCGCAGCGCGCAAGCCGCAACTTGGCCGCCATGCCCTCGGCTCAGCGGCCGGGTCGACGGCTGCATTTATGTGCCGATGCGAGACATGGCGTGGGATCGCGCCGCCAGCCTGCTCGAACTGCCCGAAGCAGACCTGCAGGAAGCCAACCGCCACATCAACCAAGCCTACATTCCCGGCCAGACGACGCTCGTTGTCTGGCGGCATCGCGGACAACTTTACTAGGAGCATTAAAATGAAGCTCGCAACTTATGAGAAGCGCGATCTGACAGCGACCAAGCGCGTGCGCTTTCGCGTTGGCATGGCCGTGCTATTAATATCGGTGTGGCTGGCGTTTTGGGTCGATCCACCGGTCGGCTGGTACGCTGATGCGCCCCGGATCGGGTCCGGTCCCATGTTGTGGGAGGCCTTGACTGGGTCGTATTCGAACGTGCTCGCCGAATGGTCCACGATCACTCCGGCCTACACCCATGTACTCGCGGCCCTGACGACCATCTGGCGCATCCCCATCGCTACCGACATGGTCTTCGAGTTTTACATCCGCATCGCCGGCTGTTTGTTGGCATGGTTTGCGGCCTGGTCCACAGCTTCGCGCATCATGATGCGCGAAGCCGCGATCATCGATACCCGCCGGCACTATGAAGGACTGGAACTCCAGCAAGGCATAGATGCAAGACGCAGCGCTTCTGCGTCCATGGCCCAAGAGGATCGGGAGCACGGTCTGGGAATTGCGTTGGCACCGGGCGTCATCCTGTCGCGTTTGCGCGAGATCCGCGGCGTGCTGCTTCTCGGTGCCCCCGGATCGGCGAAGACCCGCATCATCCTCCATTTGCTGCAGGAGATCTTTGCAGCGATGTACCGCTCGCCCAACCGCAATGTCCGCGTCCTCATCCACGACACGACCGGTGAGATTTTAAGCGGCCTTCCGCTGCCCGATGCCGCCTTTGCGGTCCTGCACGGGCACCGGCCGGGCGGCTATGCCTGGGCAGTCGGGCGTGATGTGCTGACCAAGAGCGACGCTGAAGCGTTCGGTGCGTTGCTCGCTCCGCATACCGACGAGAGCATCTGGGAAGCCGGTAGCGGCACGCTGCTCGCCGGATGCGCCATTCTCTGTCAGAGCCGCCATGGGACCACATGGGGGATGCCCGAGTTCTACGAAGCAACGCTTATGGATCCTATCCAACTCAAGATGAATTTGCAGGCAGTCTACCCGCCGGCAGCCGATCTGATCGAAGTTGATCCAGAGACCGGCGGACTGTCGCGGACGACCGTGAGCTTCTTTCTGTCACTGCGTGCGGCTGTGCTACGATTCCTTCGGCCGCTCGCCGACAACTGGCGTGATCTCCTCGCCAACCGGCAGTTCTCGTTCCGGGAATGGCTGGACGGATCTAATGCGGCCCAGCCGCGAACCGTGGTGGTGCAGCGCTCTGGCCGCTATCCCGAACTCTCCGCCGCTTGGATCGGCGCGGTCGTCGACACCATCGCAGCCCACGTGAACGATGAGTCGTTCCCGAATTCGCAGACGCGCCGCGTCTTCCTCTGCCTCGATGAATTGGCCTCACTCGGTCGTCTGCGCCGGTTCCCCGACCTCCTCGATCTCGGCCGCAACAAGGGTGTGGGCGTCCTGGCGGCTGCCCTGCATGAGATCGAGCAGTTGCAGGAGCGCTACGGTGACAAACTCGCGACCAGCATCTTGCGTCGCTTCCGCACCAAGATCGTTTGCCAGCAGAACCTCGACGGCGGCACGGTGCAGTTCTCCGAACACATGATCGGCAAGCGCACGATCGAGGTCGAAGAGACGACAACGACCGAGACGCGCGGCCCGCAAGGTACGACGAAAGCGCAGACAAAGGCGATAACCAGGAAAGAAGTGCCGATCGTCCGCGCCGAGCGCCTCGCCTACGAACTTGGCGTGTTCGGCAACACTGTGAAAGCCATTGCTGTCGGCATCGGCAATCCGGCGCTCTTGACCTGGCCGGTGACCATCTGGCGCCGACGTCGATAGAAGGAGCTGAAGACGCCGGCTTCGATCTTCGTTCCCGAAATTTGCAAGTCGACTCGGGTGTAATTGGAAGGCCTCCAAGCGGGGGCCTTCTTCGTGGTTGCAACCTGGAATCCAGCGGCGTCGAGCTCGTACTACACGCGTCAGCGTGCGACGGAGTATTACGCCGGCAGTGGAGAGCCAAGCGGTATCTGGTACGCGCCTGCCCGGGATTTTGGTGTCGTCGACAGCTCCTCCGTCGACAGCGCCACCTTCGAACGCCTGTATCATGCGCTCGATAAAAACGGCGCCCCGCTACTCGAAAAGATTCGTCGCCACAGGGAGCGCACACCCGCCTTTGACATCACCCTGAGCGCGCCCCGTTCTGTCAGTCTTGTTTGGGGTCTTGGATCGTACGACACAAAATGCCTGATCGAAGCGGCGCAGCAGAGCGCTGTTCGTGCCACGCTCGGCATGCTGGAACGCGAGGCGACTTGGGCGCGCCGAGGAGTCAACGGCGCCTTTCTGGAGAAGGTAGCGTTAACCGCGGCGACGTTCCAACACGGCGAAAGTCGACCGACCACGCACAGCGACGGACGCATGTTCGCGGATCCGAATCTCCATACGCATTGCGTGTGCCTGAACATCGCGACGCGTCAAAGCGATCACACGGTCGGCGGGCTGCATTCCAAAATCATCCGCGACTTCAAGATGGCGGCGGGCGCGACATATCACGCGGCGCTCGCCCATGAGCTCGAGAAAATCGGGTTTGTGATCGACCGCGTCAGCGAGAATGGCGTCTTCGAGATATCCGGCGTCGATGATGCGACAATTAGATATTTCAGCGCACGGCGGCAAGAGATCGAAGAGGAACTTGCCGAACACGGCCTTACTAGCGGAGAGGCGACCGCATTGGCGGCTGCTATCGCCAAGGCGACGCGAAGCAGCAAGCGTGAAAGTGAGAGTGTTGAACGGGAGGACGTCTGGCGCGACGCCGCGCAATCACTGAGTATCGAGACCGGCTCGTTCGCCGAACACTTGCGCGACCCGTCGTCGAAGACGCTCGATCAGGAGGCGGGCGAACGGCTGCTCTCCGAACGGTTAGCCGTGCTGCCGGCGAGCCTGACTGAACATGAGAGTGTGATCGAGCGGCGAGAGCTTCTGCGCTCCGTCGCCGCCACCCTGGTCGGCACCGGACTTCCCGCCGAACGCGCCGAGGCCGAACTTATTGGCTTGCTGAGCCGCGGCGCGGTTTTGAAGATCGGTCACGATGCCCTCGGCCTGCCCTGTTACTCGACACCGGAAATGCTCGCGATCGAGCGGGAGGTCGTCGAGCACGCGCAACGTCTCGCCAACCAGGCCTGGCGCGCCGTCGATCCGGGGGCGCTGAGGGACCATTGCCGGACTTTCGGACTCACGATCGAGCAGACCGACGCTGCGCTCGCAGCAACCACTAATTCGGCGGTCGCTATCATCGAAGGCGCCCCAGGGGTTGGCAAATCCACATTGTTGGCGCCGGTCGTGGAGGGATATGCCAAGGCCGGATGCCGTGTCATCGGTACCGCATCCGCATGGCGTATCGCCAACATGCTCCGCGATGACCTGGGAATCGAGGCGCGTGCGACGGCCTCCTGGATCGCGAGGCTCCAAGCCTGCGAGAAGGTTCTAGACGAGCGCACGGTTCTGATTGCCGACGAGGCCGGCCTGCTGTCCTCGCGCGATATGCACACTTTGCTTGGCGCGGTCACCAAGGCCGGCGCCAAGATGATCCTCGTGGGAGACCGGCGGCAGCTTCAGGCCATCGGTGCCGGTCCTGGCCTCGATTTGGTGGCCCGCGCCGTTGAAGCTGCGCGCGTGAGCAATATCGTTCGTCAGCGTGAGGCCTGGGCACGGGAGGCGATTACAGCCTTCGGTGCCGGACAGGCCGTGCCCGCGCTCCAGGCATTTGCAGATCAAGGCTTGTTGACCGAGGCGAACGGCGCCAAAGCCGCCGTCAATGAGGTGCTGGATTCGGCGGAACAGATTCGGACACGGGCTCCCGGTGCCTCGATGCTGATCCTCGCAAAATCCAACGCTGCAGTGGCCGCCATCTCGCGCGCGGCTCGGGAGCGCCTCAAGAACAGCAGCATCGTCGTGGGCGCCGAGGTCAGCTTCACAGCGGCGACGCCGTCCGGCCACTCAACCCAGATTGCACTCGCGGCTGGGGACAAGATCAGATTCCTCACCCGCGACGACGAGCTTGGTGTGGTCAATGGCTCTACTGCGACCGTCATCAACGTCAGCGAGGTCGCCAGTCCCTTCGGGTATGCGGGTCGCATCAGCATCGAGGCCAAGATCGGTGACCGACGCATCGCCTTCGATCCTATGCGGCTTTCCGACGCGCAGGGGCGCCCCCGTCTTAGCTGGGCCTATGCGTCGACCGTCTACGGCTGCCAGGGCCTCACGGTCGATCATGCGGTCGTGTACCTGGATCACAGCTATAATCGCCACGACATCTACGTGGCGACAAGCCGTGCGCGGGAGCGGACGACGCTCGTGGTCGATGCCAAGAGCATTGATCGGCGCCTCTCCGCCGAATTGCCCTTCGATCAGCAGCGCGATGATTTTGTCTTCTCGACAGCCCAGCGCCAGAGCTGGCTGGCCGAGAGGCTGTCGCGCGCGTCGCCCAAGGTTTCCACGCTCGACGTCATCGAGAGCTCGCAACTGCTCGAGCGGCAGGCGGAGAGGGATCGGCATTTTCGACGGGAGCTCAGCCATGAGCTCTAAGCCGATGGCGGCGCGGTTACGCCCTAAGCCACGAACGCCGGAGGCCAACGCACACGTCCACGTGGCTGCTCCTCAGAGGGGGGCAAAGAAGAAGGGACGCCGGCAACCAAAAACTGACGAGTTTCAAGTGGCAGTTGATCTCCCGCTCTCGCCTCCGATCCACGACGCTGAGTTGCGCGCGATTGAGATTTTGCTCGGTCGCGAACTGCAGGACTTGCTGACCGGCATCGCAACCGATCCCCCTAAAAATAGTCATTGACAGGCCATCAAATGAGATTCTCAATCGAACTTTGAAAGGCCACTAGCACAGAGCTTCAGTAGAGTTCTTCCATGAACAAACACGTCTTTCGCAATTCGGTTTCCGGGCAGCCTGACGCGGCCAAGCGTGTTGCGACTTATTATAGAGTCAGCACAGGGCGCCAGTTCTCCAATGAGGCATCGATCCCCAGTCAACGGAAGATTACCGCCGGCTTCTGCGATCAGAACGGCTACTTCGTGGCCGAGGAGTTTGTCGAGGCTAAGACCGCAACCGACGATCGTCGGCCCGTACTGCAGGACATGATCGAACGCGCGTGCGCTCCAGATCACCCATACGACGCAATCGTATTCTACGCATTCAACCGTTTTTTCCGGAACGTCGCCGAGATGGAGCTGACGATCCGCAAACTGCGCAAGCACGGCGTTGAGGTCGTCTCAGTCACGCAGCCGACGGGTGACGATCCCAGCCAGATACTCGTACGCCAAATCATCGGCGCTTTTGACGAGCACACCTCCCGGGAAATTTCTAAGAACACTACACGCGCTATGCGGGAGTCGGCGAAGCAAGGTTTTTGGAACGGCGCGACCCCGCCCCTTGGCCTTCAGATCGTCGAAGCTGAGCGGCGTGGGCAGAAGATTAAGAAGAAGCTCGACATCAATGTAGTCGAAGCTGAAACGGTTCGGTTGATTTTCAAGCTCTACCTTGAGGGCGACGGCAACACCGGCCCGCTCGGCGTCAAGGAGACGACAAAATGGCTGAACGGCCAAGGCTACCGCACCCGCCGCGGCGCAACGTTCGGTGTCGGGCCGGTGCACAAGATCCTAACGAACGCCTGTTATGCGACTGGACAATGGCCTTATGGCGTGCGCAGCTCGCGGGATAGGAGTAAGCACGACCCATCGACCGTAATTTATATCCCAGTGCCCATCCTGATCGAGCAAGCCTATTTTGACCGCGTGCAGGCAAAGCTCGCCCATAACAATCCCAAGACTACGCCGCCAAGGGTCGTAAACGGTCCTTCGCTACTGACCGGTATCGCGGTCTGCGCCTCGTGTAGCTCGGGAATGACCCGGACCGGCACAACTAACCGACAGGGGCGGTCGTATTCGTATTATTCTTGTGCGGGTTGCCAGCAGAAGGGGAAATCGGTTTGCAAGGGCCGGCACATTCCGGCCGCGACCCTCGACGAAATCGTCCTGACCAACCTCAAGCAGCGTGTGCTGGCGCCCGACCGCATTGCCGACCTCCTGAAATTCCTGATGGAACGCCAGGCCGCGAAGAGCGAGTCGGCGGACGGCCGCTTGCTGGGTCTGCAGAAGGAATTGACCGACTGTGAAGATCGCATGAAGCGGCTCTACCGCTCGATCGAAGATGGCATAGTCGAGCTCGACGATATCTTGCGAGAGCGCACTGCCGCTCTGAAGGCTCAACGGGAGCGGGCCAAAGCAGCCCTCGATCACGCCCGTGCCCAATGCGGCGTAGCGGCCGCCGTCAATGCAGAGAAGATCGACGCCTTCGCGCGACTGATGAACGCGAAGCTGGACGCGGGCGACACCAATACCCGCAAAAGCTATATCCGTTCGATCGTCGACGCCGTCGAGGTCGATGATCACGCCATCCGGATCATCGGCAGCAGGGATATCCTTCAGGCCGCGATAGTCGGTAAACAGACCGAGAACGGAAATGTTCGTGGTTTTGTACGCAAATGGCGCGCCCGAAAGGATTCGAACCTCTGACCCCCAGATTCGTAGTCTGGTGCTCTATCCAGCTGAGCTACGGGCGCGTGCCGCGACGTGGGGCCAAAAGACCGCCGGTGTCGGATGCGTTTCGGAAAGCGATGTTTGCGAAAGCGCGCCATCCCTAACGGGTTGGCGGCGGCTTGGCAAGCGCCTGCGGGTGGATATTTCACTCTCGTGACACCGCCCGATCCGCCGCCGCTCAGGCCCGGGCCCGCTCGCCCCGGATATTGTACAGTTCCACCGGGCGATCCGGCAGCGTGATCCGGAACGTGGCGCCGATGGTGCCCTCCACCAGCGCGATATCGCCGTCATGGGCACGCACCAGTTCGGCCGCAATCGCGAGGCCGAGCCCGCTGCCACCGGGGCGGGACGAGCCCTGAAACGCCTCGAACAGATGGTCTTTCGCCTTTTGCGGCACGCCGGGGCCGGTATCGGAGACTTCGAGAATCGTCACGGCGCCCTCGCGGCGGCCGGTGATGCGGATCTGGCGCGGCGCGGCATCGCTGTCCGGCTGCCCCTCCAGCGCCTGGGCGGCGTTGCGAACCAGATTGAGCAGGATGCGAAATAGCTGATCCGGATCGGCATCGATCGTCAGCCCGCGCTCGATGGCATTGATCCAGCCGATGGCATCATCGGTGGCGAGCCCGGCGGATTCGCGCACATCGCCGACCACCTGCTCGACCGCAATCATGCGCCGGTCGGGCGGGGCTTCCTGTGCACGGCCATAAGAGAGGGTGGACTGGCAGAAGGCGATGGCGCGCTCCAGCGACCGCATCAGCTTCGGCGCAAAACGTTGCACACGCGGATCGGGCACGCTGGCGAGCTGGTCCGACAGCAGCTGCGACGACGCCAGCAGGTTGCGCAGATCGTGATTGATCTTCGACACCGCGAGGCCCAGCGCGGCAAGGCGGCTCTTCTGATGCAGCATCGAGACGAGATCGCGCTGCATGTCGGAGAATTCGCGCTCGGCGACACCGATCTCGTCGGCGCGCGAGCTCGGCACGATGATCCGCGCCGGACTTTCGGGATTTTCGTGGAAGGCGACCATATTCGCCGTCAGCCGCCGCATCGGCCGCACGAACAGGTAATGCAGCGCGAGATAGACGAGGCCGGCAGAGAGGATCGCCAATCCCAGCGACACCCACAGCAGATTGCTGGAGAAGCGATACATCGCCTGCCGCAGCGGCAATTCGTCCACCACCACCTCGATGAACTGCGCCCCGCCCGGCGCCGGGCCGATGATGCGCATGGTCTGGTTGCCGGTCTCGAACATCAGCTGAAACGCATCGACGATGGCCGACCACACGGTCATCTCGCGCATGTCGACGTCGTGATCGATCTGCGACGGCAGATCGGCGCTGGCGAGCAGGCGGCGTTGCTGGCCCCATTTGATGGCGACGGCGCGCGCGCCGATGCTGCTGAGAATCTGCCGCGACAGCGATTCCGGCACCATGCCGAGCGGCGCCGCGTCCAGCACCAGCGCAGCGGTGTTGGCCGCCGCCAGCCGGTCGTTGAGACGGTTGATGCGGAAATTGGCGATCGATGGGACGTAAATCAGAATCTGGGCCAGCAGGACCAGCGGAATGGTCAACAGCAGCAGCTTGCCGGACAGGCCGAGCTTGCGCAGCGGGCCGAGCCGGAGCAGGGGTTCGATGGGCCTTTCATCCGCCGATGACACGCAATGAGCCTCAGATCTCTCTGACTGGACGTTGAACGATCTCAAGATACGGGTCCAACGACGATTCGTTACGGACCGTAACACTGCCCCCGGCACCTGTCCGCTGAGCGAACGAACCGCGAGTGATGTTATGAGTCCCCACCGCGATCGGCTTGTCGAAGCCTGAGGTATCTTTTTCCGGTAGCGATGCCCGTTGATTTGTCAGGCGATCCCGCAAGTTATTACCGGGCAAGATTGACGAAAACAGGACGCTCGCTTATAAGCCGCGCCAACTGTCCGCGATGGTCCGGTTTGAAGCCGGATCGGCCTTGAGGGGCCGAACGCGCTTGCAGCCGGAAACGGCTCGCGAAGTCAACGTCTTAGGGCACACCTCATTCATTTGGTGATCGATTGCCAGCACGGCGATCTATTGCCCGGTTCATTCGGAGTACGACCCGTGAAGCGCACTTATCAACCCTCGAAACTGGTGCGTAAGCGCCGCCACGGCTTCCGTGCCCGTCTCGCCACCGTCGGCGGCCGCAAGGTTCTCGCTGCGCGCCGCGCCCGTGGCCGCAAGCGCCTCAGCGCCTGATCGGATCTCCTTCCGAGACATCATCATGGAGCGGCTGAAGCAGCGGGCGGACTTCCTCGCTGCGGCCGCTTCAATGCGCGTGAACGCCCCTGCTTTTGTCCTGCAGCGGCGACACCGTGATGACACCGGCCCGGTCCGGGTCGGCTTTACCGTTACCAAGAAGAATGGAACCGCGCCCGAGCGGAACCGGATCAAACGACGGCTTCGCGAACTGGTGAAGCGCGTCGATCCATTGTCTATGCGCGCCCACAGCGATTATGTGCTAGTCGGCCGTCGCACCGCGCTGACGCGCGATTTTGCCACCATGCTCGACGATCTCCGCTCGGCGCTGCACCGCCTCGACCGGCAATCTTCAAAAACGACGTGACCTGACGCTTCCAGCCTGCCACAAGCGCGCTGCCGGCGGCGAAAGCCGCACCCGCATTCGGATGACGAGACCTGAACGATGACCGACAATCGCAACACCATCATAGCCGTCGTTCTGTCCGGCCTGGTGCTTCTTGGCTGGCAATATTTCTACAATATCCCGCAGATGGAAAAGCAGAAGGCGCAGCAGGCCACGCAGGCGCAGCTCGCCAATCCCGCGCAGCCCGCCGCAGGCAGCAGCACGCCGCAGCCGGGCTCGGCGGCGCCGACGCCAGGCGGCGCTCCGGTCAATGCCGCGCCCTCCAATGCACCGATCAGCCGTGAAACCGCCATCTCGTCCTCCAAGCGCGTGAAGATCGACACGCCGCGCCTGGCCGGTTCGATCTCGCTGAAGGGCGCGCGCCTCGACGACATCGCACTCACGAAATTCCGCATGACGGTGGACCCGACCTCGCCGCCGATCACGCTGTTCTCGCCGTCCGGCACCGCCGCGCCTTACTACGCCGAATTCGGCTGGGTCGGCGCCTCCGGCACCACGGCGAAGCTCCCCGACGCCAACACCGAATGGACCCAGGAAGGCGCGAACGCCCTCACCCCGTCCTCCCCGGTCGTGCTGAAGTATAACAACGGCGAAGGCCTCACCTTCACCCGCACCATCTCGATCGACGACCGCTACCTGTTCTCGATCAAGGATGACGTCGCCAATTCCGGCAGCAATCCGGTGACGCTGTATCCGTTCGCGCTGATCTCGCGCCACGGCACGCCGCATGTGGAAGGCTACTACATCCTGCATGAAGGCCTCGTCGGCTATCTCGGCGACCAGGGCCTGCAGGAATACGGTTACAAGAAGATCGAAGAGTCCAAGTCGGTGAACTTCAACGTCACTAATGGCTGGCTCGGCATCACTGACAAATACTGGGCCTCGGCCCTGCTGCCCGACACCACTGCCAAGCTGCAGGCGCGCTTCTCGTCGAACCTCGCCGGCACCGTCCGCACCTACCAGACCGATTATCTGCAGGATGCACAGACCGTCGCGCCGGGCGCTTCGACCACCGCCAATGCCCGCCTGTTCGCCGGCGCCAAGGAAGCCGCCACCGTCGGCATCAATTTCCCGCTCGCGGTCGGCCTCGGCGGCTACAACCAGTCGCTCGGCCTCAACCACTTCGATCTGCTGATCGACTGGGGCTGGTTCTACTTCATCACCAAGCCGATGTTCCTGGCGCTCGACTGGTTCTTCCACCTGTTCGGCAATTTCGGCGTCGCCATCCTTCTGGTGACGGTGCTGGTCAAGATCATCTTCTTCCCGCTCGCCAACAAGTCCTACGCCTCGATGGCGAAGATGAAGGCGATCCAGCCGCAGCTGCAGTCCCTCAAGGAGCGCTATCCGGACGACCGGATGAAGCAGCAGCAGGAGATGATGGAGATCTACAAGAAGGAGAAGATCAATCCGGTCGCCGGCTGTCTCCCCGTCCTGCTGCAGATCCCGGTGTTCTTCTCACTCTACAAGGTTCTGTTCGTCACCATCGAAATGCGGCACGCGCCGTTCTTCGGCTGGATCAAGGACCTTTCGGCGCATGACCCGACCAACCTGTTCAACCTGTTCGGCCTGATCCCGTTCGACCCGACCACGATCCCGGTTCTCGGCCATTATCTCGCGCTCGGCATCTGGCCGATCATCATGGGCATCACGATGTGGTTCCAGATGAAGCTGAATCCGACGCCGCCGGATCCGACGCAGAAGATGATCTTCGACTGGATGCCGCTGATCTTCACTTTCATGCTTGCGGGCTTCCCGGCCGGTCTCGTGATCTACTGGGCCTGGAATAACCTGCTCTCGGTGCTGCAGCAGGCCTACATCATGAACAAGAACGGCGTGAAGGTAGAGCTGTTCGACAATATCAAGGCGACCTTCGGCAAGAAGCCGGCGGAGAAGACGTAACTAACGAAGCCCTCATCCTGAGGAGCGGCCCCTTCGGCCGCGTCTCGAAGGACGAGGGCGGGTACTCCGGGCACTCATGGTTCGAGACGGCGCGTCGCGCCTCCTCACCATGAGGGGTCCGAGTTGAACAGAAAGAAACTTCGCATGACCACCGAACCCGATGCGGAGCTGATCGAGCAGGGACGCCTGATGTTTGCGGGCGAGTGGAAGTTCATCTGGGCTTCCCCCTCCATCGAGACCCTGCCGCCGATGGCCGGCATGGAGGTCGCGTTCGCCGGCCGCTCCAATGTCGGCAAATCCAGCCTCATCAATGCGCTGACCGGCCGCAATGCGCTGGCGCGGCCCTCGCACACGCCCGGCCGCACCCAGGAGCTGATCTTCTTCGAAAGCCCGAAGGGCAGCGTCTTCCGTCTCGTGGACATGCCGGGCTATGGCTACGCCTCGGCGCCGAAGGCGAAGATCGCATCCTGGACCAAGCTGATCTATTCGTTCCTGCAGGGCCGCGCGACGCTGGCTCGCGTCTATGTGCTGATCGACAGCCGCCACGGCATCAAGGACGTCGATCTCGACGTGCTGAAATCCCTGGACCGTTCCGCCGTCAGCTACCAGATCGTGCTCACCAAGGCCGATCAGGTGAAGAAGGCCGAGCTCGAAAAGACGATGGAAGAGACCCAGGCCACCCTGCGCAAGCACCCGGCGGCCTTCCCCGAAATCCTGGTGACGTCGTCGCGCGATGGCGACGGCATGACCGAGCTGCGCGCCGCCATGATGCGCCTTCTCAACGAGCGCAGCTGATGGCCCGCGCGCTCCGCATCCAGATCGTTCTCGCCGGCGTGATGGGCGCCACTGGCGTGATCCTCGCCGCGGCCTCCGCGCATCAGCCCGATGCGAGCCGCCTCGCCTCGGCCTCCTCGATGCTGCTGTTTCACGCCGCCGCGATTCTCGGCACTGTCGCACTCACCGAGCGCGGCACGCTGCATCCGCGGCTCGGCCTCGTCTCGGCATTCGGCTTTGTCATCGCGACGTCACTGTTCGCCGGCGATCTCACTATGCGCCAATATGTCGGCCATGGCCTGTTCCCGATGGCCGCGCCGACCGGCGGCACGCTCCTGATCGCAAGCTGGATCGCGCTGGCGGTATCCGCGGCATGGCCGCGCAAATAGCACCGTCCCGTAGCCCGGATGGCGCGCAGCGAAATCCGGGGACCGGCGACATGAGGATGCTCTGATTCCCGGATTACGCTTCGCTTCATCCGGGCTACAGGTCCTCAGGTCCATCCGCGCCACGCCCATGCGGCTTACGCCTTTGCACCCCTCTTCCCAATCAGCTAGAACGCGCCGCAGCCCGCTCACCGTGAGATCCGCTTCATGACCGACGCGCCCATCATCAGTGCTCTCGAAAAGGCCCACATCCTCTCCGAAGCGCTGCCGCACATGCAGCAATATGACGAGGAAACCATCGTCATCAAATATGGCGGCCACGCCATGGGCGCCGAGGATACCGCCCGCGCCTTCGCCCGCGACATCGTGCTGCTCGAGCAGACCGCCATCAATCCGGTGGTCGTGCATGGCGGCGGCCCGCAGATCGCGCAGATGCTGCAGCGTCTCGGCATCAAGTCGGAATTCGCCGCCGGATTGCGCATCACCGATGCCGCCACCATCGAGATCGTCGAGATGGTGCTGGCCGGCTCCATCAACAAGTCGATCGTCAGCTACATCAACGAAGCCGGCGGCAAGGCCGTCGGCCTGTGCGGCAAGGACGGCAACATGGTCACCGCGTCGAAGGCGACGCGCACCATGGTCGATCCGGATTCGAACATCGAGAAGGTGGTCGATCTCGGCTTCGTCGGCGAGCCGGAGAAGGTCGATCTGACGCTGCTCAACCAGCTGATCGGCTATGAGCTGATCCCGGTGCTGGCGCCGCTGGCGGCATCGAAGGACGGCAAGACCTATAACGTCAATGCCGACACCTTTGCCGGCGCCGTCGCCGGTGCGCTGAAGGCCAAGCGCCTCTTGCTGCTCACCGACGTGCCGGGCGTGCTCGACAAATCGAAGAAGCTGATTCCGGAACTGTCGATCAAGGACGCGCGCCGGCTGATCGCCGACGGCACCATTTCCGGCGGCATGATCCCGAAGGTCGAGACCTGCATCTACTCGCTCGAACAGGGCGTCGAAGGCGTCGTCATCATCGACGGCAAGACGCCCCATGCGGTGCTGCTCGAACTCTTCACCAATCAGGGCACGGGCACGCTGATCCACAAGTGATGGACGGGGCAGACACACACACTGCCCACCCACCGGACCTCATCCTGAGGAGCGCGCTCTTGCGCGCGTCTCGAAGGATGGCCACACACGCCAGCTCATGGTTCGAGACGGCGCGCTTTGCGCGCCTCCTCAC
>JAEXHR010000305.1 GCA_023449855.1 Pseudomonadota bacterium | reverse complement strand
GTCGTCATGCGCGACGATGCGTCGCGCGGGGCGCTTCAGCGGAGGGCCGGCATGCCGGGCACGCTGGCATCCTGCCACAGCGCGATGGTTGATGGCTATCTGATCGAGGGCCATGTCCCGGTCGCCGATATCAAGCGCCTGCTGGCAACCCGTCCCGTAGGCGTCAGAGGCATTGCGGTGGCGGGGATGCCGATCGGCTCGGAGGGCATGGAAGTGGCAGGCGCCGCCCGCCAACCCTATGCGGTGGTGTCGTTCGGCAGTTCGGGCCAGAAGGTCTTCGCGCGGCATTGATCACGCACGCCTCGGCTCTCGCTGGTGATTTCCTGTTTGAATGACTGGGACTTGCTCGCCCCCACCTGTATAGTCATTTGATGCATGCTCCCGCTCGCCCCCATAGCCGCGCATCCGCTCCCCGGACGAAAGCTGCTTCTGTGGGCGAACCCGCGGTCGACGCTGCCGGTGCGGAGAAGCAACCTCGCTATGTGGCGATCAAAGACAGCATTTTCGAGGACATCCGGGAAGGTCGCCTGAAGCCCGGCGACCAGACGCCGTCAGAGGCCGAGCTCGTCGAGACGTTCAAAGTCTCGCGCATGACCGCAAACCGGGCGTTGCGGGAACTGCAATCGGCCGGTGTCGTGGTACGGCGGGCGGGGCGGGGCAGCTTTGTCGCCGAGCCCCGGCCGATCGGGCAGCTGATCGAGATCCGCAACATCGCGGAGGAGGTGCGCGGCAGGGGCCACGCCTATCGCGCGCGCGTCATTTATAATATCGAGATACGGGCTGATGCGGAAAGGGCAGCTCTGCTGGAAGTCGGCTTGGGCACGCGCCTCTTCCATTCGCTTATCGTCCATCACGAGACCGAATTCCCAATTCAGGTCGAGGAGCGCTTTGTGCTGGCATCTGCTGCGCCACGCTACGGAGAGAGGGATTTCAGCGCCTCGACGCCGAATGAATATCTGACACGTGTTGCCCCGCTCGAGCGAGTAGAGCACCGGGTGTGCGCGGCGATGCCGGATACAGCCATGCGAACAATGCTGGGCCTCGCTGAAGGAGAACCAGTGCTAATGATGACGCGCAGAACCTGGAGTCGCGGACGTCTCGTATCGCACGCTTGGCTCACGCACCCGGGCAATCGGTTCGAGCTATCGGCGGCTTTTTCTGTTGGGACCTAGCGATCAGCCCGCGCCCAACTTGACGGCCGATTTGCGCCTGCGCCGCAACCATCGCACGTCGGCGCGACTGAAGCTCTTAAACAGCAGGTAGAAGCCTGTCCCCGACAGCCACAAAGTACCGAACGCAACGAAGACGATCAGCGGGTGATTGAAGCTGGTGCGGTTCACATAGTCCATATTGTGGAGCATCCAGAAGAAATCCCAGGTGCGCCATGTGTCGCCGCGCATGACCAGGAATCGGCCGGTGTCGGCGGAGATGTAGGCGCTGCTGTTCTCTGCGTCCGCGAAATCCAGTCGCCACATGGTGCCTTCGTGCTCGCGCGCTTCCACATTCGGTTCGGCGAGCAACGTTGCCTTGCGGATCGGTGCTTCATTCACCATCGTCGCGACGTCGCGCGCGACCTGCTCGTCGACCCGAACCGGGGCGCCGCTCGTCGCGTCGATTAGCCGCGTGCCCGTGGTGGATCGAAGCTCGTAGACGGGGCGTGTGGCAAGGGACCGCAAGGCGATGCCGAGCACGGGACCATCAAGAGCGAGCTTTGCCGGCGCAATATAGTCACCGGCAGGTAGGGCGTGCTGATGGCTGGCCTGCGCACTGTGTCCGCCGACCTTCTCCTGATCGAGCAAGGCCATCATCGAGCCGCTCAGAGCCCAAAGGAGAAACTGCACGCCCAGGATCAGGCCGACCCATTTGTGGATGCGCCGAAAAAAGAGCGGGGTGAACCGGATTTTCTTCATGCCTTCTTCTTCCTGCGCCGCGGGAACGACCAAAGCAGCAGCCAAGCCCCGGCCAGCGCCATGGCAAGGGCACTCCAGGTCGCCACGCGCAGCAGCGGATTGTTGACGTCGGAGCGATCGTCATAGTCCATGATGTGCAGCATCCACGCGAAATCGAACACGCGCCACAGCGCATGGCGGCGCGAGATCAGCTCGCCGGTCTGCGGAGAGAGATACAGGGTTGGCCGGTTCCAGGCATCGAATTCGACCTGCCAATAGGGAGGCTTGCGCGCCTGCATTTCCAGTGGCGCCGTCGTCAGCAGCCGGGCTGCGACGATGTCCCCGGTGCCGCTGTAGATGCGCCGAGCGGCGGCGCGGATTTGTGCCTCGCTCAAATCGGGGATGGGCTGTCCCGAACCTGCATCGAAGAGTCTTGGACCACCCGGGGTTTGCGCGCGCCAGACGGGCTGATCCATGAACCGTTGCAGGCGGATCTCGGACGCGTCGGGAGCCGATTGAACAATCCGCGCCGGCGGGACGAAGCTCGCAAGGTCGATGGGGGCGACGACCGGTGGGCGGACCAGATCGTCGCCATGGATGATGTCGATATGGACGGCCACCATATAGAAGCCGGTCAGCGTCCAGAGCAGAACCTGGACGCCGACGATCAGGGCCAGCCACTTGTGCGTCCGGCGGATGACCAAAGGCCAGCGAATTGCCATGTGCTGCCCTTCAGAACGCGGTTCGGAAGCCGGCGTAGAAGCGCCGTCCGAGTAGATCATAGGTCATCGTGTCGGTGTTGGCATCGGTGAAGCTCTGGATATAGGGCGCCTTGCGGTCGAACAGATTATCGGCCCCGATCTGGAAACGTGTCTTCTCGTCGATCGCGAAGGCAAGCTGAAGATTGTGGTAGAAGACGTTCGGCGTGCGGTAGCCGATGTCGCCGGCCGATGCGTTGAAGTCGGTCGCCTTGCCGATCCATTGTGTCGACCAGGTCGCGCTGATGCCGTCCTTTTCCGCCGTCAGCACGCCATAACCACGCCATTTCGGATAGCCGCCATTGCCGCCCCCGATAAACCCGTCGAAATAGATCGGCGCGCCGCCGGGGAAGGGGTTTACGACATATTTGTTGAGATAGGTCATGTTGAGATCCAAGGAGATCTTCACCTCGCCCACCGCACCACTGTACACCAGACCCAGATCGAGACCATTCATCTCCTCGCGGCCGGTGTTGATGGGCTGGGCGGAGAGGTAAGTGACCTCGCCGGTCAGCGCGCTGCGCGTAAAGTCGCTGCAGAACGGGTGCGACAGGTTCTGGCTCGCATAGCAGACTGCGAGCTTGGTCGAGCCGGGAATGGCCCGGATCGCGTCCTTGATCTTGATGTCGAACCAGTCTGCCGTCAGCGACAACCCTGGGATGATGCCGCGCGGCGATATCACCGTACCAACGGTCCAGGTCGTGGAGCTTTCGGGCCGAAGGCTCTGGTTACCGCCCACTGTGGTGAGGATCGTGGTGCCGAGCTGCGTATAGTTGGCCGGCACACCGGACGCCTGACAATTGGCGATCAAGGTCACGTTGCCGCTGGAGGTGTAGCGCGAGCAGGGATCGGTCGTGGTCAGATTGCCTTCCGAGACGCCGCCGAAAAGCTCCGGCACGTTGGGAATGCGAAAGCCCGTCCCATAAGTGCCGCGCAGACGGATGCTGTCATTGACTACCCAGTCGGCACTGAGCTTGTAATTCCAGTCGCTCCCGAAGAGATTATAGTTTGAGTAGCGGACTGCGCCATCGAGCGTGAGCGCCTTGGCGAAAGCTGTGTTGGCAAGCACCGGCACCGATAGCTCGAGATAGGCTTCCTTGGCGGTGCTCGAGCCCGAAATAGGATCCTGCTGATTGACGTTCGCCACGCCGAGCACCGTCAACGGG
This sequence comes from Pseudomonadota bacterium, assembly GCA_023449855.1. Lineage (GTDB taxonomy): Bacteria > Pseudomonadota > Alphaproteobacteria > Rhizobiales > Xanthobacteraceae > Tardiphaga. The sequence goes on along the minus strand of JAEXHR010000305.1, from coordinate 23,416 downwards.
TCGGGATCGCGCCAGCCTTTTTCGCGCCGATAGACCACGCCGGTGGCGAAGGACACCGCGCCGGCTGGAAGGGAGAAGAGATCGCCGTTGAGGTCAGCCGTGACCGTGCCGAGTTCGTTGCCTCCGCGATCGCGCGAGGTGAACAGAATATAATCCAGAACCTGAGGTGTCAGGTCTCCGAACCCAAGATAGTCACCGCAGGGGATGGCCGCGCCCGCCGTGCTGGAGCATTTGCTCCTGTCGAGCGTGTTCGCGACGCGCTCGAGATTGGCGATGTTGGTCGAGCCGTCGACGGCCGTGTTACGCCCGAAGCTGCCCGCGACTTCCCAGGCCCAGTCGTTCGCCAGCTTGCCGCGCAGCCCGAAGGTGCCTTGCCAGGTATCGGTCTCCTGGAAGAAGTGGCGCGCGCCGGGTTCGGCGAGGCGGCGCTGGGCCAGGACCAGGTTCTGGCCGGTCGGATTGGTCGGATTGCTGGCTGGTATCGAGAGATTGCGCAGCGTGCCGGGTGTCGCGATCTGATTCGACTTGCGGAACGTATAGAGGAACTCGCCGAACGCCTGGATACCGTCGGTCAGCGCATAGTCCGCGAAGAAGGCCGTGCTGACGCGCTCGACTGGGCTGACCGCATTGAGAAACGGGTTCGAGTTGAAGTTGTGCTTGGCGGGACTGTAAGGCTCGTAGAAGTTCCCGTTCCCTCCGGGTACCTGGTTGAAGTTGATCTGTTGGCCGTTGGGCAGCACCGCGCGTCCGCCGATCGTCGAGGCGCTGTTGACGCAGCTCAGCGAGCCCGGCGTCGTTTCAGCGAGCGAGCAGGGCGCACGCGAGGCCATGTTGACGGCGCTGGTCTTCTGGTAGGTGACTGCTGCCATGAACCCGCCACGATCGTTGCGAATGCCCCAAAGTAGGTCCGCGGTGAGATCGGAGCCGTCGCCGCGCTCGGTAATGCCTTGTCGGACGCTGAGACCCAGGCCTTCATAATCGGTGCGCGTGACAAGGTTGACCACGCCGGCCATGGCATCGGCCCCGTAGATAGCGGACGCGCCATCCTTGAGGACATCGGTGCGTGCCAGCGCCACGACCGGGATCATGTTGAGATCGGGTGAGGAATTGGCGCCGGTGCCGCCCGCGACGAGGCGTCGGCCGTTGAGGAGCACGAGTGTGCGCTTGATGCCGAGGCCGCGCAGATTGACCTGAGCAGTGCCATAACCGTTGTTGGTCCAGTAGGCCGATGTCTGGTTGCCCGCGAAGCCGGCATTGGCCGGCAAACGCTGCAAGGCGGTTTCGATATTGACGATGCCGGTATTTTGGATCTGCTCGGCGGTGACCACGGTGGCCGGTCCAACCCCGGCCAGATCCTGCCGACGGATTCGTGAGCCGGTAACGACGATGTCGCTGTCATCCCCCAGGACTTGTGCTTTTGGCTGCGGTGTCGGATCGGCCTGAGCGAGAGCCGGCGCGGCGTAGCCCGCGACGATGGCGGCGCTGCCGAGCAGGGCCATCCTGATGGTCATGTGCAATCCCCCTGACGCTTTAGAACAGCCACAGACAACATCAGTTGTATATACAGGTCAACAGTATTTTTCCTGTTTTTCCAATACCTTATTCTCGTGAAATTTAGATATAGATATAGCTATAATACGCACGCCAGACGTCGAACCCTCATGACTGAAGAGATATTTTTGCGAGCGCTCATTTGCAAAGCTGCTGAGATAGGAGATAGAATATCATATCGTAATACAGCCTCGCACGCTTCGATTTGATGATCGGGACATTTGGCCGGCAAGAATGCGAAGCGGCATGATCACATGTTATTGGTGTCGGCGTGATATACCTAGGTATAGCGCTAGAGATGCTCCGGGAACATTAGTCCTTTGCTGAGCTTGCACGCGCCAGGGAAAGTAATACCGATGCGGACCGCATTTGATCCTCGTTTCCTGGATGTGTCGCGCCTTCTTCCGGATTGAGCCGCAGGTTCGCCTTTTGAGGCAGATGAAACGACTCCTGACGAAACGTCGTGCGACGAGTCCGGCGACCTGAGATCGTCGCGCAGCCACTGGGTCACTTGGCGATGATCCAATCCGGTTCGGCAGTGGCGGCGCAGTCCTCGAACGTCGATCGCATCCGCGGAGCCGACGGGCCGGCTTGTGCATGAGCCGCCCTGATTTTGCCGCTGGGCAGTACGGCAGGTTGCGAAAAATGCTTGCTGTGTCCCGGTCGGCGCGCGGGCGTGCAGCTCGCGCCTCGCACGATCACACGCGCAGCAGTCGCCCCACCGCCCGCATGATCGTCGCCCGGCGCGCCGCGTGCTCGGCAGCGTCGCGTGCAGCTCCGGTCATGCACCAGAGCTGGGTGAGGGCGGCGACAAGCCGGACGACATCCAGGGGCGTGAAGTCGGCGACGATCCGCCCCTCGGCCTGCGCCGCTGCGATCCCGTCCAGCTTCTCCCCGAGAAGGACCTCGCCGGCCGGGAGCATCAGAACATCCTGGCCACGCTCCAAATGATGCCAGGTCAGCAGCCTCCACAGGCGCGGGCGTTCGACCAGCAAGACATAGGTGCGCCCCGCATAACCCTCAAGATCATTGGGATCGAAGCGATCGGCCTGCGCCGCGTCCATCACTTCCTGCGTCAGCGCGGCATCGAAGAGCGCCTCCTTGTCCCCGAAATAGGTGTAGAGCATCGGCTTGCTGATACCCGCCGCCTGCGCAATCCGGTCGATCCGCGCGCCCGCCAGCCCATGGGACGCGAACTCCTCGGTCGCTGCAGCCAGGAGCGTCTCGCGGCTCTGTGCGGCATTCCGCCGGGTTCGTTGCTTCATCACACCTCCAAGCATTGACGCATTCCAGGTTTCAAGTTACCTACCAGTTGGTAATATATGGAGTAACATATGTCCAATCACTGGTTTCTCACGGGCGCGTCCAGCGGTATCGGCCGCCATCTGGCCGAACTGATCCTGGCCGCTGGCGACGACCTTACCGCGACGGCCCGCAAGCCCGAAAGCCTCGATGATCTCGCGGCGAAATATCCGAGCCAGCTGCGCGTCGAAGCGCTCGACGTCACGGTCAAGGACGATATTGCTGCGGTCGTGGCCCGGGCGCAGGCGCGTCGACCCGTCGATATTCTGGTCAACAACGCCGGCGGCGGCGTGATCGGCGCCACCGAAGAGATGTCGGACGCCGAGGTCGAAGGCCAGATCGCGCTCAATCTCATGGCGCCCATCCACATCACCCGCGCCTTTGTCCCCGCCATGCGGCTGCGCGGGAGCGGCCGGATCATCCAGATCTCCAGCGCTAGTGGTCAGGGCTCGCTTCCGACGAGCAGTCTCTATCATGTGGCCAAATGGGGCCTGGAGGGCTTCAGCGAATGCCTCCGCCAGGAGCTTGAACCCTTCAACCTGTTCGTGACACTGATCGAGCCGGGCGGGGCGCGCACCAGCTTCAGCCACAATCTGCAATTCGCCAGCGAGATCGCCGCGTATCGCGATACGCCCGCCGGCCATATCCGCAAGATGTTCGAGACCGCCGGAAACGAGCTCTACACGCTCGACCCGCAAAAGATCGCGCAAGCGATCGTTGATGTCGCAACCAGCGACCATCCGCCGCTGCGCGTGACTCTGGGGGGTGACGCTTTCGGCGTTGTCCAGGCGGCGCTGCAATCGCGGCTCGCCTTTCTGCAGTCCCAGGAAGCGCTCGCGCGCTCGGTCGCTTTCGACAGTTGAGCTTTTCCGTCTTCCAGCTTTCGTCTCCGCGCGGTGCGACGCGCCTCACCGGGGCCCGGCAACCCTGTCGTCAGCGCCGTTATCCGATACTTAGGTATAGTCATCCGACACGATTGCAGAGGCGCCACACGGGCAATCGCTTGGTACCATCGCAAGAGAGGAAAACCCTCGCGGTCGCCAATCAAGGGTGCGCAGACCTTCGCAGTCGCGTGCCCTTGATGTGGCAGCGCGCCGCCCAGCCACGCGCGTCATGAACGGGAGCGGCCTTCTGCGAAACCCAACGCTCCGCCGCATTTTCTATAAGCTCTCGCTCGAATTGCTGCGCGCCGCCTTCTTCTTCCTGCGATTGGGCTTGAAGAATGACGAGTGTTTGTGCGCGCGTCTCAATAGGCGAGGCACACGGCTTCCGGTCGCCGCCGCCGTTCTTTGTCACAATGGCAAACGGCTACGGCCGGCGACCCTGATCGATCCGGCGTGCGAGCACGTCGGCAAGGATGACTTCGTGTGGATCAAAATGTCCCAGCCCAGCGAAACAGAACTTGCCGACATCGCCGGGAATTACGGCCTTCATCCGCTTGCCATGGAAGGTGCCGACAACGGCCACCAGATTTCGAAGCTCGACGATCACATGCTCAGGGTTGAGAGCGCCATCACCGGCATCCGCGACATCCTGATCTCGGTGTTCGAGGCGAGTCACCTGCTCGAACAGCAGCGCCAAGGTGCGATCACCCGTTAGCTTGCCGCCCGGGATGCGATCCTCGCGGTGCCTACCGCGATTGCCGGAATCTACGGCATGAATTTCGAGAATATGCCCGAACTGAAGACGCAATGGGGATATTTCGTCATCCTCGGCGTCATCGCTGCGGTCTGCATTGGGCTCTACATCCGGTTCAAACGTAGCCACTGGCTTTGACGGCGCAGATTGGCTTTCCACATCGCGCCGGGCTGAGGCTGCCGGGGGCCGGCCGCCATAACTCAATGCTTTCGCAGAACCTCGGCGCGGTGCCGGTCCAACGCATCGAGCAAAGCCCTGCCGATCAAAGGCTTTGCGAGAACGTGATCGAAGCCCGCCTCGGCGGCCCGCCAGGCCAGCAGCGTGTCGTGAAAGCCTGAGATCATGATGGCGCGTCCCGACCATCCGATCTCGCGAAGGTGACGCAGCATCGCGAATCCGTCGATGTCGGGCATGCGATAGTCGAGGATGACGCAGTCTGCCTCCTTCGCGCGGGGGTCGGCCAACAGCGCGTGGCCGGTCGTATATCCCCACACGGCATAGCCGCGCGATCTCAGCAGCAGCTGGAGGCCACGCCGCACGCCGGGATCGTCGTCGGAGACGAGGATGGTGTATCTGCCATCATGCTGAGTGGAACGGACCGATGGCATTGCGAGAAGCGGACACCCGTGTGACGATTGCACCATCGATCGCATATCGCGCCTCGTCCCGTCGCTACGTAGAGGTCGCAGTCACTTCGGCTTGCGGCCCATGCCCGCGGCAAAGGCGATCCGCAGGGCTTCGGACAAATTGCGGACCTCGAGCTTGGCCATCAGGCTCGCGCGATGGACCTCGACCGTTCGCGATGAACAGCCCAGGTCATAGGCGATCGTCTTATTGGGCAGGCCGTTCGCCAGCCCTTCCAGCACTTCACGCTCCCGGGGCGTCAGTGCAGCGACCCGCACGCCGGCTTCAGAGGTTTCCAGAGTGCGAAAGTCGACATCGTCGAGACGCGCGAACGCGCGGCTGACGGCGCCGAGCAGGGCGGCTTTCTCGAAGGGCTTCTCGAGAAAGTCGACCGCGCCGCCTTTCATGGCCTGCACCGCAACCGACACGTCGCCATGGCCGGTCAGGACGATGACCGGCATATTGACCCCGCGTGCTGCCATGGCGGCCTGAACCTCGAGACCGTCCATCTCGGGCATGCGCACGTCGAGGATGACGCAGCCGACGGCCGCCGACTTCGCCTCCTTGAGAAACTCCACGCCCGAGGCATAGGTCACGACGTCGTAGCCCGCGGTCTTGAGCGCAAAGCTCGCCGCCTTGCGGATGCTCTCCTCGTCGTCGACCAGATGGATGACGCGTCTATCCCCCATGTTCCTCCTCCGCCCGCGCATGGATCAAGGTAAAATGAAAGCGCGCGCCGCCGCGGACGGGGCGCTCCATCCAGATACGGCCCCCATGCGCTTCGATGATGGGCCGGCAGATCGAAAGGCCGAGGCCCATGCCGTCGGCCTTTGTCGACTTGAACGCCGTGAAGAGCTGCTCCCGGACCTCGTCGGCGATGCCGGGGCCGGTATCCGCCACGGTCACCTCGATCAGCCCGTCAGGGCGCAACCTGGTCGCCACCTTGAGGTCGCGAACCGGACACGCCGCCATCGCCTCGATGGCATTGCGCATCAGGTTGACCAGCACCTGCTGGATCTGCACCCTGTCGACGAGGACCGGCGTCGCGGCGGGATCGACTGCAAAGAAGCTGCGGATGCCGCGCTCGCGGGCGTCGACCAGCGCGAGCTGGCTCGCCTCGGCGATGACCCGCGGCAGCTCGTGGAGGCTCTTGTCGACCTCGCCGCGGGCGACGAAATCGCGCAGGCGCCGGACGATATGGCCGGCCCGCAGCGTTTCCTGTGCCGCATCATCCATCACCGACCGTAGCGACACGAAGGGTTCGTCGTCCCGCTCGTCGAGCATGTCGCGGATCGTCTCGAGATAGAGCGCGACCGCGGCAAGCGGCTGGTTGAGCTCATGCGCGAGGGTCGAGGCCATCGTGCCCATCGCGCTCAGCCGGGAGACATGGACCAGCTCTGCCTGCAGTTCCTTGAGCCTGAGCTCATCCTGCTCCTTGGCGGTGAGATCCCGGATGAAGCCGGTGAACAACCGCTGCCCGTCTTCACCGGCCTCGCCAACCGACAGCTGCATCGGGAAGGTCGAGCCGTCGCGGCGCTGGCCGACCACGACGCGGCCGAGGCCGATGATCCGGCGCTCGCCGGTCTGGAGATAATGCGCGATATATTCGTCGTGCCGGTCGCGATCGGGCTGGGGCATCAGGCAGGAGACGTTGCGGCCGACGAGCTCGGTTTCCGAATAGCCGAACAGGCGTTGGGCGGCCGCGCTGAACGACGTGATGGCGCCGGTCTCGTCGATGATGATCATCGCATCGGGGACGGTCGCCAGGATCGACTGGAGATGCTGCTCGCGGGTCTCGATTGACGCCCGGACCGCCGCCTCGTCGGTGACATCGCGACTGATGCAGGCAAAGCCTCGATGTGCGTCGCCTTCGAACAGGGCGCTGATCGTCAGGCGCGCGAGATATTCCGCGCCGTTCTCGCAGACCCGCCACGCTTCGCGCTCCAGCGTGCCTTCGTGAAGGGCGGCCGCCAGGTCTGCGCACGGGCGGCCGGCCGCAATCTCGTCGGGCGGGTAGAACAGGTCATGGGGCTGTCCCAGGACGCGATCGAGGGGCCAGCATTCGGCACGCTCGCCTTCTTCATTATAGCTCAGCACGATCCCGGCAGGATCGAGCAGCGTCAGGACGTGGCCGCCAGCCTGTCGCAGGAACAGCGGCGCAAGCCGCGCTACGTCGCTGGCAATCTCGTCCGGCCCGCGCCTCGTGTCGACCATCGTCCCGGCTCACGGGCCTGGCCGGGCGCACGGATCCGGGCGTAGCCCGACCGTGCCACTCAGCGCCGCGCGAGTATGGCCTTCATCTCGTCGATTTCCTGCCGCTGCGAGCGCTTGATCGCTTCGCAAAGCCGGATGACTTCCGGATCGCTGAGCTTTGCTTCCTGGCACATCAGGATCGCCCCGGAATGATGCGGGATCATCGAGCGCAGAAAGGCCGTGTCGCCGATCGTGGTCTGGGTGCGGATGAGCGCAAAGCTGCCGAAGAAGGCGACCAGCGACGCGGCGATCAGCGCGATGTTGGCGGCTTTCGACGCGAACATGTGCCGCATGGCGACGATCATCAGCACCACCATCGGCGCGACCATCATCAGCGTCATGTAGAGCATGTTGAGGTTGTTGTAGAAGCTGTCGAGCCCGTCGATCATGACGAACATCACCAGATACATGATGACGCCGCTGATGACGGTCTGAACGGCAAGGCTCCAATAGGCGCCCATCTTCCGGGTGTTCATGTGGGACGAATGGTCCATGGCGTATCTCCTTCGCTCGGCGCCGGCCGACCTTGGTATGAGTGTAACGCCCCGCTCTCCTGTTCGCCCCCGCCATCAGCCGTCCTGATGCTAAAACCAGAAGCGAACGCCGGCGACGAAGCTGGTCGCATGGACGTCCTCGCCGGCAAGCCTCGACAGCCGCGCCGTGTCGCCGGCTTTGCGCAGATAAGAGACGCCGATATAGGGTGCGAACTGGCGGCTGAACTCATAGCGCAGGCGCGCGCCGAGCTCTATGTTGACCAGCCCCGAACCGATGTCGTTCTCCGGAATATCCTGCGCGGCGAAATTGACCTCGGCGCGCGGCTGCAAGATCAGGCGCTGGGTAATGCGCTGGTCGTAATAGCCCTCGACCCGGCCCAGAACATCGCCCTTGGTCGAGAGGAACAGCGCGCCTTCGACTTCGAACATGCCGGGAGCCAGGCCCTCGACGCCGACCGTCGCGTAAGTGCGGTCGGGCCCGCGGCCGAAGTCCTGGCGGATACCGCCCTGAAGATTGAAATAGGGGTCGATGGCCCGGCTATAGAGCACCTGCACCTCCGCGCTGTCGATGCCGCGGCCGAACTCGCCTTCGCCCTCGCTCTTGAGCCAGAGCCGGTTGATATCGCCGCCGTAAAAGCCTTCGCCATCCCAGCGATAGCCATCGCGACCGCTATGCGCTTGATACTCGAACAGGTTGAGCAGCACCTGCCCGAAATTGTTGCCGCCGCTGTCCTTCATCATGATGTCGCGTGAGCGCGCCATCTCGGCGCCGGGAAAATCACGATCGGCGAAGTGGTCGCTGGGGGGAGGCGGCGGGGGCGCATTGCCGGCCGGAAGCGCCGTGCCGGTCATTTGCATGCCGGGCATGGCGGTCTGGCCATGCTGCGAATGGTCCATCCCGGGCATGTCCGGCATCGCGCCGTCCTGATGCTGGGAGTGGTCCATGCCCGGCATGTCCGGCATCGCGGGAGACGCGGGTTGCGGCTGACCGGCCGCATCTCCCTGCGGCACAGGACTGGCCTGGTGCTGCGAATGGTCCATCGCCGAGGTGGCGTCTGGCGCTGGTGTCTGAGCGCGCGGCCTGGCGGCGGCCTTGTCCTTCTTCTTCTCCTGCGCCGGCGGCACCTCGCCCGGCGGCGCCATGCCGGGCATGCCGTGCATTGAATGATCCTGGGCAAAGGCGGGCGCGGCAGCGAAAAGGGCGATCGCGCTCACCAGCGGCGTGAGGATGCGGGTCATTACGCGTCTCCCTTCGGACGGACGCTCACGACCCGCATCATCCCGGCATGCATGTGGTAGAGGAGATGACAGTGGAAGGCCCAGTCGCCGACCGCGTCGGCGGTGAAGTCCCAGGTCACCTTGCCGCCGGGCTGGACGATTACCGTATGCTTGCGTGGCGCATGATCGCCATGCCCCGTCACCAGCTCGAAAAAATGCCCGTGAATATGGATCGGATGCCCCATCATCGTGTCGTTGATGAGATTGACGCGCACCCGCTCGCCTTCGATGAAGGGGATCGGCTCGTGATGGTCCGACATTTTTTCGCCGTCGAACGACCACATGAACCGCTCCATGTTGCCGGTGAGGTGAATGTCGATGCTGCGGCTCGGCGCGCGCACGTCCGGATTGCGATCGAGCGCCATCAGGTCCCTGTAGACAAGCACCTTGTGGCCGACGTCGGCGAGGCCCTGGCCGGGCTCGCCGGTGCGGTCGACGGGCATCGGCGAGATGGTCTGGACGCTCGGGTCGCGCTTCACCTGCGGCGCGTTCGAGAAGTCTCGCATCTTCATCGACCCCATCGCGTGCCCGCCATGGTCCATGCCCGCCATCTGGCCATCGGCGCCCATCGCGCCGTGGTCCATCCCGCTCATCGCGGAATGATCCATCCCCGAATGATCCATGCCTGCCATGGCGCTATTGTCCATGGTCGCCATCGCTGCCGCCGCGCCGGTCGCGAGGCGCGCGGACGCGTTCTTCTCGGCCGTCGGATCGACGCCCCGCATAGCGCCGCCCGACATGTCCATGCCTTCCATGCCCGGCATCGAGGACATGTCCATGCCCATGTCCTTCATGTCGGCGAGCGGCCGTTTGCGTAAGGGGGGAACCTCGCCGGCCATGCCGGCGCGCGGCGCGAGCGTGGCACGCGCCATGCCCGAGCGGTCGATCGCCTCGCCGACAAGGGTGTAGGCCTTGTCATCGCCTGGGCTGACAACGACGTCGTAGGTCTCGGCAACACCAACCTGGAACTCGTCGACGGTGACCGGCACCACATTCTGCCCGTCGGCCTGGACGATGGTCAGCGGCAGGCCGGGGATGCGGACGTTGAAGGTGGTCATCGCCGACGCATTGATGACCCGCAGCCGCACCCGTTCGCCCGGGGTGAAGAGCGCGGTCCAGTTGTCCATCGGACCATGGCCGTTGACGAGATAGGTGTAGGTGGATCCGGTCACATCGGAGATGTCGGCCGGGTCCATCCGCATCTGGCCCCAGTCGAGCCGGTCCTTGAGCGGCTGATCCTTGCCCGACAGGAGCCCGGCCAGGGTCTGGCGCTGGAAATTGAAATGGCCGGGGTTGACCTTGAGGCGCCGGAAGATCGCCTGCGGCGAGAGCGCGCTGTGATCGGCGAGCACGATGACATGCTCGCGGTCATAGGCGACCGGATCGGCACCGGCGGGATCGATGATGATCGGGCCGTAATGGCCTTCCTGTTCCTGCAGGCCTGAATGGCTGTGGTACCAGTAGGTGCCGCTTTGCACGACGGAGAACTGGTAGAGGTAGTTCGAGCCCGGCTTGATGCCCGGAAAAGACACGCCCGGCACACCGTCCATATTGGCCGGCAGGATCAGCCCGTGCCAGTGGATCGAGCTGTCCTCCTCCAGCTGATTGATGACGTTGAGCCGCACGCGCTGGCCCTCGCGCAGCCGGATCAGCGGGGCGGGGACCGTGCCGTTGAGGCCGATTGCCCGGAACTTGCGCCCGTCGATGGTCATCGACTGCCGGGCGATGGTGAGCGTAATGTCTTCGCCCGACACGGTCGGCAGCGTCGGTCGCATCCCCGGCGAGATCGTCTGCGCCCAGGCCGGCAGCCAGGCTGATAATGCGGCGCCGCCGCCGGCGAGGGCCGCGCCGCGGAGGAACTGGCGGCGGTCGAGAGCAGAAATCATTCGGTTGTCTCAGCTTTAAGAAAGAGGGCGTACCTATTGGGAATACGCAGCATGGCCTCATCCCCCTCAAACTTTCTTTAATATTTCCGAAAGGCGTGCCCTAGCTCGATAGAGGCGCGTTTCGACCGCCTTCTGGCTGATCCCGAGAATTTCGGCGGTTTCAGCTTCCGATTTCTCGTCGATCGTACGCAAAATAAGCGTGTCCTTGAGGGAAGACGGCAGGGCAGCAATCGCTTTCATTGCTTGCGCGAGCTGCTGTTCGGCCCCGATCGCCTGATCGGGCAGCGGTGCGTCGTCGGCGACGCCGTCCGCCTCGCCGAGCGGTAGGGCTAGGGCAAAGAAATTTCGAACCGCTCGCCGACGCCGCCAGTCATGGCATTTGTTGATGACAATCCGGGACATCCAGACCTGGAAGGGTCGGGTTACGTCATAGCGGTTGAGTGCGGCAAAGGCCGCGACGAAGCTCGCCTGGGTGACATCCAATGCCTCATCCATAGATCCGACATGGCTGCGCACGAGCCGGTGAACCCAACCTTGATGCCGGCGGACCAGCTCGCCATAGGCCGCTTGCCGGCCTCCAAGCGCCAGAGCCGCGAGCTCCCCGTCCGAGCAGTCGGGGAGGCACGCGGTCATTCGGATTTGGCCGTCAGCGCTTTCACCACGGCGTCGTCGAATTTGTCCGTCTGATCCGGGCGCAGCACGGCCCGCATCGCGAAGATATGCTCAAGTGTTTCTTTCTGCAGCGCGCCCATGGCCTGGTGCGAGCGATCCACCGCAGTTGCGACTTGCGGGCCATAGCCATGCTCCGCTTCGATCGCTTCCGCGAGACGCGCATTGTCGGCGCGCAATTCGGCCTCCAGCGCTTGACGCCGGATCGCGTAGTTCTTCTCGATTGTCTCGAGTCGGCTGTGTTGCGCTGAATTCAGCTTCAGATCGCGATGGAGCAGCTCGTGCAGCTCATTTTCGACCGGGCGCACTGGAACCACATAGACGCGGCCAATGACAACGCCAGCGATCGCCGCGGCGAAGGTCACCAGGACGAGGAGCAGGAGCCGGCGGCGGTCGCGCATCACTGCGAGCTCAGCAGCGTCGAGGGCGCAAGCGCGAGCCGAGCATCGAAGGGCGATAGCGGTTTGGCATCAGCAGACCGTGTCGGAACTGCCGAGCCGGCAATTCCGATGAACAGCGCGGTTGCGGCCGCGATGCCGAACGTCATAGCGCCAAGGCTTGGTATGGCCCGGATGCGCGCTATTTCCGCCATGACCCGGCTTTCCAGGCCGCCGAGCCTGGGATCGAGAGGCGCATCGCGCAACCGCGAGAGCAGGTGGTCAAGTTCATCCATGGTGCTTCTCCGTCTTCATCCTTCAATACGCACGATGGTCCAGGAACCCTTGCTGTAGATTGAAAAGAATAATTGCGAGGGGTGGGGGCTCGGGCTGCGTATTGTCTCATGGGATCTACAGGAGAATGTTCCAATGCGTTTCTTTTCGCCTCTCGCAGTTATCGCCGCCGTCGGCCTGAGTGTTTCTGCTCCGGCCTACGCGCATCCCAAGCTTGTGTCCTCGACGCCCGCCGCGAACGCCAGCGTCTCGGCGCCTTCGCGTATCACGCTCACCTTCAGTGAAGGTCTGATGCCGAAGCTGTCGGGCGCCGAGATCGTGATGACCGGCATGCCCGGCATGCCCAACCACCGCATGGCGGTAACCGGCTTCAAGACGTCCGTCGAAGGCGACAAGACGCTCGTGCTGACGCTCGCCAAGCCGCTCATGGCGGGCAGCTATCAGGTCGCCTGGCACGTCGTCTCGACCGACACGCACCGCATCCAGGGCAATCTCGCCTTTACCGTCAAGTGACGCCATGAACGACGTGGCACTCGTCGCCGTCCGCTGGGCGCTCTACGTCGATCTCGGCCTGTTGTTCGGCCTGCCGCTGTTCGCGCTCTATGCGCCCGGCGGCGGCCGGATGGTACAGCGGCATCTGCCGATGGTAGCAATGGTGGCCGGTCTCGCCTGTCTCGCCCTCCTGCTGTCGGCGCTGGGGTTCGCGTTGCAGGCAGCGGCCATGACCGGGCTGCCGCTCACCCAGCCTGATCTTTCCATGGTCGCAGAGCTGTTCAACGGCACGTCCATGGGAACGGCGCTGAAGGCGCGCCTCGTCGCGCTCCTCGTTCTTCTGCTCTCCATCCCCTTCTATCGCCGGCAATCCCGTCCTGCCTTCATCGCCTCCACTCTGGCAGGCGCGGTCGCACTCGCGACCCTCGCCTGGAGCGGGCATGGCGCGGCCGGCGAAGGCGAGGCGGGCTGGCTGCAACTGGGGGCCGATCTCATCCATCTGCTCGCCGCGGGCGCCTGGGTCGGCGCGCTTGCCGCATTCCTTGCGCTGGTTCTTACCAGGCTCGCAACCGATGATCTCGCCACTGAAGACATGGACCGGGTCATGCTCGCCGAGGAAGCGCTGCGGGGCTTCTCCCTCGTCGGCACGATCATCGTCGCCCTGCTGATCCTGACCGGGACGGTGAACGGCTGGTTCCTGGTCGGCCCGGGCAACATCGCGTCTCTCGGGCAGTCGACCTACGGCCTGCTGCTCATCGCCAAGCTGCTGCTCTTCGCCGGCATGCTGGGCCTGGCCGCGCTCAACCGTTATCGCCTGACCCCGGCACTTGCGCAGGCGATCGAGGAAGAGGACGCGCCACGGGCGCAGGCGCTGCTGCGCGCGAGCCTCGTCGTCGAAGGCGGTCTTGCGATCGTCATTCTCGGGCTGGTCGCCTGGCTGGGGACACTGTCGCCACCCATGTCGATGTAGTTTATCGTTTCGAACGCCTCGCGTTGGGAGAAGCCAATGCAATCGTACACCCCGCCGCGCGGGACTGGATCGACGAAAGACTATGATCGCGCGATCCGCCTGTGGGCGCGGGAGAAGCGGTGGCGTGCCGCCATGCTTGCCATGCTGCGCCCGGATTGGCGCCTGGTAATCGCCGATTATGGCCGCCAGCACGGGTCTCATGCGGCTCGCCTTCCGCCTGACCGTGCAGCGGGCTCGATGGCATCGACGATACCCAGCCCAATGCCGACGGCGTGCTCCCCGGCCTGATGGCGGCCGAGCGAACGGGCCCGCCGATTTGGCCACTTAGGCGATTACGTATTGACCCTGACACGGTGTCAGACCCTAGATCGTCAGGCGTCGAAAGGAGCGAGGCGATGAACGAGACACATGGAGCGGCGCATGGCGGCGGTTGCTGCGGCGGCCACGGCACCGCTAAAGCGGCGACCGGCGTCAAGGACCCGGTCTGCGGCATGACCGTCGACCCGGCGACCACGGCGCATCACGCCGAGCATAGCGGTGAAAGCTATCATTTCTGCAGCGCGGGCTGCCGGACCAAATTCATCGCCGATCCCGAGCGCTATCTCGGCCCGCCGACGCCGCCGGTCGCGGCGCCCGAAGGCACGATCTGGACCTGCCCGATGCATCCCGAGATCCGCCAGGACCATCCCGGGTCCTGTCCGATCTGCGGCATGGCGCTCGAACCCGCGACCGTGACCGCCGACAGCGGCCCCAGCCACGAGCTAGTCGATTTCACGCGGCGCTTCTGGGTCGGCCTCGTGCTGGCTCTCCCGGTGCTGTTCCTCGAGATGGGCGCGCATGTCTTTCCCGCGATCCATCGCCTCGTGCCGATGTCTATCTCGGTATGGATCCAGTTCGTGCTGGCGACACCCGTCGTGCTGTGGGCGGGCTGGCCGTTCTTCGAGCGTGGCTGGGCCTCGCTCAAGACCCGCAACTTCAACATGTTCACCCTGATCGCGATGGGGACCGGGGTCGCCTGGATCTACAGCGTCATCGCGACGCTCGCGCCTCAGCTGTTCCCGCCGGCCTTCCGCGGCGAGGACGGCATGGTTGCCGTCTATTTCGAGGCGGCCGCGGTGATCACCGTCCTCGTGCTGCTCGGCCAGATGCTCGAACTGCGCGCGCGGGAACGCACCTCGGGCGCGATCAAGGCGCTGCTCAACCTTGCACCAAAGACCGCGCGCCGGATCGGTTCTGATGGGAACGAAGAGGAAATCAGCCTTGATCTGGTTGCGGTGGGCGACCGCCTGCGGGTGCGGCCGGGCGAGAAGGTGCCGGTCGACGGCGTAGTCGAGGACGGCCGCTCCTCGCTCGACGAGTCGATGGTCACCGGCGAATCCATGCCCGTCACCAAGGCAAAGGCCGACACAGTGATCGGCGGCACGCTCAACCAGACCGGTGCGCTGGTGATCGTCGCCGACAAGGTCGGCCGCGATACCATGCTCGCACGCATCGTCCAGATGGTCGCTGAGGCGCAGCGCTCGCGCGCGCCGATCCAGCGCATCGCCGATCAGGTGTCGGGCTGGTTTGTGCCCGTGGTCATCGCGGTCGCGGCCGTCGCGTTCATCGCCTGGGGCATCTGGGGTCCCGAGCCGCGCTTCGCCTATGGGCTGGTGGCGGCGGTCGCCGTGCTGATCATCGCCTGTCCCTGCGCACTGGGGCTGGCAACGCCGATGTCGATCATGGTCGGGGTCGGCCGCGGCGCCGGGCTCGGTGTCCTCATCAAAAATGCCGAAGCACTCGAGCATATGGAGAAGGTCGACACTCTCGTCGTCGACAAGACAGGCACGCTGACCGAAGGCCGGCCTGCCGTCACCCAGGTCGTGCCGGCGCCCGGCTTCGACGAAGCCGAGCTGCTGCGTCTTGCCGCCTCGGTCGAGCGGGCGTCCGAGCATCCGCTCGCGTTGGCAATCGTCGAGGCCGCGAAGGATCGCGGCATCGTCACGAGCGACGTCATCGACTTCGACTCGCCGACCGGGCGCGGCGCGCTCGGCACGGTCGAAGGGCGGCGCATCGTCCTCGGCAATGCGCAGTTCCTTGCCGACAAAGGGGTTGCGACCGATGCGCTCGCCAGCCAGGCCGACGCGCTGCGCCGGGATGGCGCCACCGCGATCTTCATCGGGGTCGACGGCACAGTCGGCGGCGCCTTCGCGATCGCCGATCCGGTGAAGGCCACGACACCAGAAGCGCTCGCCGCGCTCAAGGCGGAGGGCATTCGCGTGGTCATGCTGACCGGCGACAACCGCACGACCGCGGAAGCGGTCGCCCGACGCCTGGGCATCGACGAGGTCGAAGCCGAGGTGCTGCCCGATCAGAAGAGCGCCGTGGTCGCCAGGTTCAAGCGCGAGGGGCGGGTCGTCGCCATGGCCGGCGACGGTGTCAACGACGCCCCCGCGTTGGCCGCCGCCGACGTCGGCATCGCCATGGGTTCCGGCACCGACGTCGCGATCGAGAGCGCTGGCGTCACGCTGCTCAAGGGCGACCTGACTGGCATCGTCCGGGCGCGGCGGCTCAGCCAAGCGACCATGTCGAACATCCGCCAGAATCTCGTCTTCGCCTTCATCTACAATGTCGCGGGCGTGCCCGTAGCGGCGGGTGCGCTCTATCCGCTGTTCGGTATTCTGCTCTCGCCCATTATCGCGGCGGCGGCGATGGCGCTCTCTTCGGTGAGCGTGGTCACCAACGCGCTGCGCCTCAACCGGAAAGCACTGTGAACATCGGCGAGACGTCACGGCAGAGCGGCGTCTCTGAGCGGATGATCCGCCATTATGAAAAGATCGGCCTCATCCCGGCGCCGGCGCGTCGGGGTGCTGGCTATCGTGACTATGGCGAGCGCGACCTCCATCGCCTCCGGTTTATCGCCAATGCCCGCGATCTCGGCTTCCCGATCGAGGAGATCCGCACGTTGCTCAGCCTTTGGGCCAATACCGGCCGTGCCAGCGCGGAGGTGAAGCGGCTTGCCCTTGCCCGCGCCGATGAGTTTCAGCGCAAAGCCGAGGCGTTGACGGCGCTGCGCGACACGCTAATCGACCTGGCCGAGCGCTGCCAAGGCGACGAGCGGCCGGATTGTCCGATCATCGCCGAACTGGCCGCGGCCCGATCCGCATAGCATCCGGCATCGCACGGCCGAGAATTTTAGGGGTGCCCGTTTTCGGTCGATTCGTGCAGGTCGACGGCGAAAGCGATCCGCAACAGGTCGGGCAGGCTTTGCGCGTTGAGTTTGATCATCAGACTGGCCCGATGCAGCTCGACCGTGTGCGACGTGACGCCGAGTTCATCTGCGATAAGGCTATTTGGATAGCCTCGCGAAATTCCTCTCAGAACGGCCCGTTCGCGCTGCGTCAGTCTCGCGGCTTTCGAAAGAGCGTCGGCCTGTTCGGAGGCACGACGGGCTATACTCTCAAGCCAGCTGAAGCCGCGGTCGATCGCGCCGAGCAATGCGGCCTTCTCGACCGGTTTGGCGAGAAAGTCGGCAGCGCCCGCCTTCATCGCCTGTACGGCGAGCGTAGGATCGCCATTGCCCGTCAGCACCACGACGGGCATGTCGATACCGCGTCGCGTCAGCTCCGCCTGAACCTGCAGGCCGTCCATGTCGGGCATGTGCATGTCGAGAACCACGCAGCCTTTCTCGGCGTCCTCTGCGCTCAACAGAAACTCCGGCCCCGAAGCGTAGGCTTCTACGGCAAACCCTGCGGTCCGCAACGTGAAACTTAGTGCTTTTCGTATTGTCTCTTCGTCATCGACGATATGCACGACGCGCTTGTTCCCCATAGCCCCCGAGATCGATCAATACGCAGTGCCGCGAGGGCAGCGCTTCAAGGGATACTTCTCTGCACGTTGGACTATGGTCCCAGGTCAAGAGTAAAAATTTGGCGAGGCAAAACGGCGAAGGACAGCGAAACTGTGAGGGTTCGGCTACTCCGCTCACACCAATGCCGCGGTCGCTGCGGCTCATTGCCGGGTCTCTGCTCCGGACGATGCATGCGAGTTGCCCGCGCCGCCCTCGGCGCGATCGAGCCATCGCTACGCTTCCATCACATCGTCGACCGGCAGCGGGTTACTGGCGCCCGGCGGGCGAGGGGGGCGGGTTGGCCCTTGACGGCTGCGCGATCGGACGCCCAGGATAGCAGGGTGGCGCGCTTTACTTCGGGCTCAAGCTTCAGGTGCCCAGCAACGTCGAGGGGATCGATGAACGAGCGTGTGTGCGACACGACATATCCTCCTTCCCTGCCGCGATTTTCTCCGAAAGGGAGATCTCAGGAGATTGGTTCGGACTCGTTTAGGGTCAATGGATGAGGACGCGCACAGCGTTTGCCGGGCGTTCATTTCCGTCTTAGAACTGACGCGCAGCACGCCATTCAATCCGGTGGCGAACGGCCTCCGCGATCGCTGGCATGACGTCTATATCATTCGACGCATGTGCAACCGCGTTCGTGCTGACGATCCTTTCGACAAGCCCACCCAGAACCTGCGCTGCATCGCCGGCAAAAAGCGGATGCACGACCACGCAATCCGGTCGCGCGAACCCCATGCCGACCAGTTGGCGCGCCGCCTCGGTGAGGGTCCGACCGGATGAGGCGATATCGTCGACCAGCACCGGCTGGCGATCGAGAAACGCTGGGGCATTCGGAATCGAGATGGTGACGTGACGGTCGCCGGATCGGATTTTCTCGCACACGAGAAACGGAGCATCGGCATCGGCCGCCACCTGCGAGACCCACTGTTCGCTTTCCAGGTCCGGACCGATGATCAGCGGGCGAGCGACATTGCGCTTGATCCACGAGGCCAAAAACGGCGCGGCATGAACAACCTGGGTTGGGATGCGGTAGATTTCCGACAATTCATGGTAGCGATGGAGATGCGGATCGACCGTCACCAGCCAGTCGAGATGGCGAGACAGGATCGCAGCAAAGGTTCGCGACGTCACCGCCTCGCCGGCATGGAAGCGTATGTCCTGGCGCATGTAAGCGAGGTAAGGGGCGACGAGCCCGATCCTGCGAGCGCCAAGATCGCGCGCGGTGTCGGCTGCGAACAGCAGCGGCAACAGCTTGGCGTCCGGATGATCGAGACTGGACAGCAGGATGACCTCGCGGTCGCTGACGTCGTTTCCGACCCTGAGATAGGTTTCCCCGTCAGGAAACTGACGATGCTCGATCGTGCCGACCTCTGCATCGAGCGCGGCGGATAGCGGCTGTGCCAGGGCCTCGCTGCCAGGCAGCGCGAACAGGACGGGACGGTTCATAGCGCTTCAATCCCGAAGATCGGCCCGTCGCTCACGGCATAGGCCGCCGCATAGTCGAGCTCGCCCGGGCTCTCGGCATGAATGCTACACAAGGGAGCCCCGGCATCCACCATCTGGTTCAGCCGACACTGCAGTGCGACGCCAGCGGCCTTGGCCACCGGCGCGCCGGCGAGCTTCGCGACCGTCGCGAGCTTGCGATTGTCGATACTCACCAGGCGGCCGCTATAGGGAGCGATCATATCCTGCTGAAACCGGGCGACCGGTGGAGCCCGCATGCCGCCCTGCGCTTCGCAGATACGTTGGAACTTGGCCCAGGCCCCGCCGCTTTCGAGACACGCCCGCGCACGCGCATAGCCTTCGCCGGCCGGGGCCGCGTCAGCGAGCTCAAGCAGTCCTCCCGCCAGCTCGCAGGCCCGGTGGGCGAGATCCTCGGCGCCCGGCTGCCCCTGGAGGACGGCAAGGATATCCTGCGCCTCGAGCGCCGGGCCGATGCCCCGTCCGATCGGCTCCGCGCCGGGGCCGCGCATCACGCGCGTGCGAAGCCCGAAGGCTTGGGCGACCGAGCTCAGCGCGCGCTCGAGCGTATCGGCGGCATCGGTTCCGCGTACCTTGGCGGTCGGCCCGACCGGGATATCGATGACCAGATGGGTCGCACCGGCCGCGATTTTCTTGGACAGCACCGAGGCGACCATCTGCCCTACGGCATCGATATCGAGCACTCGTTCAACGCCGATGATCACATCGTCGGCCGGGCTGAGATTGACGGCGCCGCCCCAGGCGATGCAGCCGCCTTCGCGCTCGACCACCTTGCGGATGGCGGAAACGTCGAGGTCGACAGGTGCAAGCACCTCCATCGTGTCCGCCGTGCCGGCCGGCGAGGTGATCGCCCGCGACGATGTCTTGGGCATGATCAGGCCCTCCGCGGCCATGATCGAGACGATGATCGGCGTGGTGCGATTGCCCGGCAATCCACCGACGCTATGCTTGTCGACGATGACCGCTCCGGACCACTGCAATCGCTCGCCGACATCGACCATCGCCCTGGTCAGGCTGATCGTTTCGTCCGTATCGAGCGGGACCGCTGAGCATGCCGTGATGAACGCCGAGAGATGGACATCGCTATAGCGTCGCTCGGCGATGTCGGTCATGATCGCTGAAAAAGCCCCTTCACTGAGACGATTGCCATAGATGCGCCGACGCACTTCGGCGAGCGAGGCGAGAGGCTGGGCGTGCGCGATCTCGACCGGATCGCCCTCGCTGACGCCGAGCCGCCGCCATGCGGATTCGGACAGGCCGATCTCGCCGGGCGCTGGAGCCTCCGCGGAACTGTGCAGCAGCGAGACGACGATTTCCCGCCCGCCGGCGTGCAGCGCGACCTGCGCGCGCGACGCGAGACCTTCCGAGCGGCAGACGGGACAGTCTTGGCGCATGACCGCGATCAGATCACCTCCGGCAGCCGACAGGCCGAGGCGGTGTGCCCGCAGCGTCGTCGCGACAGGCTCTACTTCGGCGTCCTCGATGATCCCGGGCTTCACGCGAGCATGCCCCAGCTACCCAGCGCCGGTACGCTGCATGCCCAGCCCAGATCCTCCGAGACACGCTTCGCCAGGACCTGGGCGCCGGTCGGCTCGCCATGCGTGACATAGACATGGCGCGGGGGCTCTTGCAGCGACCCGAGCCAGCGCATGAGCTCGTCGCTGTCGGCATGCGCCGAAAGCATCGTCAGGTTGGCGACATCGGCTTCGACCGGGATATACTCGCCGTGGATCTTGATCGTCCGGGCGCCCCCGATCATGGCGGCGCCGCGGGTGCCCGCCGCCTGGAAGCCTGAGAAGAGGATGAGGTTCTTCCCATCCGGCGCGAAGCGCTTGAGATGGTGGAGCACGCGGCCGCCCGTTGCCATTCCACTGGCCGAGATGATGACCTTGGGAGCGGGGTTGGCGGTGAGTTCCTTGGATTCCTCCACTTCGCGCACATAGTGCGCGACGCTGCACGCCGCTTCGCACTCGGCGCGGGCCAGGCGATGCTCGTCCATGAAATCGCACATCAGCCCGCTCGCGTTGATCGCCATCGGGCTGTCGAGGAAGATCGGGATGTCGCGGAGGCGTCCCTGCGCGCGCAGACGCGAGAAATGATAGAGAAGCGACTGAACCCGTCCCACGGCGAAGGCCGGAATCACCACCGTCCCGCCTCTCTCGACGCATCGTTCGACATGATCTCCAAGCGTCTTTGTCGGATCGACCTGCTCGTGGCGCCGATCGCCATAGGTCGATTCCACTAGGACATAGTCGGCGCGCGCGGGCGGCTCGGGATCCTTCATCACCGCATCGCCGTAACGGCCGATGTCGCCTGAGAAGAGGATTGTCCGCCCCTTCCAGTCGATCTCGATCGACGCCGCGCCGAGGATGTGGCCGGCGCGATGGTAGCGCACCCTGATGCCGTCCGTGACTGCATGCCACGCTCCGAACTCGATCGGGCGGAAGAGCTGCAATGCCAGACGCGCGTCGGCCTGGGTGTAGAGGGGCAGCGCCGGCTGGTGCCTGGAGAAGCCGTGCTGGTTGGCGAACTCCGCATCCTTTTCCTGCAGATGGCCGCTGTCGGGAAGAAGGAGCTCGCACAGGGCCGCGGTCGCCCGCGTGGCAAGGACGGTCCCGTCCCAGCCCAGGCGCGCCATGCGCGGTAGTGCGCCCGAGTGATCGAGATGGGCGTGGGTCAGCAGCACCTGGCCGACATCCGCGACTTCGGGTGGGATCGATGCCCAATTAAGGCGGCGCAGATCCCTGGGTCCCTGAAACAGGCCGGAATCGACCACGATCTGAGTTTCACCATCGTCCACCAGATAACGCGACCCTGTGACCGTTCCCGATGCGCCGAGAAAGGCAACGCCGAGACCATCGGCCGGGCGCTTGGCCAGATCGATCCTTGCTTCACGCTCGAAGATGGTCACGCGGGAATGGTGCCGTTTCTTTCTCTTTTGCATGGACGCGGGCCTGCCTCTCACGATTATGTTCGTGAGCGCAGCATTGGTTCGCGGACGCCGCACGCCTATACGCAAAATCCGCAGCACGACTGCTGCTCCCCGACAGCTGCGTCGCCCGAACGCCGATGGCCGATCCCATCGATCGCCTTACCCATGCCTGCGCGATGCCCGGGGGACTTCGGTCTCTACTTATACCTTGCTCCTTGGACTCGAGCCTATGCTGCCCGGACGTTGACCAGAAGAGGACGGCATATGGGCGAACATGACCATCGCATGCGCAAGCGCGGCAAGATCGTTCTGATCGGCTTCCTGCTCGTCGCTAGCTTCTTCCTCCTCAACGAGTATACCGCGCACTTCCTGGGTGTGCTGCCCTATCTCATCCTGCTCGCCTGCCCGCTCATGCACCTGTTCATGCACCGCGGCCATGGTGGGCATCAGCATGGCCATGAGCCCGGTCAGGCACCCGCCGGCTTACCGGCCAATCCCAACGGCCGCATCGAAGGAGAGTCGCGATGACGCACGCCGACTATGGCTATGGTCTGTGGGGGCTCGCGCTGGTTAACGCCGCCGTTTTCATCCTCTTTGCGTTCAGCTTCTTCAAGCCGGCAACTAAACGAGACTGGCGCAGTTTGGGGGCGTTCAGCGCTTTCATCATAGCGCTCTTCGCGGAAATGTATGGCTTCCCGCTCACGATCTTCGTGCTTTCGGGGTGGCTCCAGTCGTATTTCCCCGCTGTCGACTGGTGGAGCCACGATGCTGGACATCTCCTGGAGATGATGTTCGGCTGGCGAGTTAATCCCCATTACGGTCCATTCCACATCGCCAGCTTTGTGCTGATCGGCGTGGGTTACTGGCTGATCTCGGTTGCATGGACGGCCCTTCACTTGAGTCAGCGCAAACACCAATTGGCCCTTACTGGGATTTATGCCCGGATCCGGCACCCGCAATATGTCGGCTTCATTCTCGTCATGCTCGGCTTTTTGCTACAATGGCCGACCCTTTTGACCCTTGCTATGTTTCCGGTGCTCGTCGTGATGTATATTCGGCTGGCTCGGCATGAGGAAAAGGAGGCGCTAGCCAGCTTCGGCGAGGTTTACCGCGATTATATGGCTCGCGTGCCCGGCTTCATTCCGAATCTGACAATCCATTCGCGTCGAAGAAGGCCATGGCGATCCTTTGACGGGAATGGCTGATGTAATTGGCGTCACCTCAAGGTTTGTTCGCCAGACAACGATTTCTCGGACATAAGCGGAACATGGGCTACGCTACACGCTTCAACCGCGCCATTGGCTCGTTGAGTGGGTGGAATTCACCTGCTGGAAGTCGC